>JAUUZE010000014.1 GCA_030590175.1 Clostridia bacterium
ATAGTTGCAACAATGATACTTGTTATTATTGAGATAACAAACGTCATAACTAAACATACTATTAATAAAGTACTCTCATCCATAGTGGTTCCTCCTTTGTTTCACGTGAAACAATTGCTTATTTCTTCATAATATCAATAATTCTATTTAATCCCTCTAAAGAATAATATTCAATTACTATTTTCCCCTTTTTGCTACTTCTAGTTATTTTTACCTTTGTCCCTAATTTTTTAGCTAATTCATTTTCAACAAAAGAATATTCTTGCTCATTTAATACAGGCTTCTTTTCTTTTTTCTTTTTTGGTGTTGCATTGGCAATTTTTTCAATTTCTCTTACATTCAGTTTGTTTATTACTGCTTTATTTGCAACTTTTACTCTTAAGGCTTTATCTTCAATTCCAAGTAGTGCTCTTCCATGTCCTTCTGATAATTTTTCATTAATAATAAGTTCTTGTATTTGAGGGTCTAAATTAAGCAGTCTAAGCTTATTAGTAATAGATACCCTACTTTTACCAACGCTGTCTGAAATGGCCTCTTGAGTCATCTGGTGCTCTTCTTGAAGTCTTTTAAATGCTTTTGCCTCTTCAATAGCATTTAAGTCTTTTCTTTGTATGTTTTCTATTAATGCAAACTCAAGTATCTGTTTAACAGTAACTTCCCTTACAACAATAGGTACTGTTTCTAAATGTATACTTTTTGCAGCTCTATAACGTCTTTCTCCAGCAATAATCGTATAACCGTTATTGTCTTTTCTAACAATTAGAGGTTGTATAATCCCGTTTGTTTTTATTGATTGAGCTAAATTTTTAATTTCTTCTTCATCAAAACGCTTTCGTGGCTGATTATTATCTCTATTAATTAAATTAATGTCCACTTCTGTAACATTTTTTGTTTCATCTTCTGTAATTGTTTCAAATAAGGCGTCTAGGCCTTTTCCTAATTTTTTTTTCATTATTTCCCTCTTAAGTGCACTCTATAACTTCTTTTGCCAAATTTAAATAGCTAATAGCACCTTTAGATGCTGCATCATATTTTATTGCTGGTAATCCATAACTAGGCGCTTCGCTTAATCTAACATTTCTAGGAATAATAGTACCATATACCTTATTTCCAAAGTGTTTTCTTACTTCTTCAGCAACTTCTAAAGACAGATTTGTTCTCTGATCAAACATTGTGAGAACAACCCCCTCTACTTCTAAAGTTGGATTTAAATGTTTTTTTACTAACTTAACTGTTTTCATTAGTTGAGTTAATCCTTCTAAAGCATAATATTCACACTGTATTGGCACTAAAATTGTATCTGCAGCTGTTAAAGAGTTTAAAGTTAATAGCCCTAATGATGGAGGGCAGTCTATGATAATATAATCATATTCGTCTCTAATATCTTTAATTGCATTCTTTAAGCGGTTTTCTCTCGTCATTTGGCTAACTAATTCAATTTCTGCTCCTGCTAAATTAATATTTGAAGGACAGAGGTGTAAATCAGGCATCATAGTTTCCAAAATAGCTTCTTTAATATCTAAATCATCTATAATTACTTCATAAGTAGATTTTTCTACCTTATACTTATCAATACCTAAACCACTACTAGAGTTTCCTTGTGGATCATTATCTATTAATAATGTTTTTTTGTTTAAATGAGCTAAGCTTGCACTTAAATTGATTGACGTTGTTGTTTTTCCAACGCCCCCTTTTTGGTTAGCTACAGCAATAATTTTTGCCATGAATTTCCCCTTTTATATGTTTTTTCTAGTATATCATAAAAAAATTTCACGTGATATGTTTCACGTGAAACTTTTATTCCTTTTTTTAAATATCTAAGTTTTCCAATGTAACTTCTTTTGCATGTTTTTGAATAAAGGCTTTCCTTGGTGCTACATCATTTCCCATTAAATCAGTGATTGCACTTTCAGCAGCCATAGCATCATCCAAAGATACCTGTAAGATTGTTCTCGTTTCAGGATTCATTGTGGTGTTCCATAATTGAATTGCACTCATCTCTCCTAACCCTTTATATCTTTGAATAGTGCATTCTTTTCTTAACCATAGTCTCTCTTCAAGCCCTTTTTCTAATTCTTTATCATTATAGGCATAAAAGAACTTCTTTCCTTTTTCAGCTTTAAACAATGGTGGTTGTGCTATGTATATATAACCTTTCTCTATTAATTCTCTCATAAACCTATATAGGAAGGTTAATAGAAGCATTCTAATGTGTGCTCCATCTACATCTGCATCTGCCATTAAAATTACTTTATGATAACGTAATTTTTCAATATTAAAATCTTCTGCAATACTTGTACCTAATGCAGTAATTAATGGATGTAATTTTTCATTATTTAATACTTTATCAATTCTAGATTTTTCAACATTAAGCATTTTTCCCCACAAAGGTAATATTGCTTGAAATTTTCTTTCTCTACCTTGTTTAGCGCTACCTCCAGCAGAATCTCCTTCTACAATGAATATTTCACAATTAGCAGGATCTGTATCAGAGCAGTCTGCTAATTTTCCAGGTAAAGAATTTCCTTCAAATACATTTTTCCTTCTAGTTAATTCTCTTGCTTTCCTTGCAGCTTCTCTTGCTCTCGAAGCATTAAGCGTCTTGTCCATAATCATTTTGGCTATTTGTGGATTTTCCTCTAAAAATCCAGATAATTTTTCATTAACTGTTTTTTCTACTAATGTTCTTATATAGCTATTTCCTAATTTTGACTTAGTTTGCCCTTCAAATTGAGGTTCTGGTAACTTAACACTAAGAACGGCTGTCATTCCTTCTCTAACATCTTCTCCTTGTAAATTTTTGTCATTTTCCTTTAATATGTTATTTTTTCGAGCATAATCATTAAATACCTTTGTTAAAGCTGATCTAAAACCAGTTACATGCATCCCACCTTCAATGGTAGCTATATTGTTTGCATAACTAAAAACAGTTTCAGAATATTTATTATTATATTGCAAGGCTACTTCAACAGAAGATCCATCTTTTTCATTAAAAAAGTAAATAGGGACATCAAGTAAACTTTCTTTGTTTCTATCTAAATATTGAACAAAGGAACTAATTCCACCTTCATAGTGAAGTACATTTAAAAGTTCTTCTTCTTCTCTTCTGTCTACTAATTTAATATAAACTCCTTTATTTAAAAAGGCCATTTCACGATATCTTGTTAGCATTACTTCATAATCATATTCTATGCTATCAAAAATACTTTCATCTGCTTTAAATACTGTTTTTGTACCCGTAGAGCTACTTTCACCAATTATTTCAAGTGATGAAGCTGTTATTCCCTTTTCATAACGCTGCTTATATGTCTTTCCATCTCTATATACAGTTACTTCCATCCATTCAGATAAAGCGTTAACAACAGAAGCTCCTACTCCATGAAGACCACCCGAAATACCATAAGCATTAGAATCAAATTTTCCACCAGCATGTAATATCGTATGAACAACTTCCAGTGTTGGAATACCCATTTGTTGATGTTTTCCAACAGGAATTCCACTACCATTATCTATAACAGTAATAATATTACCTTTATCAATAACTATTTCAATTTTATCGCATCGTCCAGCTAAAGCTTCATCTACACTATTTGCAACAATTTCATATACTAAATGGTGTAAACCCCTTAAAGATGTTGATCCAATATACATACCAGGTCGCTTACGTACAGCTTCTAATCCTTCTAATACTTGTATATCTGACTCATCATATGTGTTATTTGACATTTTTTCTCCTTATTTTTACCTTTTCATCCTTTTTTCCAATGTTCTTGATGAAATTGAGGTAATAAATATTTTATTTATATTTTTTTCACGAGTTACAATAAATGATTTTGGTAATTCATCATTTATTGTGACTATTTGTCCTCTTTTTTCTTTATCCGTTAAATATTCTCTAGTGATTTTAGATATAGTTGTATTTTCGATATCGAAAATGCCAATAATGTTGTTTTTTTTTATTAAATATTCTTCACCAATATGAAGAAACATTCCTCTCTCCTCACTATAAAAACGTTATATAATATTATATAACATTACCTTCTTATTTTCAATTGATTATCTCTTGTCAATTTGCCCATTATGAACATAAAAGAAAGTGGTTTTTTCTTTAAAATTAGCATAATTCTTCTTTTCTGTACTAGTAATGAATGTTTGCTTTGTTTTAATGCTCTCAGTTAAAAATTTTCGTCTACTAATATCTAATTCACTCATTACATCATCTAATAATAAAACGGGATAATATCCTGTTTCTTTTTTTATAATATCAATTTCTGCCAACTTTAAAGATAATACTGCTGTCCTTTGTTGTCCTTGTGATCCATACTGTTTAACGTCTTTATTATTAATTAATATGGTAAAATCATCACGATGTGGTCCATAAAGGGAAATATTGCTTCTGATTTCCTTTTTTTTGTTTTTTTCAAGTGTTTTTTTTATTTCATCCATTGTATTTCCCAAAGATGAAAAATAGGTAATTTCACCAAATTCTTTGTTATTTGATAGTTTTTTTATGTATTTATTAAAAAATACAGCTGTTTTTTTCAAAAACTTCATTCTCTCATTAATAATAAAAAATGCTGTTTCAGAAATTTTTTCATTATATACATCTAATAATTCAATATATTTATTTATATCTTTTTTCTTTAATAATGCATTCTTTTGCTTAATAATACGTTGATATATCTGTAATTGATAAAAATATTGATTATTTGTCTGTGAAATTAATATATCTATAAAACGTCTTCTTTCTGATGGACCTTGTTTTATAATTTGTAAATCTTCAGGAGAAAATATTACAGTGTTTAATACGCCAATTAACTCACCTAACCTTGTTACAGGTAAATTATTTAATTTAATCTGCTTTTTTTCACCTTTTTTGTATTTTATTTCAATGGTAAATGGAATATCTTCTTTTTTTCCTTTAATTTTAATATAATAAACTTCTTCATTTTCTTTAACTAATGGTATTTCTTTTGATGTTCGATGAGATCTCCCAGTAGAAGCTAAATAAATAGATTCAATAAGGTTAGTTTTACCTTGAGCGTTTTTTCCATAAATTAAATTAATATCTTTTAAGGGAGATATTTTAATTTCTTCGTAATTACGGTAATTTTTTAGTTTAATTGATGTTATATACAATTGTTTATCTCAACTTATTAAATATTTTATTTGATTAATAGTTATTACATCTTTTTTATAGAGTTTTCTTCCTCTTCTTTTTTCAATTTCGTCATTTACATAAATGTTTTCATTTTCAATAAATACTTTAGCATTTCCACCACTACCTGTAATTCCTACAAATTTTATAAATTGGTCTAATTTAATATATTCTGTTGTAATTTTTACTTTTTTCATTAATTTGTCCTTACTGGTAGTATTACATAAGAAAACTCATCTGAATTTAAAGCTGAAATCACACATGGCCCAATACTTCCAGAAAATGAAATTTTTATTATTTCATCTTCAATATTTTTTAAAGCATCCATAATAAATTTAGGATTAAAAGCAATAGATAAATCATTTCCTTCTTTTTTTATACTTATTGTTTCTTCAACTTTTCCAATATCAGTTGCTGATGTAATAATCATTGATAAATCATCTATTTCAAATTTAACTGGTGTTCTTTTATCCTCTGTTATAACTAAATTAGCACGATCAACTGAAGCTAGTATATTTTTTGTATCAACTTCAATTTCTGTATCATAACTTTCAGGATAAATACTTTTATAATTTAAATAATCTCCTTGTAGTAGTTTTGTAATTAATTTACAATTACCAAAATTAAAAAGGATTTGATTTTTTCCATAATGAATAGAAACATCTTCTTCATCATTTTTTAACAAACGTGCCACTTCATTTAATGCTTTACCAGGAATAACTACTGAAACACCTTCTTTTGTTCCTAATACATACTCTTTTCTATATGACATTCTATATCCATCAATTGCTACCATATAAATACAATTTTCTGCTGTTTCTAATAAACTTCCTGTTAAAACAGGCATTTTTTCATCAATACTAACACTGAAAACAACTTGTTTAATCATATTTCTTAAAATTTCTTGTTTTAATGTAATTGTATTTTCTTCATCAATAGATGGAATTTCAGGAAAACCTTGTGGATTTAATCCAATTAAATCAATAGTTGAATTTTGACAAGTTATATGGATTTTAAAATTTTCATCACAACTAATTTCTATTTCATCTTCTGGAAACTTTCTAACAATTTCTGAAAAATAACGAGATGTTAATACAACAGATCCTTCTTGTTCTATTCTTCCAGAAACAGTATATTCAATACCCATTTCCATATCATTTCCTCTTAAAATAATTTTATCATCTTTTGCTGTAATAAGAATACCTTCAAGTACAGTTAAAATTGATTTATTGGAAACAGCTCGTTGAGCGGATGAAACAGCTTCGTTAAGATCTTTTTTTAAACAGTATATTTTCATTTTTTAAAGTCCCCTTTTTTTTATTATTTATTAAATATATTTTAGTAGTAGTAGTAGTATATGCTGTGGAAACTGTTAATAAGGGTGTTAAACAACGTGTGCTAGCCCTTTTTCCCTGTGTATAAACTACTGGATAAAATTCTAATAACTTCCTAAGAAAATTATATCATTTATTTATGGTAATAATCCACAAAAAGTTATAAACATTTACACAAAGATTGTTTATAACTATTGGGAAAGTTTTCTTTCATTTTCTTCTATTTGTCTTATTAAATCTTTATCTCTTTTTAAGTTGTTTTTTATTTTATCACATGCATGTATAACAGTAGTATGATCTCTACCTCCAAAATAACGACCAATTTTAGGTAGTGAATTATTTGTGTGTTTTCTACTTAAATACATTGCTATCTGTCTTGGAAGAGCAATATCACGACTTCTTGATTTTGAAGTCATTTCTTTTGGAGTAATACCATAATATTTAGAAACAACATTAATAATGATAGGAATAGTTACATCATTCGTGTCTTGCTTGTTTTTTATGTCCTTTAATACGTTTTCAGACAACTCTAAATCAATAATTCTATTTGATAAAGAAGCATAAGCAATTATTCTAGTTAAAGCACCTTGTAAAATACGAACATTTGAAACAAAATTATTAGCAATATATTCCATAACATTATCTGGAACTATAACATTTTCTGTAGAAGCTTTTTTTCTCAAAATAGCTATTCTTGTTTCATAATCTGGAGCTTCAATATCTGCTATTAATCCTTGTTCAAAACGAGTTTTTAGTCGATTTTCTAATGTTTGTATTTTACCAGGAGGATTATCAGATGAAATAATAAGTTGTTTTTTGTTTTCATATAATGTATTGAATGTGTGGAAAAATTCTTCTTGTGTTTGCTTTTTGCCAGCTATAAATTGGATATCATCAATTAGTAATACATCAATTGTTCTATATTTATCTCTAAATGCTTCCAATGAGCGTGTTGTAATTGCATTAATTAAATCATTAGTGAATTTTTCACTTTGAACATACATAACTTTGATTCCTTTATTATGTTTTAAAATGTGATGACCAATAGCATGCATTAAATGAGTTTTTCCTAATCCGCTGCTTCCATACAAAAATAAAGGATTATATGTTGTGGCAGGAGCTTCTGCTACAGCTACAGTTGCAGCATGAGCAAAACGATTACTACTACCAATTACAAATTTAGAAAAAGTATATTCAGGATTTAATGATGAATGGGTTGATAATTGTTTGTTAACATTTTGATAATCTATATTATCGTCTTGTTCAATATTTTGATTAGGCAATAAAAAAGTAACAGAAAAATCATTACCTGTTAAATGCTTTAACGAGTTTTTTATAAGACCTAAATAACGACTTTCTAACACTCCTTTAGTAAATTCAACCTCAACTTCCAAAGAAATAGAAGTTTCTTCCAGTGTCAATGGTTTTATGGGTTTTAACCAGGTATTAAAGCCAATTTCGGTCATTTCAGATTTTAAAACCTCAAGAACATTGTTCCAAAGATCCTCTAAACTTAAGTACATCACTAATTCCCCCCATATATATAAAAAGATAAAAACATGTTAATAACTATTTAAACAATGTTTTTATCTTTCGTAAGCTGTTGATAAGTTGTAGTTATCAACAGGTAACTACTAATATATCAGAAATATTTTTTTATTTCAAGAAGTAATTTAAATTAATTTATAACCTGTGGAAAACTCTATTTTGAGTACTACCTTTATCTTGACATCATCTTGTATATTATGTATAATATCACTTGCTTTATAAATAGGTAGAAAGCAGTGTATAGAAAATATAAAAGACTGCATTGATATAAACAATATTTTGAAGATTGGAGCGCTATATTAATGAAAAGAACGTATCAACCAAAAAAAAGACAAAGAAGCAAAGAGCATGGCTTCAGAAAAAGAATGAAAACTGCTAGTGGTAGAAGAATACTGAAAAGCAGAAGACAGAAAGGCAGAAAAAAACTTACAGCATAAAGGTCGCAGATATGTGATCTTTTTTAAGCTATAAGTCTTTTTATAAGAATATGCAAACGGAATCTCTAAAAAAAAATTATGAATTTGCCAAAGTATACCGTAAAGGACAAAAGAATTTTGGAAAATATTTAAGTTTGTACAGTATTGAAAGTACAAGACAGAGACTTGGAATTACCGTTAGCAAAAAAGCATATAAAAGCAGCGTTAAAAGAAACAGGCTGAAAAGATTAGTAAAAGAGTGTTATAGAACATTTGAAAAAGATATAAAAAAGGCAGAAGTTGTATTTGTTATTAGAAAAACAGAGGACTTTCCTAATTATCATGATTTGTATAAAGAAATGAATTATCTTTTTAAAAAAACCAAACTTTTCAATGAGGAAAAAGATGTTTAAGAAAATTTTTGTATATATTATTACTTTTTATAGAAAAGCAATCTCACCACATACAAATCCATCTTGCCGATATACACCAACTTGCTCACAGTATGCTATTACTGCCATTGAAAAACATGGGGCCCTTAAAGGTCTTTTTATGGCAATATGGAGAGTTTTACGATGTAATCCATTCAGTAAGGGTGGATATGATCCTGTAAAATAGTTATTTTAAGGAGAAAAAAATGGATTTTCTATATAATGCATTTGGACAAGTTTTATATTTTGTATATAAAACAGTTGCATTTCAGAACTATGGATTGGCGATTATCATATTTACAGTTGTCATAAAATTAGCATTATTGCCGTTAACGCTAAAATCAATGAAATCGACTACAAAGATGAGTTCACTAACACCTGAAGTCGATAAACTTAAAGAAAAGTATAAAAACGACCAAGAAAAACAAAATCAAGAAATACAGAAACTATACAAGGAAAATAATGTTAGTTGCGCAGGTGGTTGTTTACCAATGCTGTTGCAGTTCCCTATTTTAATTGGATTATACACAGTCTTACGTAGCCCACTATCATATATGGTTGGTAAAACGTGGGAATCTATTGGTCATATTGCTAATACCCTATTAGTAGACTTAAATCTAGATAAAGCTTTAGATATTCAAGAAATTGCTAATGGAACATTAGGCTCAGTAAAAGTAGTAAATCAATTAACAATAATAAACCTACTAAACAACAGCCAAGAAAAACTAGCAGCTGTTTCTCAATATATTTCACAAAGCGAATTAATTAATTTAAATTTCTTAGGTTTAAACTTAGGTGTAACCCCACAATGGAAACCTGCAATTGTATTTGGACCTGAAATGAGTACATACTTACCTATATTGATTTTACCATTAATAGCAGTAATACTTACTGTTTTTTCAGCAATTTTAACTAAAAAGAAAACAGATCAGAACAAACCTGCTAAAGTAGATCCTAATAAAAAAGCACCAGCTGCTGGTATGAACAATATGATGTTATACATGTTACCCTTAATGACACTGTATTTTGCTTTTATATTACCAGCAAGTATGAGTTTATACTGGATTTTAACTTATACATTCCAGATAGGACAACAATTAATTATTAATAAAACTCAAGATAAAAACAAAAAAGAGAATCAAAAAGTACTAATTGCTAAAGAGGTTAAAAAAGGAGATAAAAAATAATGGGAAATGTGGTAATTGAACAAAGCGGAAAAACCGTTGAAGAAGCCATTTCTCTGGCATTAAAACAATTAGAAGTTTCAGAAGATCAAGTAGAAATAGAAATATTACAAGAAAATTCTAGTAAAGGAATTTTAGGAATAAAAAAAGAAAAAGAAGCAAAAGTTAGAATTACTTTACACGATTATGCCAAAGAGATCGCTAATGATTTTTTAGGTGAACTATTTGAAAAAATGAAAATTAAAACAACGATTAATGTTGAAGAAATTGACGAAAAACTTAAAATTAATATAGATACAGAAAAAAGCGGAATTATTATTGGAAGACATGGCGAAACACTAGATGCCATACAATTTATAACTAGTATTGTAGTTAATCGTAATAATCCAATTTATAAAAAAGTCATTATTAATACAGAAGGATATCGTGAAAAACGAGAACAAACGCTAGAGAGACTTGCTACTAGATTAGCTGAAAAGGCAATAGATACACAAAAAAGCGTGTCACTAGAACCGATGAATCCGTATGAGAGAAGAATTATACATGCAACACTGCAAAAAAATGATAAAATAGAAACATATAGTGTTGGTGAAGACCCTTATCGGAAAGTTATCATCAAAAGTATCGACTAAGAAAGTACACAATGATTATGGAGGGGATGAACCAAAAGGTTCATCCTTTTTTATAATAGGAGAAGAAATGATTACAGAAACAACAATAGCAGCAATATCTACTCCACCAGGAAGAGGAGGTATTGCAATTATTAGAATGAGTGGGAAAAATGCTTTTTCTATTGCCAAAAAAGTTTTTAAAAGTAAAAACTCTTTTGATTCACTTTTATCTCATAGTATTACCTATGGAAAAATTATAGATAAGAAAAAAAATATCATTGATCAAGTTATGCTAGTAAAATTTGTGGCACCAAAAACATATACAAAAGAAGATATGATTGAAATACAATGCCACGGAGGAAATGAAGTTACTAAAAAAATATTATCGTTGCTTTTTTCACATGGAGCAACTCCAGCACAACCTGGACAATTTACGAAAAGAGCCTTTTTACAAGGACGGATTGATTTATCTCAAGCAGAAGCTGTTATGGACCTTATTAATGCTGAAACAAGTAAAAGCGAAAAAGCAGCAATATTGCAATTAGAAGGAAGTACTGGTAAAAAAATTAAAGAAATAAGACAAGAAATTCTAGATATTTTATCACATATAAGTGTATCAATTGACTATCCTGAATATGAAGATGATGCAATATCTATTGAAAAAACAAAAAAAACAACAGAACAAATTATTATAAAATTAAAAAAACTAGTAGAAAACTACGAAACAGGTATTATTATACGAGAAGGTTTGAATGTAGCTATTTATGGACCACCAAATGCAGGAAAATCAACATTTGTAAATAAATTAGCAGGACAGGAAAAAGCTATAGTAACGCATATTCCAGGTACAACAAGAGATATTATAGAAGTTCATTTAAATATTGGAGGATACCCTGTTAATTTATATGATACTGCAGGCATTAGAAAGACAGATGATTTAATTGAGAAAATAGGAATAAAAAAGACAATTAACGCCATAAAAAATGCTTCCTTATCAATTTTAGTTATTGATAACTCAGAAAAAATAACTTCTGAAATAATAGAACTACTAGATAAGGCAACTGTTGTTGTAATTAATAAAATTGACTTAGATAAAGGTGATAACTATATTAAATATTTAAAAGGTAAAAAAGTAATTAAAACTAGTTTGTTAAATAACCAAGGAATAGAAGAAATTGAACAGTATCTATTATCATATATTGAAACAACTGGCATAGATATTGAGGATATAGTCATTACTAATCAAAGACATAAACAATTAATAGATCAAGCATTATCAGCCCTTTTAAAAATCACAAAGAATAGCGAACAATTTCTAGATTTATATGCTATAGATTTTCATGAAGCATTAGAAGCACTAAGCCAAATTACAGGAGAAAGTGCCAGCGAAGATGTTATTGCAAATATCTTTAGAAATTTTTGTGTAGGTAAGTAATATGAAATATATTGCAGGAGAATACGAGGCAATTGTTATTGGAGCAGGACATGCAGGTTGTGAGGCTGCTTTAGCATTAGCACGATTAGGTAAAAAAACCATGTTATTTACTTTAAATAATGATTCAATTGCAAATATGCCTTGTAATCCTAGTATTGGTGGAACAGCAAAAGGACATTTAGTAAGAGAAATAGATGCTCTTGGTGGCCAAATGGGAAAAATAGCAGATGCAACATTAATACAATCACGAATGTTAAATAAAGCAAAAGGACCAGCAGTTCATTCCCTTAGAGCACAAATTGATCGACGAATGTATCAAGAGAAAATGAAGCATGTTCTTGAAACACAAGAAAATTTGGATCTAAGACAAGCAGAAGTAACAGATATTCTTTTTAACGAGCAAAACGAAGTAATTGGAGTAAAAACAAACACTAATGCAATATATAATTGTAAAGCGGCAATTATTTGCTCAGGTACATATCTAAAAGGAAAAATTATAATAGGTGAAATTAGTTATGAAGGAGGTCCTGATGGATTGTTCCCTGCCAATAAATTATCTGATTGCTTAAAAAGCAATGGAATTGAAATTATGCGTTTTAAAACAGGCACACCTTCAAGGGTAAATAGAAAAAGCATCGATTTTAATAAAATGCAAGAACAGTTAGGTGACGAACCTATTGTTCCTTTCTCTTTTGAAACAGAAAAGTTAAATATTAAACAACATTCATGTTATTTAACTTATACTAATGCTAAAACCCATGAGGTAATAAATAACAATTTACATCTGTCTCCGTTATTTAGTGGTGATATTGAAGGAACAGGTCCTAGATATTGTCCTTCTATTGAAGATAAAGTAGTTAGATTTAGTGATAAAGACAGACATCAAATATTTATTGAACCTATGGGTCTTGATACAGAAGAAATGTATGTTCAAGGAATGTCTAGTTCGTTACCAGAACAAGTACAAGATGAAATGCTTCATACCATAAAAGGTTTAGAGTATGTAAAAGTTATGAGAACTGCATATGCAATTGAATATGATTGCTTTAATCCAATACAATTGCGAAAAACATTGGAATTTAAAGATTATAAAGGATTATATAGTGCAGGACAAAGTAATGGTAGTTCAGGATATGAAGAAGCGGCTGCGCAAGGATTGATAGCAGGGATAAATGCACATTTAAAACTTGATCAAAAAGAATCATTTGTTTTAGGACGAGATGAAGCATATATTGGTGTGTTAATAGATGATTTAGTAACTAAGGGAACAAACGAACCTTATAGAATGATGACTTCAAGAAGTGAATATAGATTATTATTACGCCAAGATAATGCAGATAAGCGCTTAACGCCAAAAGGATACCACCTTGGTTTAATTTCAAAACAACGTTATGAAAAATATAAAGAAAAAGAACATAATATTAATATGCAATTAAAGAGATTAAAAAAAGTAGTTATTTCTCCTAAAATTGCCAATGACTTTTTAATAAAATACGGATTAAATCCAGTAAAAAGCGGAGTAACTTTAGATGCTTTACTTAAAAGACCAGAAATTACTTATGATACTCTATATGAAATTGATAGTGACAGAGAAAAGTACGATATATATACAGAAGAGGAAATTGAAATTTCATGTAAATATGAAGGATATATTAAAAGACAAAGAAAACAGGTAAAACAATATAAGAAAATGGAAAATTTTCAATTACCAAGAGATTTAGATTATCAGATAATAAGTGGCTTACGAATAGAAGCAAGACAGAAGTTGAATCAAATAAAACCAGTTTCTTTAGGACAAGCATCTAGAATATCGGGAGTATCTCCTGCAGATATTAATGTATTAATAATATATTTTGACCAAGTAAAAAGGAAAAAGACATGAAAGAGTTACTAAAAAACGGTTTTTCACAATTAAATATTTCACTTACAGATGAAATTTATCAAAAATTACAATTCTTTACGGAACAATTACTGTCGTGGAATGAAAAAGTCAATTTAACTGCCATTAAAACAAAAGATGATATTGCAATTAAACACTATATCGATAGCTTAACTATATATCCATTACTTAATAGACAAAAAAGTCTTATTGATATAGGAACAGGTGCAGGATTTCCTGGAATCATATTAAAAATAGTAGGATATAAAGGAAAAATTGTGTTACTAGATTCATTAAAAAAGAGAATATCTTTTCTAGATTACATAATAAAGGAACTTAATATAGAAAATATTGAAACTATACATAGTAGAGCAGAAGATGGTGGCAGAAACAAACAATTAAGAGAGCAATTTGATTATGCAACAGCAAGGGCCGTTGCACCACTTAATATTCTATGTGAATATTGTCTTCCTTATGTAAAAATAAATGGTCAGTTTCTTGCAATGAAAGCGAATAAAATTGAAGATGCCAAAAAAGCAATAGGCACACTTGGAGGTTCTCTTAATAAAATTAAAAAAATAACGCTTCCAGGTAGTGACTATGAGAGAAATATTATAATTATTGATAAAATTAAAAAGACACCAAAAACATATCCTAGAAAAGCAGGAACACCTGTAAAAAACCCAATCTAATTACCAAACAACCTTTTTTTATAACAAACACATATAAAAACTGGAATTTTAAGCATTCTTGACAAACGTTTTGGCTGCTTAATTAATCTATAAAACCATTCAAGAGAAAGTTTAACAAATATTTCTGGTACTCTTTTAACTTCACCAGCTAGAACATCAATACTACCACCTACTCCCATAATTACATTAGAAGTGATTGATTCTTTATACTGATGTATAAATAGTTCTTGTTTAGGTGCACCTAAACCAACTAACAGCAATTGTGCTTTTGATTTATTAATATCATTAATAATTAAAGGTATTTCTTCATCTGAAAAATAACCATTTCGATAGCCTACAATTGTTACTTTACTATAATTTTTTTTAATAAAAGAGACTGCTCTTTTTATAACATCTGGCTTTGACCCAAATAAGTATATGGAAACAGGTTTATTACTTTCAAGAAGAGAAAGGATTAACTTAAATCCAGCTACTTTTTCATCAAGTGGTGTTTTTAATATTTTAGAGGCTAATACTACACCTTGACCATCTGGAATAACTAAAGAGCCACCATTTAAAACTTGTTGAAATGTTTTGTCTTTATATGCTTCCATACATATTTCAGCATTTGGTGTATAAATAGTTTGAGTTTTTTCTGAATTAATAAAGTTAAACAAGGTTTTTAGTGCGTTTTCTTTTGAAATATTATCAATCATTGTTCCAAGTATGTTAACTTTCACTTTTTTCTCCTTTTTCCTTCATTAAAGAAATAGCTAGTGAAGCATTTTCAATTGCTTTAATACGCATAATTTCAGTTTGTTCACCTAATTGCTTTATTATATTATTTTTATGACTAGCAATATATTCATAAGTATTAAGCATATCAGTAGCTGTTACTTCTTTTACATTCCCTGCAATTAAATTAGAAAGGTGAATATAATCCATAAAACCTCGTACTTTTGGTTCATATTCAATTGCAATTGATGGAACTTCACAACAAGTAGCAAAAATTAGAGAGTGAAGTCTCATTCCTAATAGTATATCTAATTGCTTTATTACACCCATTATTTCTTCTGCAGAATAATATTCAGACAAGATATAAGTTGGACTTTTCATTAATTGGCTTATTTGTAGACTTATGATAGAGTCATCAATGTATTTTTGTTGCATAGGGATAAAAACAGTAATAAAACCATATTTTTCATAAAGAGTATCAGCAAAACTAGCAATTTCATGACTACATTTTTTTTCATAACCTTTCCATTCTCTAACACAAATTCCTATCAAAGGTTTAGAGAAGGAAACACCTTCTTTTTTTAATATTTCTTTTGCTCGGGTATCAGAACAAGGATAGGTTGTTACTGCGGGATCAGCTGTAATCGTAATTTTAGGCTTTGTAATTCCTAATTTTTTTAATTGAATAAGAGATTGATTTTCTCTAAGTGTTATTAAATCAATTTTATTTAAAACAGCCTTAGTCACAAGAATATTAAATTTTTTATGAAGTAATTTTACACCATTAGCATATAACATTGTTTTCTGTCCAAAAAGTCTAGCTAGATATAACGTTCCAAGATAATATAGTAGCGATTTGGTAGAGGTGCTTTCTTGAATTAAGGTACCACCACCATATACAAATAAAGAAGAACGTTTCATCATATTAATAATCTGAAACAAATTAAAACGACTTATGGAGTCAACACCAATCATTTTAGTTGTTTCTACAGGATTTCTAGACAAAATCAATATTTTAATGTCTTTTTTGATATGTTTTAAATTGTTTATAATTGAATCTAATAAAGCGTCATCACCAATATTCATAAAGCCATAATATCCTGATAAAATAATATCATAAGAATGTTTTCCTTTTGTAACCCAAGAAAGAACATCGCGATAAGCATAAAGTTGTAAGGATGCCATTTTTTCTAAAGAAAAGTCAATAACTGCCTTTTCATATAAATTATTTCCAAATTGTTTTCGTAAAAGAGGGTCGTTTGCTAACGTTATTATATGTGAGACTAAACTTTTTACATCTCCTGGGTCAAACATAAATCCATTTTCACCATGTTTAAATAAATCAGGAATTCCTCCCACATTAGTACTTATACTTGCCTTTTTACACATAGCACCTTCAAGAATAGAATAAGGAAAACCTTCACTAATGGATGTTAATACGCTAATATCTAAAACATTCATTAATTCATATGGATTATTTACCCATCCAACAAAATAGACTGAATCTAATAAATCAAGAGATGCTGCTAGTTTTTTTAGTTCTTTGGCTTCATCTCCTTCGCCTGCAATAATAAATTTAATTTCTGTATGTGTTTTTTTAATAATACTTGCAGCTTTTATTAAGGTATCAATACTTTTAACACGACTTAAACGTGCAACAATACCAACATAAATTGTTTTTTCATTATAAGGAATATGATGTTTTTTAAAAAAAGTTTTTTTATCATAAGTAATATCATTTATATTAAAATCTAATCCATTACACACAGTATAAACACGATTAGCATTAAATTTTCTATTAATCATCATTTGTCTAAAGCTATTAGTTACTGCTATATGAGCATCCATTTTGCGAAGTACAAGAGCATTTAATTTCCCAATAGTTACAGCCTTAAAAAAAGAATGAAGATAATCTAATTTATAATCACTATGAATTGTAGTAACAATGGGTAATTTAGTTGCTTTTTTACAGAAATACCCTACAATATTTCCCTTTGCACCATGGCAATGTATTATATCTGCCTTTTCTTCTTTTATAACAGAAATAGCTTGTTTGACATCTTTAAATAAGTGATTATTTCGTATTACCTTAACATCTAAGCCAAGTGCTTTTGCCTCATCTGCAAAAATACCTGGACGAAAAGAAATAATCTTAACTGAAATTTCTTTATTTAATTGTTTGACAAGGGACAATACATGGACTTTTGCTCCACCTATGTCTCCGCCTCCTATTAAGTGAATAACTTTCATACTATCTCCAAAAATAAGTAATATGTATATTTTACCATATGAAATGGTGTTATAATATACATATTCATTCTGAGGGGGATAGCTAGAATGCATGTGCTTGATGTGACATCACACCATTTATTTAAGAATAATGTAAAACAAAAAATATATGCTACTTTTAAGGAAGAGCTATTAAAAAGAAGAAATATTTCTTCGCTTAAAGAATGGATACCTTATCAAAAAAAAATAATGAAAGTTTTTAAAGCAGCTTTTCCAAATGAGATGTTTCAAAAACTTGATAAAATTAAATTTCAAACAGTATCAACAGAAAAATTTGAACATTTTTCCATAGAAAATGTAAATATTGAAAGCGTTTCGGGTTGGTTTGTTAATGCAACAATTTATCGACCAAATATAAAGGGAAAATATTATGGAATAGTTTGTCCCACGGGGCATTCATCAAAAACGAAGGATAATTATGTCAGGTCTAATCAGGCACTAGCTAGAAATGGATATATTACTATTTCTTTTGATCCACCAGGCATGAGAGGAGAACATCAATTTGGAAATGATCATTTTTCAGATGGGGTTTTAAGTTTTCTTTCAGGTTTTTGGTCTAATACCTATTTTGTTTTAGACGCTATTCGTTGTATTGATTATTTGGAAACAAGAGATGATATAATAAAGGGTTCTTATGGAATGACTGGAATTTCAGGTGGAGGAACAACAACAATTTATGCCTCAATTCTTGATAATCGAATTAAAGCTAGTGCACCCGTTTGTTGTGTTTCTAATTCATTACACCATTTATTAGAAGAAAATTATACATCTTGTCCTGAAACAATAGGTTTTAATTATTACAAACATGCCATTGATTCTGAAATGTTATTATCATTGATTGCACCAACTCCATTATTACTAGTTGGAGGTAAGAATGATGAAGTTTTAAATGAACAACTTGCTATTGAAACAATGAAACAGGTACAGGAAAAATATAGATTGTATGGTAAAGAGAGATTAGCAACAATTTATATTGATCCAAATGCTGGTCATGAATATACATTAAAAATGGTAGAAAAGGTAGTAATGTTTTTTAATAAATATCTAAAAGAAAAAGAAGAACAAGCTGTTTTCTTAAAAAAAGATGATATTTTGTATATGGACCAAGAAAAGTTGCTATGTTATCCACCAGATAAGACTTGTTTTCAAAGTAAAAACAAGCAACAATTCATTGCTAACAAAAGAAATTTTACAGAAAACGACATGAGAGCTTGGGTACATTCAAGTGAGATTTTTATTAGTAAATTATCAACAAAAACTGGTAAAGCAAAATGGGCACATAAAATTAGCAAGCAAATCTATGAAACAAATGAACACATGAAATTACCAGCTATTTTACTTGCAAACTATAAAAAACCTTCTGAAGAAGTTTTATTGTTTTTTACTGACAACGGGAAAATTACACATTTTATTAACGAAGGATTCCTAGCAAAAACAGCTGGTATGGTGCCTAGAAAACAACAACAACCAAATAAAGATGTAATATCAGTCGATTTGTCAGGATTTGGTGAACTAGAAATTGAAAAAGATGGATATGATTTTACTGGGTGGTGTTCACAAATAAGAAATGTATCCTATGCTTTATTATTCTATGGAAACAGTGTGATTGAACATCGAGTCAAAGAAATAATGGCTATTATTAAATACATTTCAAATAGCAAAAAATACAAAAAGATAATTCTGTGTGGAAAAGGAAAAGCTGCTATTCCCACTTTGTTAGCAGCTTATTTATCAAAAGATATAGAAAAAACTATCTTAATTGATTTACCAATTTCTTTTGAGACATTAACTATGCATGTTCCTAATTATTATCTACCAGATAATATTATTTATGATGCACCACATAAATTCGAATTATATGAGGTTGTAAATAAACTTAAAAATATTACGTTAATTAATGCAAGACATGGAGACATGAAGCTTTATCAATTAAGCAAAGAAAATATTTATCAAAAACAAGTTAAGGTAGTTACTAGTGAGGACAATGATTATGAAATTTAACACCTATCTTGATAATTTTAGAAATACAGAAAATGAGTTAAGTCAATTTATATATGAACTTTGTGAAGAAAAACTTAAAGTAGCTGAAAGCAAACAAGAAAAAATAACAACGGTACTTAAATGGGAAGAATACACAAGCGAATTGAAAAAGAAACTGATTAACAGTATAGGCGGGTTAGATTTTAAAAAAGGACCACTATGTCCATTAATAACAGGAAATATTCATAAGAAAGACTATGATATAAAAAAAGTGATTTTTCAAAGTCATCACAATTTTTATGTAACAGGTAATTTGTACGTTCCACATTATAATAAAGGTAAAGCACCAGCTATTATATTTGTATGTGGGCACAGTAAATTATCAAAAGCAGAACCTAAATATCAAATGGCAGCAATTGAATTAGTAATGAATGGATTTGTTGTTTTATTAATTGATCCTCCTGGCCAAGGAGAAACAGAACTTACGCCTAATAACAAAGAAATAAAATGGGGAACGCAAGAACATTCCTACTATGGATTGTCATGCACATTAATGGGACGAAATATTATTAGTTATTTTATTTGGAATATTATAAGAGCGGTTGATTATTTAGAAACTCTTGATTTTGTTGATAGTGAAAAAATTGGAATTGGTGGTAACTCTGGAGGTGGTACACAATCAGCTTATGCTTTTTGTCTAGAAGATCGAATAAAAGTTGCGGCCCTTGGTTGTTATATTAATGGGCGAAAACAATATTTACGTTTAGGACATGCTCATGATAGTGAGCAAAATATTTATAATTGTATGGAAATGGGTTTTGACTATAGTGAATTTATTACCTGTGCTAGCCCTAAGCCTGTTATAGTGCTTTCTCAACAATATGATTTTTTCCCTATTGAAGGTGCGATTGAATCAGTTAAAAAAGCAAAAAGAGTATATAACCTATATGGAAAAGAAGAGAATGTTTCACATGTTATTGACCAGCAAATTCATGGTTTATCAGATACATTGCGAAATAATCTTGTTAAATGGTTTGTGAAACATTTTTCAGACAAAGAATATGTTTCACATAACCCTTACCCTAATATTGAAACAGAGATAAATCTTCAATGTACAAAAACAGGACAAATAGTTGACGATTACCCCACTTGTGTACGTTTAGAACAATTAATTTACCAAGAATATTTAAGTAAAAAGGAAAGAAAAACGCCACTTCTTGAGAGAATAAACAAAGTAATTCCAATCAGTGAAAAAAAAGGACCATTACTAGAGAGAAGAATTCAACCATTTGTTTTTAAAGGATATAAGGGGGGGAAAATCTTTTATCTCACAGAAAAAAACATAACATCTGGAGGAATTTATTTTTATGGAAAAAAAAGCAATGAATGTACTTATATGCTATTTGAAGAAGGAAGTACTCAAATAGATTCATATACCAGTGAGATATTATTAGCATTACAAAAAGGTGATGTTTTTGTTATAGACACTAGAGGAATCGGAGCTTTTAAAAACAGTCCAATTAATAAAACACCATATTATAATTTTTTTGGTACAATGAATAAGTTAGCAAATGATGCTTTAATGGGAGGAACTTCATTTCTAGCCATGCAGCTTCATGATTTGTTAACAGGGTTAACCTTAACAGAAAAAGACATTTCAATAATTGCATATGGCAAACAATCACTTGTTGCCTTATTGGCAAAAAAAACATCAAAACAAGTAGTTGATGTAATTACTATTAATGGAATAACATCATTTGAGCAAATTATGAAATGTCAGTATAAATTTATTCCTGAATTTGAAGTTTTTAATATGGCAACGTATTTTGATGTAGAAGAATTAATGATATAATAATATTAATAAAAAGGGGGAAATTGAGATGGCAAAATTATATTTTAGATATGCTGTGATGAATGCAGGAAAATCAACACAATTATTACAAATTGCACATGATTATGAAATTAACAATAATGAAAATATTTTAGTCTTAAAACCAGAAGTAGACACTAAAGCAGACACAAAAATTGTAACAAGGATAGGCTATGATGCTTTAACTAGAGAATGTGATTTTTTAATAAAAAAACCAGAAGGATGGTTATTTGAGAAAATTAATAATCTTGAAAATATTGCAATTGTATTAATAGATGAGGCTCAATTTTTAACAAAAGCAAACGTATGGGACTTGGCAAGAGTAGTAACAGAACTTACTATTCCCGTTATTTGTTTTGGGTTAAAATGTGATTTCAGAGGTCATCCTTTCCCAGGTAGTACATATCTATTTGCTTTAGCACAAGATATTGAAGAAGTTACAACAAGGGC
>JAUUZE010000116.1 GCA_030590175.1 Clostridia bacterium
ATCCAGCTACACTTGAAAAAGGCATTCTTAATTTACTGTTTTCAATTAAAAATTGATTACTATGTGATTTATATAAATCAACTGGTAAAAATTCATAGCCTCTAGCATACATTTCTATAACTATCTCTATAATAGTTGAAATATTTTTTTCACGAGTATTTAATTTTTGATCTTTATTTAACATCTGCTTTAATTGGCTATTTGCATATCCAGCTCCTTTTCCCATTATTTCACAATCAAACTCTGTGGCTCTAATTGATAAGTAAGCTGCATAATATTCTAAAGGTTTATATATTTTATACCAAGCCACACGTAGCGCCATAACAACATAAGCTACAGCATGAGCTTTTGGGAACATATATTTTATTTTTTTACATGATTCAATATACCATTTTGGTACTTTTAGCGATTTCATTATTTTTTCTTCTTCTTTTGTAATTCCATTTCCTTTTCTTACTTTTTCTGTAATATCAAATGCAATTTTATTTTCCATTCCCATATGTATAAGGTATAACATAATGTTATCTCGTATACTGATAACTTCATGTAATGTAGCAGTATGGTGTTTAATTAGCTCTTCTGCGTTATTATTCCAAACATCAGTACCATGTGATAATCCAGAAATTTTTACTAATTCAGAAAAGGTAGATGGTTTTGTACTTATTAACATTTCTCTAACAAATTTTGTACCAAATTCAGGAATACCTAGTACTCCAAGTTTTGTAGTTGTTTCCCCTTTTATATCTAGTACTTCATTACTTACAAACAAACTAAGAATTTTTTCATCAACAATATTTATATCAATAGGATTAATTCCTGTTAAATTGTGAAGTTTTTTTAGCATGGTTGGATCATCATGCCCTAAAATGTCTAATTTCAGTAATCTACCATGGAGTGAATTAAAATCAAAATGAGTTGTTATTATAGATGATTTTTTAGAATCTGCTGGATGTTGTATTGGAGTAAACTGATGAATAGAATACCCTTTTGGCATAACCATAATTCCACCTGGATGTTGACCAGTTGTTTTTTTTACACCAGCACATCCACTAATCAATCTATTCACTTCTGCCCGTGATGCAAATATTTCTCCTTCATCTAGATACCCTCTAACAAATCCATAAGCTGTTTTCTCTTTAACTGTTGATATTGTTCCCGCTCTAAAAACATTAGCTTCACCAAAAATTTCTTCAACATATTTATGAGCTTTTGATTGGTAGTCACCTGAGAAATTTAAGTCTATATCTGGTTCTTTATCACCATAAAATCCTAAAAATGTTTCAAATGGAATATCATATCCATCTTTTTTCATAACTGTTCCACAAGAAGGACAATTTTTATCAGGTAAATCTACTCCACAATCAATATCATCACTATTAGAAAAATCAGTTTGTAGACAGTTAGGACATATATAGTGTGCCATTAATGAATTAACTTCAGTAATCCCTGCAAGAAAAGCTACAAATGATGAACCAACTGAACCTCTCGAACCTACTAAGTATCCATCACTTAATGATTTTGTTACTAACTTTTGAGCAATTATATACATAACTGAAAATCCATTAGTTATAATTGAATCTAGTTCTTTATTCATTCGCTGTTCAACTATTGGCGGTAATATTTCGCCATAAATTTCTGTTGCTTTTTTCATTGATGACTCACGTAGCAAATCATCTGATCCTTCAATTATTGGTGGGAAAGTTCCATCAGGTATAGGTTGTAATGGTTCAATCATATTTGCAATTAAATTAGTATTTTCTACTACAACTTTATAGCAAGTATCACTATCAAGATAAGAAAACTCAGATAACATCTCTTCAGTAGTTCTATAGTAAAGGGGTGGTTGATTACTCGCATCTTTATATGATTGTCCCTTCATTATAATTTCTCTAAAAACACTATCACGTTCATCAAAAAAGTGTGCATCACATGTCGCGACTACTGGAATATCTAATTCATCACCTATTGTAATCACTTTTATATTTAATGTTTTAATGTCATTAATATTCTTTACAATTTCATTTCGCACCATAAATTCATTATTACCTACAGGTTGAATTTCTAAATAATCGTAAAAACTAGCTATAGCACGTAATTCATTATCATTTTTTTTCTCTACAACTGCTCGATAAAGTTGTCCTGCTTCACATGCACTTCCAATTAATAACCCTTCTCTTTTACCATCTAATAAACTTTTAGGAATAATAGGTTTCTTATAAAAGAAATGAAGATGAGAATAAGAAACTAATTCATAAAGTGACTTTAATCCTCTTTGATTTTTAGCTAGAATGATTACATGATACCGTGACAACTTACTTTGGTCAGTTAATAAGGATAAATAAATAGATAACTGATTACCAGTCATAACTTTTTTGCCAACTAAAAGTTTATTAAATTTTTCATACAATATAAATGATGTGGCACTATCATGCAAATGAGTAATTGAATACTCATTCTTTAACAGTTCTTCACTTGGAGACTGTTTATGTAATGTTAATAAGATATTATTTAAATCAATAACTTCTATAAATGCTTTTTTAAAAACATCTTTTAGTTTATGGCAGTCATCTTCATATAACAAAACAACAGGCTGTTCATCTATAAAATCCAATAATGTTGGTAATTGATTCATATTGAATTTTTTCTTATCAGTTGCCTTACCATTAGTAATTAATAAAGCATCGATTTGTTGATTTTGAAAGTAAATTGATACATAAGGTCTGTTAAGAGATTGGTCGCTTGGGTTGTAAATACAAGTTAGCCCATCATCAACTAAATAACCTTCTACACCATAAATTGGGTTAATACCATGCTTTTTAGATAATTCTTGTACTTCAGGATATGATTGTAATACACCATGATCAGTAATTGCTACATGTTCATGTCCAAATCGCTCTAATTCTTTAAATAACTTTTTTGGTGTTATAAATGCATCAAGAGAGCTCATTTTTGTATGTAAATGAAGTTCAACTCTCTTCACTTTAGCTTCATCTACTCTAAGAACTTCTTCTGATTGTTCAATTTTCTTTAAAGAAATAAGATTTTCTCTAGAAAAAGAATCAAATCCATAGTCCCCTTCAACTGTGACATAGTTATTTAAAAACACTAGTTCATTAATTATCTTTTTATTTTTTTGAGTAATAAAACATTTGCAAGTTATAGATGATGTGTAATCAGTCACATCGAAAGTAACAATCTCATACTTATTTTTCGTTATTGTTGTCTCATTTTTAATAATTTTTCCAGTGATTGCAACTTTTCTATCATTAGATGTTATCTTTACAATAGGTATACTAGGCAAAGATATTAGTGATTCTCTCTTTTTAACTTGTGAGTTATGTTCTGTTTTTTTTGCATAATAAACTATTTTTGATTGTTTTTTTACTTGTTCACTTAATTTGTTTTTTATTTCTTCAACTGTGTGCTGATGTGTAGTTGTCTCTATTAGGCGAATTTTAGTTTCATTAATTTCTTTATTAATTTTTTTGATATGGCTATTAATCATTGAATTAATATTCGCTATATCAAAAAGATGTTTTGCAATTGATGGAATTTCGATTATACATTCATTATTTTCATTTATAATGGAAATATCTTCTTTAAATGGTAACAGTAAAGGTGTATGAAAAATGATTCGCTCTTTAATATCATCTACTACAGTCTGATTACAAGATACTTCATCAAAGCTAATAGTTAATTCAATATGCTTAGTTTTAAATTTATTTATAAAAAATTTAAGAATATTTCTCTCGTCAGAAAGATTGATATACGTATTACAAACAATGTCAATTTTTATGCTTTCACTACGTTTATTAGCGGTAATATTTCTAATGTTTGATGCTTTAAGTAAGTTAAGTGTCCTATCCATGTTTGTCCTTTACGTAATTAATTTATGTATTTCTTCCATTATAACATTAACAATGTCCTCTTCCTTGATCTTCTTAATTATTTTCCCTTTCTTAAATAATAAAGCTTCATGAATACCACCTGCAATACCTACATCAGCGTGTTTTGCTTCATTTGGTCCATTAACACCACATCCCATAATAGCTACTGTTAACTTACCTTTTAAATTTGCTGTTTTTTCTTCAACTTCTTTTGCTATAGCAATTATATCCACATTGGTTCTACCACAAGTAGGACATGAAATAATATCAATTCCCTGTGGATATTTACCAAGTGATTGTAATATTTCTTTAGCTACTAAAATTTCATTAACTGGATCATCAGTTAGCGAAACTCGTATTGTATCACCAATACCTTGCGATAATAATGCTCCAAATGCTACTGCAGACTTAATAGCTCCTTTATGGTAAGTTCCTGCTTCAGTCACCCCAATATGTAAAGGATAATCGTATGATTCATTTAATAATTTATTTATGGTAATAGTGTCTACAACATTAGAACATTTAGCAGAAATCACAATATTGTTAAAAGATTGTTCTTCTAAAATATCCACTTGCTCTTTTACTGCTAGAAATAAGGCACGATACTTATCTTTGGCATAAACATCATATAAATGAACTGGTAATGAACCACCATTAACACCAACTCTAATGGGTACCCCATATTTCTTTGCCACATTAATAACCTTAATAACATTTTCTTTGCTTCCAATATTACCAGGATTTAAACGAACCTTATCTGCCCCATTTTCAATTGAAGCAATTGCTAGTTTATAATCATAATGAATATCAGCCACAATGGGAATTGTTAGTTGTTCTTTTATAGCACGTAAGGTAGGTAAACATTCACTATCATATATAGCTACTCTGGCAATTTGGCAACCAGCCGTTTGTAATCGTTTAATTTGTGAAATAGTGGCTAGAGTATCTTTAGTATCTGTATTAGTCATAGATTGGATAGCAATAGGTTGACCATTACCAATTGAAATATTTCCAATTGTTATTTGTTTACTCATATTACCACCCAAAGATTCTTGCGATATCATGATAAGTGGTAACTAATAATAGAGCCATTAAGCAAATAAGCCCTACTAATGAGACAATAGCCGTTCTAGCAACATTGAATTTTTTACCTCTAATACCTTCAATAGCATAAATAATAATTTTACTACCATCTAATGCAGGGATTGGTAATAAATTCATTAAACCTAAATTCAAACTAATAAAAGCCATCATATTTATAAGACTCATCATTATTAACTTAAACGTGTCTTGTTTAACAGTATTTCCCAATGTAGTAACAATACCAACTGGTCCCATAATCTCTGTTAGAGATACTACACCTGTTATTAACCATAAAATAGAATAATAAATTGAACGAATTGTAGCAATAGAAAAATTAATTGCATGTTTCATTGCTTCAAATATTGTAACAGAAGTATAGTCATAATATATTCCTAAATTATAATAAACAGGTCGATCTGATACAAAAGGTGTTATTAAAATAATGCTTTCTTCTCCATCTCTTATAAATGTAATATACACATCAGCTTCACCATTAATATCCATATATTCTTTTAATTGCAATCGATTATTCAATGATTGATCATTTAACTTAGTTATTATATCACCAACTCTTAATCCTTTTATATAGGCGTCTGATTCTTCAGAGATACCCCCTACTTCTAATGAATCACCAATTGCCTGAAAATTAACTAGATAACTAACTCCACCATCTTTAAATGGAGTTATTTCTTTACTATATACTTGTCCATTACGTTCATATTCAACTAAAACTGGTTGTCCCTCATTACCATAAATTAATACAGTCATATCTAGTGGGTCATATACTTTTTTCCCATCAATTCTTAAGATTTCATCCCCATCTCTTAAACCACTTTCATATGCTGGCATGTTTTCAAGTATAACTGTTTGATTATCAGTTGAATAACCAGTAAATATAAACAATAAAAATAGTGTAACTATAGCAAATACAATATTAAATAATGGTCCTGCTGCAATTACCCATATTTTTTCTAATGGTTTTTTTCCTGAAAATGAAGTTGTTGAATCCACGTCTTCTTCTTCACCTTCTAAATTTACAAATCCTCCAATTGGAATGGCTCTGATACTATAAACAGTACCATTTTTTTCTTTTGAAAGCAGTTTAGGTCCCATAAACAAGCTAAATTCTTTTACTCTTATACCAACTGATCTAGCAGCAAGAAAGTGACCAGATTCGTGAATGATTATTATGATACTTAGTGCCATAATTGCAATTACTATTGACATGTATTTCCTCCGATTAATGTTTTTTCTCTAATAAGACTATCTAATTCTAATAATTCATTAATATTTTCTATCTTTATATTATCATGCTTATTCATTATTTTTTCAATCAAAAACCAGATATTTGTAAAAGATATTTTCTCTTGTAAAAATAAACTAACTGCCACTTCATTTGCAGCATTTAGGACTAAAGGCATAGTGTTGCCAGCTTTTAAAGCATCATAGGCTAATTGAAGACAAGGAAATGTCTTTTTATCAGGTTCAAAAAAGGTTAATTTACCAAGTTCTACAAAATTAATGTTATTAAAAGGGTTGGCCATTCTTACTGGATAAGTTAAAGCATAAGTAATAGGTACGCGCATATCGTGAGCACCTAATTGAGCAATATATGAATGATCTTCATACTCAACAATAGAATGAATAATACTTTCAGGATGAATAACTACTTCAATCTTTGATGCAGGAACATCAAATAACCATTTAGCTTCAATGACTTCTAAACCTTTATTCATTAATGTGGCTGAGTCAATTGTTATTTTGTTACCCATTTCCCAATTTGGATGAGTTAGTGCATCTTTTAATGTCACCTTATCTAATTGTTTTGTTGTATAGCCCCTAAAAGGGCC
>JAUUZE010000032.1 GCA_030590175.1 Clostridia bacterium
AATACTATCTTTGATAATAAAAAGATCATTATTCATGATGACTTGCACCTATAATTTCATCAATTAAATTACCTTCATCTGTTTTACATGATATGTAATGCTCTGATAACTTATTAGTTAAGTATTTAAGATACACAAGGTGTCTCTTATCTTCTTTATTACTAAGAACAACATTGTGTGTAGCTAATTTCATTAATTCTATTTGTCCTTCTACTAGATTCCTTGGTAATTCAATGACAGTGTAATCATATTGTGGATTGCATAATAACGTTGTTATCAATTTATTTGCCGTATCACTTTTTATCCAGCCATCCATTGAAGGATATAAACAGCGTATAAAAGAAACTTGGCTTAATTTGTCTTTTGATTTTAGTGCTTCAATTGCAAGTGAAACATCTCTTCCTTGTTCAATATAGTAGATTAATTGACTAATATCATGTTCATTCTCTTCGTTAAATTCACCGTCCATAGGGGCAAAACTGTCTAACAGTAAATATAGTACCTGCTTGTTTGATGTAACTAAACGATTACAAAGAGCTTGAGAAAAAGTAGTTTTTCCTTCACCTCCTCTTATTGAAGTAACAGTTATTACACAATTTATTTTTGTATTCAAATCTATTTGTTTAGCCTTTGGCATTACCATGGCCATAATTTGCTGACAAATAACGCTAGCTTTTTGGTATTGGTAAATATCATACTCAACATTACCAATCACTAAAAAAGACTTATTAATCTTTTTTCCATCTGTAATAATTATACTTTCATCACTTTTAGTAAATACAAAAACATGGGCATAATATAGTCTCATATATTCTTGTAATTTATCAAAATATTCTTTATTTGTAACCTCAAATGTAATAGCAATTTTTCCCATGAGTAACCTCCATTTACATTTTACATAAATTGTTAATTTTTGTCATTAAACTATAATTTAATCTGATGTTTTTTGTATGTGTTATGCTATAATATATATTGAAAAGAGGTATAAATGAAATCATTTAAAAAATACTTAGGAACTGGATTACTAGTGCTTCTCCCCATTAGCTTGTCACTTTATCTTATTTTTGTTGTAACTAGTTTCTTTGATAATATACTATCTAAACCACTAGATTATCTAATTGGATTTCACATACCAGGCGTTGGACTTATTGTAGTCTTCTTATTAGTATTTTTTGTTGGCATGTTTTCTAGCCATTTTATTGGGAAAAAAATAGCCAAGCTTGTGGAAAAGATATTTAGTAAAATACCTGTTATAAGAAATTTATACTCTCCCATAAGAGATATTGTAAAAACCTTTATTGGGAAAGAAAAAGATAAAAAAAGTTTTACTAAAGTTGTATGGGTAGAATTCCCTATGGAAGGTAGCCATTCAATTGGTTTTATAACCAATGAAGAAGTATATATCAATGGGACAGTATATAGTGCTGTATTTATTCCAACTACTCCAAATCCAACTAATGGATTTTTAATCTATAAAAAATACGAAGAATTAAAAGTACTTGATGTACCAGTTGAACAAGGGCTAAACATGGTAATTTCCATGTCCACTGTTACTCATGAAGAAGTCACTTTCAAGGAGGAAGAAAAATGAACGTAGCAAAATATATAGATCACACTGCATTAAAAGCAGAAACCACGTTATCAGATATTAAACAATTATGTGAAGAGGCAAAGGAATATGGATTTTATTCAGTTTGTGTCAACAGTTGTTACGCTGCAGCTTCAAAAGAATATCTAAGCAATTCATCTGTCTTAGTATGTTGTGTTATTGGATTTCCCTTAGGAGCTTGCACAAAGGAAGCTAAGGCTTATGAAACTAGTGATACCATTATAAACGGAGCAAAAGAAATTGATATGGTCATTAATGTTGGAGCATTAAAAGAAAAACGTTATGATTATGTACTAGAAGACATTAAAGCTGTAACTAACGCTGCAAAAGGAAAAGCAATTGTTAAGGTCATTTTAGAAACTTGTCTTTTAACAGATACAGAGATTATAAAAGCATGTGAGATTTGTTTAAAAGCTAATGCAGATTTTGTAAAAACTTCAACTGGATTTAATAAAGCAGGTGCTACAATTGAGCATGTAACACTAATGAAATCAGTTGTTAAAGACAAAGCTAAAGTAAAAGCTGCAGGAGGCGTTAGAGATTATAAAACAGCCATTGCTTTTATTAATGCAGGCGCTAGCAGACTTGGATGTTCTTCTTCAATAAAAATTATTAATGGTGAAACTATAGATGGTGATTATTAGATTTCTGTATGGTCAGATAATGCTTTTACATAAGAATCAATTTGATTAATGGTAACTTTTTCATGTTTATCCATTCGTCTTTTAATATCGTTAATAACACTACCAATTTCATCCATTCGTTTAGGATTAAAGTGATAACAATTACTAAAAGAAATTAAATTACACCAAATTACAAATTCTTTTTGGTTTACTTTTTTAATACGTAATTTTTCTAGTGCTTCAATAACATCATCGGAATAAACAATAATTGGATTATTATAGAAATATTTTTCTTTATCCTTAGTAATATTGTGAGCCACTTCTTTTACAGAAACATCTAAACTTTTAAATAGTTCAAATTGTGTTCTAAGTTCATCAATCATTGGTTTTGGAATACCCTCAAGTAAGGTTTTATAATCTCTAATTTGTTTAATACCTGTATATATACAAGCAGCCGAAATGGCTAATACTACTGCTTTTTCTACTAACATTCGATTATAAGGTTCAACATTAGCATCATCAATTAAATAAAACATAAGTACAGTAAAGAAAATGGCTCCTAATATATATAAGTAACCAGATAATATATTCTTTTTTTGTTCTTTTTTGTCAAACACTGTATATCTCCTCCTAGTTAAGAAATTACCATAAAATATTATATCATATTTTATGTTTTTTTTATTTCACATTTTTCATCATTGCTATATAATAAAATCAACACATATAGGAGGCTTTAGTTATGAAGGGTAGAGAACGATTCATTGCAGCAATGAATAATCAAAAAGCAGACAGGTTACCCTGTCAAGTGCATGACTGGATGGGTTTTTATTTAAAAGACTCATTAAAGGGCATGAGTGATTATGAAGCATACGAATATTTTGGAATGGATCCTGTAATTTATGTTGTACCTAAATTTAGTTATTCAGATAAAGACAAAGGAAAATGGATAACAAAACACACTGATGGTGGAACTGTTGATGGAATTCAAACTACAAATATTGAGATAACCACTCCAGAGGGAATACTAGAAGCAACCTATCAGCGAAGTGAAATTACAGGATGGTATACTAAGCATCTTACAGAAACACCCCATGAATTTGAATTGTGGGCTAAATATGCTCCTATGCCAAAAGGTGTTGATTGGTCTAATGTAATTGATGCAAAAAATAGAATTGGTGAACACGGGATTGTTAGAAGTGGATATTGTGGTTTTGGTCAAGGTAGTCCTTGGCAAGATATTGCTTATATGATGGGAACAGAAACCTCAATTATGTTAGCTCTTGATGAACCTGATTGGATGCACGAAGCACTTAATACCCTATTACAAAAAAAATTAAATATTATTGATATTGGTGGTAAAATTGAATTAGATTTAGTAGAAACTGGTGGTGGTGCTGGTTCTTCAACTGTTATTTCTCCTTCTATGCATGAAGAGTTTTGCTTACCTTATGATCAAATACAAATAAAGGCTTTACAAGATCAAGGAACCAAAGTTGTTTATCACTTATGCGGTGGTTTCATGCCTATGTTAGATATCTTTTCTAAAAATGGAGCCAATGGTCTTGAAACCATGACTCCTGTTGCTATGGGTGGTGATTGTATTTTAAGTGAATGTACTAAAGCAATAGGTGATAAAATGTTCTTCATTGGTGGATTTGATCAAAATGCTGGGTTTGAACGTGGAACACCACAAAATGCCAGGCAACAAGTTTTTGACCTTCATAATGATTGTCCTGATGGTGGGTTTATCGTATCTCCATCTGATCATTTTTTCTATGGAGATCCAAAAAATATTAAAGCATTTGTAAAAGCTGCAAAGGAATGTGTGTATTAATGAAAGATTGTGTATGTATTGGAATTTTAGTTGCTGATGTTATAGCAAAGCCTGTAATAAGATTACCTAAGAAAGGTAAATTATTACCTATTGATACCATTACCTTGCATAGCGGTGGTTGTGCATTAAGTAGTGCCATTGATATGAGTATTATTGGTCTTACTACTTCAGTCATAGGAAAAGTTGGGAGCGATGATTTTGGTTATTACTTAAAATCTGTACTTGATAGTAAAGACGTTAATAGTGAAGGTTTGGTTATGGATGAAAACTCAACTACTAGTGCTTCAGTTGTAGTAGTAGGAGAAGATTCAGAACGTTCTTTTCTTCATTCCTTCGGTGCCAATGGTGATTTTAGTTATAAAGATATTAACTTTGATTTTGTTAGTCAACATCGTATTGCCTTTATAACTGGAGTTAACCTTATGGCCTCCTTTGATGGTAAACCTTGTGGAAAAACAGTACAAACAATCAAAGCTCTTGATTTAATAACAGTAATGGACACAGCATGGGATGCCTCTGGTAGGTGGATGGAACTAGTAGAAGACAGTCTTCCCTATTTAGATTATTTTATACCAAGTTATGATGAAGCTGCTTTAATTACAAATAAGAAAGATCCTGCTGATATTGCCAATGTTTTAATGGCACATGGTGTTAAAAATGTTGTTATAAAACTGGGAAAAGAAGGTTGTTATGCTAAGTCTAGTGATGGAAATGAATATTATATAAAAACACTTGAATGTGACCCTGTTGAAACCACTGGTGCAGGTGATGCTTTTTCATCAGGTTTTATCACAGGTTTATCAAAAGGTTGGGACATTGAAAAATGTTGTATTTTTGCCAATGCTGTTGGTACATTATCAGTAATGGAAATTGGTGCATCAACTGGTATTAAATCTTTTGATGAAACCATGGAATTTATTAAATCTCAAAATAGGATGTGGAAGTAATGATTACAAAAAGCGAATTTACACATGCATGTGATTATACAAAAAATATAATGAAAAAAAATAATATTGCTATTACTAAAGAAGAAGAGCAACTAATTGAAGTTGCTGACTTTGGATTAAGTAATTTAAAACAAGAAGGCTTACAGATTATTACCTATTTAAATACAGACCGATGTTGTTCAAAAGAATTAATTCTTTATCCAAATCAGACTTGTCCTGAACATAGACACCCTATGGTTAATAACCAATTAGGAAAAGAAGAAACATTTCGTTGTCGAGTTGGTGAAGTATATCTGTATGTAAAAGGAGAACCAACTAAAAATATAAAAGCAACTATTCCATCTGATCAATATACAGTTTTTCATGAAATTATATTAAAACCAGGACAGCAATATACGCTACCCCCTAACACTTTACACTGGTTTCAAAGTGGTGACAAAGGGGCTATTGTTTCAGAATTTTCAACTAGTAGCTATGATGAATATGATATATTTACAGATCCAGAAATAAAGAGGAGTACAATTGTTGAATAAAAAAAATAAAACAGCAGTTATGATTGGCGCTGGAAGTATTGGTCGAGGATTTCTTGGCCAGTTATTTTATCTATCTTCAATGACCACATGTTTTATTGATGTAAATCAACAAGTCGTTGATTTACTTAATGAAAAAAAACAATATCCTTTAACTATTGCAACTCCAACGGGTTATCAAAAAGAAATTATTTCTAATGTTTATGCGATTTTAGGAACTAATTTAGCTAAAACATCTAATGTTATTGCTAATTGTGATGTTTTAGCAACTGCTGTTGGAGTAAATGTGTTACCCCATATTGCTAAAATGATTGCAAGTGGTATAAATCAGCGTACCACTCCACTTAATATTATTATCTGTGAAAATATGTTAGATAGTGGAACGCATTTAAAAAGTTTAGTCGCTCCATATATCACTAATAAAGAATTTTTTGAAAAAAACATAGGATTTATTCCAGCTTCCGTTGGGCGAATGGTTCCTGTTATTAAAAGTGATAATCCTTTAGAAGTAATTGTTGAACCATATAATGAATTACAAATCGATAGCGATCAAATAAAAGGAATATTACCAGACATTAAAAATGTAAAAACATTTTCTCCATTTGATTCCATGAAAAAGCGAAAGTTATTCATGCACAATATGTCTCATGCTCTATGTGCATATCTAGGTCATTTAAAAGGATATGAATATATTTCTGATGCCATTAGAGATCCTTTGATTAATCGTATTGTTTTAAAAGGATTACACGAATCAGCAACAGCAATTTCTAAAGCTTATAATATTTCCTATAGTGATTTGCAAGAACATGGTCGTGATTTAGTTTATCGATACCATAATACTTATCTTAAAGATACAGTTAAGCGAGTTGGTCGTGACCCAAAACGAAAACTTCATAGAAATGATAGACTTGTTGGAGCTGCTTTATTCTGCCTTTCGCAAGATATAACACCAACAAATATTATTTATGGCATAAAAGCAGCCCTTTCATTTGAGAAAGGACTGTCAATGGCTGATACTCATTTGTTAGAAGATGAGTCTCTTTATAAATTGATTATTACATCATCTCTTCTAGCTCTAGATATTTAGCATGAGTGATTAAGGCATCTTCTTTAATATTAGTAAATTCAATAATATGAGTCCAACGACCATATGGTGTAATTCTATCAATAAAATTCATGTTTACTATATATGACTTATGGGTTCTCATAAATTGTTGTTTTCCTAATTTAGCTTCTACTTCATTCATGGTCAAGTTAGTACTATATCGATTTTTGTTTGTAATAATTATTGTTTTTGAACCTTCTTTTTGAATAAGAACAATATTGGCTTTATCAATTAGTGAGCTACCTTCTTTGTTTTTAACCAATAACTTATCTAATTTAACATGATCTTCTTCTAAAACCTCATTATCTAATAACCCTTTTATTCTTCTCAAGGTACTTTTTACTCTGTCAATTTTATATGGTTTTAGCATGTAATCAAAAGCATATAATTCAAATGCATCTTTCATATATTGCTCATGAGCAGTTGAAAATATTATGATACAATCACTATTAATATCTAATATCTCTTTTGCACATTCAATTCCATTCATAATTGGCATTTTAATATCTAAAAACACTACTTCTGGTTTGTGTTTAATGTACAAACCTAGGGCTGACGCTCCGTCAGCCCCTATGGCTATTACTTGATATCCTTCTACAGAATTAACTGTGGTTTGTAACATTTTAGCTAATTCTTGATTGTCATCAGCAACAAGTACTTTGATCATTATTTTCTCCCTTTGGGTGGTCCAAGTATTTCACTTAAGACAATACCTTTTCGCATATCTTCTTTATTAAAGTCAAATAAATCTTTTGGTTCCTTTTTCGTTATAACCTTTTTTTCAACCTTACTTGGATTCATTTGCTTTAATAGTTTTTCTAATTTGTTGTTTTTTACCATGATACACTCTCCTTACAGATTATTTCTGTTCATGAGATGTTTTCTTTTCGCTACCCATATCTGCAATAGACTTTCTCATTTCAGTGTCAGAAACAACATTTTTCAAGTTATAATAATCCATTACACCTAGGTTTCCTGCACGTAGTGCTTCTGCCATGGCTTTTGGTACTTCAGCTTCTGCTTCTACAACTTTTGCTCTCATTTCTTGTACTTTTGCTTTCATTTCCTGTTCTCTAGCAAAAGCCATAGCTCTTCTTTCTTCAGCTTTTGCCTGAGCGATTTTTTTATCAGCTTCGGCTTGATCAGTTTGTAGAATGGCACCAATGTTTTTCCCAACATCAATATCTGCTATATCAATTGATAGAATTTCAAAAGCAGATCCTGAATCAAGTCCTTTACCTAAAATCGTTTGAGATATTAAGTCTGGATTTTCTAGTACATCTTTATGAGATTCAGCACTACCAATTGTAGTAACTACTCCTTCACCAACTCGTGCTATAATAGTTTCTTCTCCAGCACCACCAATTAATTGTTGAATATTAGCACGTACTGTTACTTTAGCTTTAGCTTTTACTTCAATACCATCTTTAGCAATTGCAGCAATTAATGGTGTTTCAATAACTTTAGGAATTACACTCATTTTAACAGCTTCAAGTACATTTCTTCCTGCTAAATCAATGGCTGTTGCTTTTTTAAATGGTAAATCGATTTCAGCTTTCTGTGATGCAATTAGAGCGTCAATAACTCTATCTACATTACCTCCTGCTAGATAATGAGATTCTATCTCATTAATTGATACCTCTAATCCAGCTTTAGATGCTTTAATTTTAGGTTTAACAATCCTTGCTGGAGATACCCTTCTTAGTCTCATTCCTATTAGTGTAATAAAACTAATTTTAACACCTGCAGCTCTAGCTGATATCCACAGTCCTATTGGAATAAAACTGGCTACTACTGTAACTACAATAATGGCTACAAATATAATAATAATTACGGCTGTTGTTCCTGTCATTTAATTTTCCTCCTTTAAATCTTTTATAATATCAACGATTATTCTTCTTCCTTCGACCTCTATAACTTTTATGTTGCTTCCTTCTTCAATAAAATTTCCTTTTGTAACAATGTCTAATCTAACACCATCAATCAAACCTATACCTGCAGGTCGCAATGTTGTAACGGCTTTTCCTTCTTTTCCAAGAAATACTTGCATATCTTCTACAGCAGTAAAACCATCTTCGTTACTTAGCCCATCATTTAGAATAAGTTTCTTTGAAAGGCGACCTCTGGTGGCAGATCGTATGACGAATATTAAGACAATGGTTAAAAGTAGTAATAATAAAAGGAACATAATTAGTGCTTCAAATACGGTTGTCGCTGTTAACAAGATACCAATTATAAATAGGATTATTCCTGTAATTCCAGCTACTCCGAATCCTGGGATAAATACTTCTGCTAATAGTAATAGAAATCCAAGTACTAGCAACGTCCCTTCAAGTAATTCAATGTTTTGTACAAAACTAAATATATCCATTGTTTCTTCCTCCTATTACTATTATTATACACTTATAATATAAAACAAATCATTTGTTAGATATAACATACACTTTGTTTTCTAAACTGTCATTTTTGGTAATCTAATGGTAAAAATAGTTCCTTTAGCAGATGTTTCAAATAGTAATGAACCATTTGCATTTTCAATTGTTTGCTTTGATGTAGGTAACCCAATGCCATGGCCATCATCTCGTTTAGTAGAAAATCCCATTAAAAACACTTTATCAATAATAGTTGGCGGAATGCCTTTCCCACTATCTTTTACTTTAATTATATGATTTTGTAAATCTTCTCTTATAAAAACAATTATTTTCTTATTTTCACTTTGATCAACTGCATTAATTGCATTATCTATTATATTTCCTAAGATGGCACACAAATCCCAAACATCAAAGGATAAGTTTGATAGTGTAGATGTAGTTAGCACCTTAAAATTAATCCCTTTTATATGGCATGTGTTTTTTTTCACTTGTAATATAGCATTAACAGCTGGTGAAGAAGTTTTTAAAACATTTGTAACTGATTGAATGCCTTCGTATGTTTTTTTCATATAGTCTTTTGCGTCATCATGTTGATCTAATTCTAATAAACCATGAATTACTTGTAAATGATTTAAAAAATCATGTCTTTGAGCTCTCATTTTGTCATTTAATTCATTAGTTTGTATATTTGATGTTAATATCAATTGATTCTTTTTTTCTAAGCTTCTCATGACTGTCTTAATTCTAGTCAAAGCAAAACAAAGAGATAGAGCAATTATCTCAATCACTACGGCACCAATCAGAGTAATTTGTAATTCTAAACTAATTTGTTTCCTAATAAAAAGAACATAAAAAATACCACCTAACAATGCAACACCAAATGCGAAAACAAGAATAGTATAAAATAGCACCCCATTGCTACTAAAAAATTGTTTAACTTTTTTCTCTTTGTCCATAAATCCCTCGTTCGTTATCATTATACAGTATTGAAATACTTTGTAAAAACAAATATGATAAGAGTAGAAAAATTTTAAGGGGGAAATATGTCATACCAAGATGGATTAGCAGCAATTAACTTAGAAATGCCAAAGCGTATACCGAGAACTGAGTACTCAGGTGAACTATATTTTGATTTAATGAAAGAAGTAACTAAAATTGATGTAACACCAAACAGCAGTACACAAATTAAGTTACAAGCAGAATTAGCTCTTAGAAAAGCTTGGAAATATGATTTTTCTTGGAATATTTTAATTGATGCTCAATATGCCTTCCATGATTATAGAACTAAAATGGGTCATGCTAACTTTATACAAGATGGACTTGATTATGAAGACGAAGTGTCTAGTGTGTTTAAAAATTATAAAGAAGTACTATCTTTTGATCCCTATGAAACTTTTGGAACAATCAATCAAAAACAAGTTATTAGCGATTTCGAAACAAACTATCAAAAACGATTACAGTTATATCCTGACGAAGTTAATATGACTGGAATATATATTACCTGTGTATCAGGATTAATTGATTTATTTGGTTGGGATTTATTACTTTTAGCAGCTGGTATGGATGAGCATGCTTTTGGTCAAATGACCAATCGTTATTCTAAATGGATTGGTCAATACTTTGAAGCGTTAGCAAATTCTAATGTACCTATTGTCATGGTTCATGATGATTTGGTTTGGTCTGCAGGTCCTTTTATCCATCCTGACTGGTATCGTAAATATATTTTCCCAAATATAAAAAAGAATTTAATTCCATTAAGAGAAGCTAATAAAAAAATAATGTTTACCAGTGATGGTAATTTTGATGAGTTTATTGATGATGTTGCCAATTGTGGTGTTAATGGGTTTATAATAGAGCCGCTAACAGACATGAAATATATTGCAGATAAATACGGGCAAACTCATGTTATCATTGGTAATGCAGATACTAGAATTATGATGTTTGGAAGCAAAGAAGATATTGAAAATGAAGTTAAGCGGTGTATGAATATTGGGAAAAATTGTCCTGGCTTTTTTATGGCCATTGGCAATCACATATCATCTAACACACCAATAGAAAATTTGTTATACTATAATGAGTTTTATGAGAAATATTCGATTAGATAACAAATAGGAGGATTTAATGGAAACAATAAAAGAACTTGACCAATATATGTGTACACCCACAGACAAGTTACTTAATGATATATCAAAAATAGATGGGGACATTATGGTATTAGGAGCTGGTGGCAAAATGGGACCTACTCTTTGTAAACTTGCCATTAATGCAATTAAACAATCTGGTATATCAAAAAAAATTATCGCTGTGTCACGTTTTTCAAATGATGAGCATGCCAGCGATTTACAATCTCATGGTATTGATGTTATTAAAGCTGACCTGCTTGAAGAAGAGCAATTACAAGCCCTTCCCGAAGTACCTAATATTATCTATTTAGTTGGAAGAAAATTTGGTACTAGTGATGATCAATCTCTAACTTGGGCTATGAATGCATATTTGCCTGGTAGAGTGGCAGAGAAATTTAAAAATAGTAGAATTGTTGTTTTTTCAACAGGTAATGTATATCCATTTGTTCCCATAACAGATGGTGGTTGTAACGAAAGTGACCCTGTTGGACCTGTGGGGATTTATGCTCAAACCTGTTTAGGAAGAGAAAATATCTTTCGCTATTTTTCTAATAAGTATAAAACTAAAATGCTACTTTTTAGATTAAATTATGCAATTGATTTACGATATGGTGTATTACTTGAAATAGGAAAAGCTGTTTATAATAAAAAACCATTGAACATTACTTCTTCTAATGTAAATGTAATCTGGCAAGGAGATGCGAATGAAATTGCCATTAGAAGTTTATTACATTGTGATTATCCTCTTGATATCCTTAATGTTACAGGAAAAGAAATCCTACGTGTCAAAGATTTAGCAAATTTATTTGGTAAGCATTTTGGTATTGAACCAATTTTTGAAGGTGAAGAAAGTAAGCAATGTCTATTAAGTAATTCAAGTAAATGTGAGAAAATATATGGAAGAAATCAGACTTCAGTTGAAACAATGATTTCTCTAATTGCCAATTGGATTTCTAAAGATGGTCAAACTATTGATAAACCAACTCATTTCCAAGAAAGAAAAGGTGACTTTTAATGCCAGCAAAACTATCGGTTAAAAAACGTGAATTTCTATTAGATGGATGTGTTATTCCAGCTCATCCATTAGCATTAACTGCTGATAAACAATTAAACGAGAAATATCAACGCGCCTTAACAAGGTACTATATTGACTCAGGAGCAGGAGGAATAGCCGTTGGTGTTCATTCTACTCAATTTGAAATAAGAGACCCACAATACAATCTATATGAACCAGTTCTACGGTTAGCTAGTGAAGAAGTAGATAAAGCTAATTTAAGCAGATCATTTTTAAAAATTGCTGGTGTTTGTGGTGATACAGAACAAGCAATTAATGAAGCCAAAATTGCCCTTTTATTAAATTATGATTTAGCTCTTTTAAGTATGGGTGGTTTAGGTCATTTAAGTGAAGATGAATTACTTGATAGAACCAGAAAAGTAGCTAGGATTATGCCTGTTTTTGGTTTTTATCTTCAACCAGCTGTTGGAGGACGAATGCTAAGTTTTAATTTCTGGAAACAATTTGCTGAAATCACCAATGTGATGGCCATTAAAATGGCACCTTTTAATAGATACTATACATTAGATGTGGTTAGAGCAGTCTGTTCTTCTTCTAGAAAAGACAAAGTTGCTTTGTATACAGGAAATGATGATAATATTATTGCAGATTTATTTACTAGATATCAATTTAATATTAATGGGAAAATGGTTGAAAAACAAATTGTAGGTGGTCTATTAGGTCATTTTGCAGTATGGACAAAAAAAGCTGTTGAACTATTTGATGCCATTAAAATACAACGAAAAAATGAAGAGTCCATTGACCCTGCTTGGTTAACCATGAATATTCAAATGACTGATTGTAATGCTGCGTTTTTTGATCCTCAAAATGAATATAAGGGATGTATTTCTGGTATTCATGAAGTATTACGCCGACAAGGATTAATGGAAAATATCCTTTGTCTATCTAATAGTGAATGCCTATCTCCTGGTCAAAGTGATGAAATTGATAGAGTTTATAAAATGTATCCTCATCTAAATGATGATGAATTTGTTAGTGAAAACTTAGAGAACTGGTTAAAATAACTAAAAAGTAAAAAAATATTGACAACACCTCCGTATTGCTGTACTATTTACCTAACACAGTAGTGAGGAGGTGTTTTAATTGCTTACATATGACAACAATCAACCAATGTATAAACAAGTTATTGATGATATAAAAAAGCGAATAGTAAACGGTGATTTTAGTCATAATCCACAATTCCCTTCTACGCGAGAATTGGCAATCGCCTATGGGATTAATCCTAATACAGCTGCTAGAGTATATAAGGAGCTAGAATTACAACATATCTGCTATTCTAAAAAAGGTGTTGGTACCTTTTTAATGAATAATCTTAAACTAGAAGAAGATTTAAAAAGAACTATGGCAGATAACTTATTGAATAGCTTTTTATCAAATATGAGCGATTTAGGATTTAGTAAAGATGAAATAATTGAAGAGATAAAAAAGGAGGATTAACATAATATGAGTTTATTAAAAACCGAAAAACTAACAAAAATTTATCAAAATAGAATGGCTCTTAGTAGTATTAATCTAACATTAGAGAGTAAAAAGGTTTATGGTCTTTTAGGTCCTAATGGAAGTGGTAAAACCACATTAATGAAACTTATTGCTAACTTAATGCAACCAACATCAGGCCAACTATTAATTAATGGAGAAAAACCGTCAGTTACAACTAGGGCTACAGTGGCTTATATGCCTACTGAATCTTTTATTTATAAAAGCATGAAATTAGTTGATGTTGGAAATTTTTATAGTGATTTTTTTGAAGATTTCAATCAGGAAACATATTTGAATTTACTTGATGAAATGGAATTACCAAAGCAAATTAAAGTAAGTGCTTTATCTTCTGGAATGTCTGCTAAATTACGAGTGGCTGTTACCTTATCAAGAAAAGCACAAATCATTATGCTAGATGAGCCACTAAATGGAATAGACTTATTAACCAGAGATTGTATTATTAAAACTATTGTAGATAACTCTTATGAAGAAGCTGCTATCATAATATCTAGCCATTTAGTAGAATTACTTGAACCTATTTTAGATGAAGCTATTTTGTTAGACAAAGGCAAAATTGTTTATATGGGAAATGTAGAAAACTTACGAGAAAACGAAGGCATATCGGTAGCTAATAAATATAGGGAGGTATTTGGCTCATGATGAATCTAATTAAATATGAATTAAATAGAAACAAATTATACTTATTATTAGTAACTGTAATAACCTTAGTATTTGGTGCTCTACCATTACCTTTTGCAATTAATGGTGATCCTGAACTTGGTTTTAATATTATAGTACCAGCTTTAATGATGATTTTATTAATTTATGGAGTTGGTCTAGGTATGCTTATTTTCATGATTTTACAGCAACGAGAAGTATGGAATAGAAATGGTGTTTTATTATTTTCACTTCCTGTAAGTAGATTTAAAATCTTTACATCTAAAATACTAACAGGCTTATTAGCAACATTAGGATTATTAGTAATCATTGTAGGTTACTCCATATTGTATATTAATATATTAGGTGGTTTTGAGATCCTAAAAGAGCTATATGCTTATATACCTTCTGGTTTTACATTTGCTGTTGTATTGTCTGTAATTGGTGAATGGTTATATTGGATTATGACAATAATTTTCTTAATAGTATTGTCAAAAACAATTCTAGGACATAATAAAAGCAAAGGATGGATAATTGCTTTAATAGCTATTGGATTAATAATAGTCTTACCTATTGGTGTATCAATTGTTTCATTGGTATTAATGAGCCTTGAACCAACTGTTAGCCAAGAGCTTATTGGGGGATTAGAAGCAAATATATTAGATAGTACTTCAATTAGTATATGGATTTCACTAATTTTCAATTGGTTTATGGCAATTGGTATGTTTATTACAAGTGGAATATTCCTGGATAAGAAATTAAATATCTAAACAACAAAAAGGTCTTCAAAACGAAGACCTTTTTTATTGAATTGAAAAATTAACTACTCGCTCAAACGTTCTATAATATGATTTTATTGCTTCTTCAATCATATACGCAACATTAGGTATATCTCCATAGTTTTGTAATTTTAGTGTTTTAGTATCTTGAATAGGAATAATCCTATATTCAATTTTATCATCTTCTATATATTTATATGGCCATGTAGGAATATGGGTTACCTGCTCTAATATAATATTTTCATCATTAATTATAAAGGTTGCTTGTACCATTACCCCATCTTCTGTATATAGCTTATTATTTCTACTAGCTAAATCATTTCTACTAAAGTTTGATATATAGTTACCAGTCGAATAAATTATATATTTATTCTCACCATCAATATTATAAACCTCACTTTTTTGAACCACATGTGGGTGTGTTGCAATAATGATGTCAGCACCATATGTAAATATTCGTTTAGCTAATGTTTCTTGCCAACTAGCTGGTTCTAAGATATATTCACTTCCCCAATGAAGAT
>JAUUZE010000025.1 GCA_030590175.1 Clostridia bacterium
CACATCCTGGAGCTGGAGAAGGTTCCAAGGGTTCGGCTGTTCGCCGATTAAAGTGGTACGCGAGCTGGGTTCAGAACGTCGTGAGACAGTTCGGTCCCTATCTGTCGTGGGCGTAGGATATTTGAAAAGAGCTGTTCCTAGTACGAGAGGACCGGAATGGACAAACCAATGGTGCACCAGTTGTATCGCCAGATGCATAGCTGGGTAGCTAAGTTTGGAAAGGATAAACGCTGAAGGCATCTAAGCGTGAAGCCTCCTTTAAGATTAGATATCCCATCTCTTTAAGAGAGTAAGACCCCATGTAGACTACGTGGTTGATAGGCCAGATGTGAAAGTATAGTAATATATGAAGCTGACTGGTACTAATAGGTCGAGGGCTTGACCTTTTATAGGTAGTGGAAACTAAATGTAATTGGTTAGTTGATGATGAAATTTTCTAAAACGGATATGCAGTATCAAAGGCATTTCCGGTGGTTATTACGTAAAGGACACACCCGTTCCCATCTCGAACACGGAAGTTAAGATTTACAGTGCTGAAAATACTTGGTTGGTAACGACCCGGGAAAATAGGTCTCTGCCGGAATTATATGAAAAGACATTTCTTTATTGAAGTGTCTTTTCTTTTTTTGCTTGAATTTACAATGACAATGAATGATAATAGAGAAAGATGAGGCAAAAAAGGGGACTATATGATTAAAGAGGGTAAAAGAGTTCGTGATTTTTACAGTATGAAAAAAGATGCAGGAATTATGCAGATGGAATTTGGCTTTTATTCACTGGATAAATGGAAAAAAGATGGATATATTACAGATAAAACTAATCTTGATGAATTGTTTGGGTTTGAAAAAAATGGAATACATAATTTAGGTGGATTAGGTTGGTGTGAAGCATCATTTAGTCCATCTTTTGAAGTAAAATTAATTGAAGACAGAGGCAAACATGAAGTTGAACAGGATAGAGCAGGTCGTCATGTTTTGTATTTTAAGAATAAACGAAGTGGATTCATGCCTGAATATATTGATCATCCTGTAAAAGATGAAAAAACTTGGGAGAAACTTTGTGAATGGCGATTAAACCCTGCATCTCCAGAGAGATTTAGTGATTTTGATAATCAAATGATAAAAGCAAAAAAAGCACAGGCAGATGGGAAAATGATTGTATTAAATGTTGTTGGTGGATATATGTACCTTCGTTCACTTATAGGTCCTGTTGATGTTTTATATATGGTTTATGATAATCCAGAACTTATTAGAAAATGTATGGAATCATGGGTTAATCTAATTGATACAATCGCAGCTAAATATCAAGAAAATGTTTCAATTGATGAGTTTTTTATTGGAGAAGATATATGCTATAATCGAGCTCCACTAATTTCACCTGACATGATTAATGAATTTTTGTTTCCTTATTACCAGCAAGTAATAGAAAATATTAAAAAACGTAATATAGCTAAGAATCATGTATATTTCCATTTGGATACAGATGGATATTCTGATTCTGTAATTGACTTATATGGTGAACTTGGTATGGACTATTTAAGTCCATTTGAAGTGGCCTCTGGATGTGATGTGGTTAGAACTGCTAAAGAATATCCAAATTTGTTAATTAGTGGGGGATTTGATAAGAGAATATTAGCAACTTCAAAAGAGGCTATTAAAATTGAAGTTGAGAGAATTATGCCATATATGAAAAAGCGGGGAGGATATATACCAACCTGTGATCATGGTGTTCCAGAAGAAGTAGGTTTTGAAAATTATGTATATTTTAGACAATTATTAAGTGAGTATAAAGACTAGGAGAGTGGAATGAAAGAGTTTTATAAAAAAGTTATTGAAGCTAATGAAGATCGAATACCTTTAGCAATGGCTACTATTAATCAAGATAAAGATAGTGTATTTTACAAAGGTCATATTGATGGTTATGGATTATCAGAGCAATATGCTACAGTATCACAGATGATGCATTTAACAGCAGGGTATTATTGTGAACAAAATAAATTTTATAAAAATAAGCAAGTATTAGAAACGATTAAAGGATATATTCAATTTTATTTTAATACAGTTCGACCTGATGGATCAGGAGATTGCTTGATATCTGACTTTTTCACACCATCATCTTTTGATTGTATTAATGTAGTTAGAGCTTATAGAATCATGATTAAAAATGCTAAAACTGAAGAAGAAAAAGATGTAACTTTACAGGTATATAGGGTGCTTGATACCATGGGTAATGGATTTATTAGTAGTGGTCATCGTACACCTAATCATAGATGGATGATTGCAGCTGCAGCTTCAATGGTATTTAACGTTACAAAGAGAGAAGAGTTAAAAAAATTAGCTCTTAAATATCTTGATGAAGGAATTGATATTGATGAGTATGGAGAATTTACTGAGAGGTCTCCTGGTATGTATAATGAGGTTAATGATCGTGCTCTATTTATTATTGCAAAAGAACTTGATTTACCATATTTATATAATCACCTTCAAGCAAATATGGATTTGTTATTTAAGTATATAGAGCCAGATGGTACTATTTTTACTCAAAATTCAGCTAGAAAAGATAAAGGAGAAAGCGATCCTTCTATGGGGTTTTATCCAACAAGATATTTTGCCATATATTTACTAGGTGCATATATATTAAAAGAAGAAAAGTATGCAGCATTTGCCCATCAAGTAATGGAACAGACCATTAGATATAATAGGGCTGTACCTGATGTGTTATGGTTATATATGCTAGAAGAAAAATTACAAACTTTTGAGCCTAAAATAGGAAAATTACAATCAAATTATGAAATGTATAACCCAATTTCAAGTATTTATAGAAAAATACACGATGATTTTTCTGTTTCAATTATTGGAAATAATGCAAACTTTTTGTTTGTACAAAAAGGCGATTTAAAAGTTTATGTAAGATTGTGTGCTTCATTTTTTATGCTTGCACAGTTTAAACCAGAAAAAATCACTAAAAATGGAAATGTAATTTCAATGGAGTTTTCAGCAGAAGATCGTTATTGGAAACCATTTGATAAAAAACCACCAACTAGTGTGTGGAAAGAAATGGATCATAGCTTGAGAAAAACTTGTAATGTACAAAGATTAAAGTTTTTAGTGGATGTAACTATTGTTAATACAACAGTTAATATTGATATTAAGGTTAAAGGAACAGATAGAGTGCCTTTTAAAGCAGAATTTGTAGTTACATCAGGTTCAATTATTGAGGGAGAACATTTTACTGTAAAAGGAAATGCAAGTCAAGATATAATACCTCATCAAGGATATGTTACTGTGAAGTATAAAAAAGATACTATGAAAATTGGACCTGCCTTTAAAAAGCATATGTATACTACTAACATGAGAGGTTCTGTACCAAAAAGTTCTAAAGGTTATACAATTTATTTTACAGAGTTTACTGAAATCGATAAGCAAATATCAATTATTTGCGAATGATTAAACCTTAGGAATATATAAGTTTTTCTTGACCAAATCAAGTGTTATCAGTATAATATAGAAAGTGTCAAAATTGGCACTATGATCCTCAATAGCTCAGCTGGTAGAGCATTCGGCTGTTAACCGAAGGGTCGTTGGTTCGAGTCCAACTTGAGGAGCCAAATAGAGATAAAAAAGAGTCGTGACAGCTATGGCTCTTTTCTTATCTATATATGAAAGTGAAGCTAATGGAAGATGTAAAAATCATAGCTAACAATAAGAAAGCTAGATATGAATACTTCATTGAAGATACCTTTGAAGCAGGCATGGTACTAGTGGGAACTGAAGTGAAATCAATTAGGCAGGGTAATGTCAACTTCAGAGATTGTTATGCAATGATTAAGCATGAAGAAGTATATATCATCGGTTTACATATTAGTCCTTATGAAAAAGGGAATATTAATAATGTAGAGAGTGATCGAGACAGAAAGTTATTACTTCACAAATCCGAAATCAGGAAACTGATTGGTAAGATTCAGCAAAAAGGATATTCGCTGATTCCAACGAAATTATATTTTAGAAGGAGTAAAGTGAAAATCGAGATAGCCTTGGCAAAAGGGAAGAAAATGTATGATAAACGTGATGACATTGCCAAGAGAGATGCTAAACGGCAGATAGATATTAAACTAAAAGATTTTAAACGTTAATCATGGGGGCGCAATGGTCTCGACGTGGTTGTAGAAACTTAAGTAGCGAGTAGAGGATTCTCGTTGGCCTCTTTAAAAAACGGGAACTTTAAACTAAACGCAGATAACACTGTTTTAGCAGCAGCCTAACATAGGCAGCTCATCCTCCCAGGAGACCTGTATCCTGGATCAGGGTGCCATTTTTCAGGCCTTATGTGTTAGCAGGTCAAACACTTGAACTTGGTTGCCTAATGCTTCTAGGGTAACTTGGTTTTTAGAAGCTACCACCAGTATAGTTTGTTTGTATAATGTACTGATTGGGAAATTTAAAATATAAACTACACTCGTAGAATCTTTTGTGGAAACGGTTACGGACGCGGGTTCGACTCCCGCCGCCTCCACCAAACTTTATTTAAAAAAGTCTAGTAATATAGGCTTTTTTTGTTATCTATAATTAATATAAAAAAAGTAAATAAGTATCTTATTGTAATTTATGTAAAGATGAGTATAATGAAATTATTAATAAGTACTTAGGAGACTATATAAATGGATGATAAAGATTTTAAACAAATTGATATTGATAAAAATAATATAGCAAAAGGGGACAACTTATATACCCTTTATGAGGATAATCATGTAAAAGGTTTTATGGATGGAAATAATGTCCCTTTTAATGTGTTATCTAGTATAGAGTCATACATAATCACTTCAAAAGGTGTAGAGATAGTAGTAAAAGCAAAATCATTTATTAATAGACACTTTTGGACACACGAAACAATGATGAATTGCTTAAATGAGGAAGAAGATTCATTAATTAAATATGGTTTTGTAAAAATAGACTTTTTTGAAGATAACATAATCAAGGTTAGAATGAATGAAGGTAAAGTTGTAAATGAAAACATTGATTTAAGTAATATGCCAACACAAATGCTAATTGGTAAAGCTGACAATAGTATTATTATAGAAACAATTGAAGATGATGATTGTTTATTACTAAAAACTAATAAAGTTACCATTAGAATAGAAAAGTATCCATTTTTAATAAAAGTATATAAACCAAATGGAGAAATTATCTTTTCAGAAAAAGGATATGAAACATGGATTAGTGATTCTTTTAGGACGTCATTTGCTAAAAAGGATAATAAGAGTGCAATATATGAAACATTAACCCTTGATGGTGGAGAGAAAATCTATGGCCTAGGAGAGCGTTTTGATCATATAGAACGTACAGGTAAAGAAACAGACTTTTGGAATAAAGATGCCATTGGAACAACTAGTAAGAGAACATATATAAATATTCCATTTTATTGGTCAACAAAAGGATATGGCTTATTTTTAAATAATTATGGTCAGATTGTATGGGAAATAGGTACTCGTGATAGTGGAGCAATTACATTTGGTACTGATGGGGATTATATGGAGTATTATATTATATGCGATGATAGTCCAGTTCAAATATTAAAAAAATATGCAAAATTAACAGGTAAAGCTAAAATGCCACCTATTTGGTCATTTGGTCTTTGGATGAGTAGAAATAGTTATATGTCTTGGGATGTTGTAGATGAAGTTATTGCTGATATGGATGAAAAAGAAATTCCCTTTGATGTAATACATCTTGATACAGCATGGTTCACAGATGATTGGAATTGTGATCTTGAATTTTCAAAAGAAAGGTTTGCTAATCCAATTGAGAAAATAAGTTCACTAAAAGAAAAGGGGATATCAATAAGCCTATGGCAATATAACTTTATTCCAAGAAAAGATAATAAAAATTTAAAAGTAGCTATGGAAAATAATTATCTAGCACAGGGAGAAGATGAAAAACCTTATGTTTATCCTGAATATGTAAAGGGTAGTTGGATTGATGATGCAATAATAGATTTTTCAAATCCACAAGCTAATAAATGGTATGGGGATATGATAGCAAATCTTATAAAAAAAGGTGTAGGAGCAATTAAAACTGACTTTGGTGAAGGAATACCAACGAATGCAATATATAAAAATATTGATGGAAAGAATTTTCATAATTACTATTCGCTAGCATATAATCATGTTATATATAATGCGCTTCAAGAGGTAAGTAAAAATACTCTTGTTTGGGCGCGAAGTGGTACAGCAGGTAGTCAACGTTATCCAATACACTGGGGTGGAGATTGTCAAAGTAATTGGGCAGGACTTATTGGAACCATGATAGGAATGCTCTCAGTTGGACTTTCTGGGATAATCTTTTTTTCTCACGATATTGGTGGCTTTATTGGGCGACCTACTCCAGAACTGTATATTCGTTGGGCACAACTAGGATTGTTTTCTAGCCATTCCCGTTGCCATGGAGGCGGTAATACTAATAGTCGTGAGCCGTCTTCATTTGGAGAACAAGCAGCAGAAGTTTTTAAAAAGTATGCTATCCTTCGTTACAAATTATTACCATATATTATTAATCAAGCCAATAAATCAGTTAAAGAAAGTATTCCGTTAGCTAGGCACCTTATACTAGAATTTCCAAATGATAGAAATACATTTACCATTGATGATGAATATATGTTTGGTAGTAATTTATTAATTGCTCCAATAGTAAAACCATTAAATGAAAGTAAATATAGGTGGGTATATCTACCTGAATGTGAAGCAGGTTGGTATGATTTTCATAGTAATAAAGAAATTAAATGTGGATATAGTAAAGTAGAATCAATAATCGATATACTCCCTATGTATGTTAAAGCAGATGCAATAATACCCTATGCAAAACCAAGACTACGTACATTTAATAAGATTGGAATAATTGATAAAATATATGTGTATCCTAAATTTAATGGTTTATGGCAATATAATTGTGATGGAAGTGAGATAGAACTTGAAATTAGTGAAGGAAAACTTATAAATATTAAGTATAACTTGGATATAACTCCAAAAGTTGTTTTTATAAAATAGAAATACATTATGCATGTTTTTGGTATTAAAAAAAAGAGTGATATAATGTAATTAATAGAGCTTAGGAGGGATTATGAAAAAGATTATAATAATAACAATTATTTGCGTTTTCTTATTAGTTAACACTAGTTGCCAACCTTCTACTATAGAAGAACAACCAACTAAGACAACAGTAACAACAATTACAGAAACAACAAACACACCAATTCCAACACCTACTAATAATGCAGTAGTTACTTATGAAGAGTATGTTATAAGCAATGAAGAATTAAATTTAAATATTAATATGACAATTCCTCAGATTTCAGGATTAGCTAACGAACAAGCTCAAACTACTATTAATGATATATTAATGAATCATGCTAATCTTAAAAAAGAGGAAATAAACAATTATGCAGAAGCTGACTATGAATCGTTAACAGCAGGGATGACTCCTTGGGCACATGCTCTTGATTATTGGGTAGAAATTAAATCGATTGAACAAGATTATATTAGTTTGATGGTGAGTAATTACTTTTTTATGGGAGGAGCCCATGGTAACATTAACTCATATGGATTTACTTTTAGATTATCTGACGGTTATCTTTATACATTTACTGACTTATTTGAAGAAGGATATAACTTTTACGATGCAATAAATCAAGAAATTTTTGATAATGATAAGGAGTTTATTGGATATTCTGATGAATTTTCGTATGTTATAGAAGAATTCATGGGGATTGAAGATCAACCAAAATTCTTCATTCAAGATGGGTTTTTAACTATTTTTTATGACCCATATGATATCGCAGCATATGCATATGGCCATTTAGAATTTAGATTTAGCGAAAATGTTTTATTTAGTTTGAAATAATAATAAAATTTATAATATTAATTGAATTCACCCTTATGGGTGACTTAATTCACCCTATAAAACTATCTCATTTTACTATTAAAAGGAATAGGATTAAACAATCAGTAGAAGGAGACAGTAAATGAAATTATTTGCTAATTTTGTTGTGAATCATAAGAAATTAATAATTGTAATATTTTCAATTCTATTTTTTATCACATTTATATTAATGCTATTAGTACCTCAAAACTATGATATGTCTAAATACTTACCAGAGGATACTCAATCAAAAAAAGGAGTAGACATATTACAAGAGGAGTTTACTTACAATGGACAAGCTTATGCTTATCTTGATCAGGTAACCATACAAGAAGCTATATTAATGGGAAAACAAATTGAACAGATTAATGGAGTAGATAGAGTTATATGGTTAGATGATTATTATGATTTAACAATTCCTTTGAATCAATTTGATCAACAAGTGGTTAGCTCATATTATTCTAATGAACATGCACTATTACAAATTATATTTATAGAACATGATTATCATGATATTACAAGAGAAGCGGTTCTAATCATTGAAGAATTATTAAGTGAAAATGACGGATTAAGTGGCTCAGCTATAGATGCTACTAATACAGTTGATTCCATTGGTGCAAATATTTTGTGGGGTATAATAATTGCAGTTATTATTATTATTGCTATTTTAATTGCCTTCACCCATTCTGTATTTGAAGTAGTACTATTTCTTATTATTACTGGGGTATCTATAGTTATGAATATGGGTACTAATATTATTTTTGGTGAAATATCATATATAACATTTACTTCAGCATCAATTTTACAATTAGCTATTTCCATGGATTACTCTATCTTCTTACTACATAGATTTGCAGAAGAAAAAACAAAAACAGATGATGTTAAGTTAGCTATGAGAAGAGCTATTAGTGGTTCTATAAAAGCGATCTTTTCAAGTGCATCAACTACAATTGCAGGATTTCTAGCGTTAATATTCATGAGTTATACTATTGGAATGGATATGGGGTTAGTTCTGGCAAAAGGAATTCTCTTAAGTCTAATTTCAGTACTTGCATTATTACCTGTACTAGCTTTAATAAGTACAAAGATGATAGATAAAAGTAGTCATAGAGTATTACTACCTTCTTTTAAAAAGATGCAACAAAAACTTGGAGGACGATTAAAAATATTATTACTAATACTTGTGTTATTAATAACATTTGTTAGTTACTTAGCACAAAGTCAAAATGATTTTGATTTTTATTCAAAAACTGGTGATAATGAAGAACAATTATATATAAACCAGCAAATTAGTGAGGTATTTGGGTTTCCTAATCAAGTAATATTATTATTACCAAAAGGAGAGATGACTAATGAAGTTAGTTTAGTTAATAATTTAGTTAATATGGATGGTATTGCTAGCATTCAAGGATATTACACATTAATTGATCCAACTATTCCAGATGAACTAATACCTGAATTCATAAAAGTTGAATTTTTAAGTGAAAATTATTCTAGATATATTATTAATATCACAGGAGAGATTGAAAGTGATGAAACCTTCATACAACTTGAAAAAATAGAAGAGTTAGTCATTAGTTATTATGATGAGTATTACTTGACAGGTAATTCAAAAGTAGTCATGGATATGAAGCAAGTAACTACAGAAGATTTTAAAGTTGTTAATCTTCTATCAATCTTAGGTGTAGGATTAATTATTCTTATAGCTTTTAAATCAATTAGTATCCCACTAATTTTATTATTAGTAATTGAATCGTCTATTTTCATAAATATGTCGATACCATATTATAGTGGACAATCAATGATGTTTATTGGTTATATGATTGTATCTGCTGTCCAGTTAGGAGCGACTATTGACTATGCAATTCTATTAACAAGCTATTATCAAGAAGGTAGAAAGACACTTTCTCCAAAAAAAGCGGCTGTATATGCCGTAGAAAGAAGTGGACATTCAATATTTACTTCAGCTGTTGTACTAGGGGCAGCTGGATTAACCATAAGTTTTATATTTACACAACCTGAATTATCTCAATTAGGTATATTAATTGGTAGAGGAGCACTAATCAGTTTAGCCATGGTGCTATTAATTCTGCCACAACTATTATCTATGTTGGATAAATTTATTAATAAAACAACCTTAAAAGGAGCTAAAAAAAATGAAAAACAAATATCTTAAAATTTTAATAGTAATAATTATTTTTATATCAATTATTACCCTAACAGCAAATGCCTCAACAGTATCTATTAAGGATGAAACAGTTTATGCAATAACTGATTATGACGGTACAATTACCAACTTGTATGTTGTGAATCGATTACAATCATCAACTAATACATATATTGATTATGGTAAATACAATCAAGTTACTAACTTAAGTAGTTCCTCAGTACCTAATATTGATGGTGATATAATTACTTTTACAGAGAGCGAAGTAATAAAAGGTGGCTTATATTATCAAGGAACATTACAAAAAGATTTACCAATAAACTTAGAAATCAGTTATTCTCTTGATGGACAAGTTATTAGTGGGGAACAACTTGGAGGTAAAAGTGGACTAGTTAAAATAAATGTGAGTGTGACCCAAAACCTTTATAGTGAAAAAGTATTAAGAGACAATCTACTAACTCAGATTACCATGAAGATAGACAATCAAGCTGTAACTGACTTAAACACATTTGGTGCAACAACTGTACTAACAGGGCAGCTTATAACGATTACTGATACAATACTTCAAGGAGAGAATAAGACAATGAGTGTATCTTTTATGACAGATTATATGACCTTAGAACCTATAGTTATTTCAATGATTTATTCTTCATTATCATTACCGCCGTCTATGGTTGCTTCAATTGATGAAGCTCCACAAGGGTTTTTATCATTATCAAATGCTATGAATGAATTGGCTAACGGAAGTTCTCAATTTGTAAATGGGTTAAATGTAATTGCAGTTAGAATGAATGAAATGCAACTTGGTTTAGCAGAATTATCATATTCTGGACAAGAATTACTTAAAGGTGGTAACCAATTTAATGAAGGTGTCAATCAATTACTTGATGGATCAAGCAAGCTATTGCAAGGGCTTGATACTGTTGACCAGGGAAATAATCTTGTAACAGAAGGATTTAATCAATTACAGTATGCTTTAAATGAACTTGATAATTCACATCAACAATTGCTTTTATTAGCCAATGAATTAGTTCACAGTAATATTCCATCTGTTAAAGCGTTAGCACAAGGAGTTATTGATGAATATATGGCTATTGCTTTAATCAATGGTACATATACAACAGTAGTAGAAGGTTATCAGGCGAATGCTAATGGATTACATGAATTGGCTACTAAGTATGAAGTATTCAATAATAACTTTACTCAATTAGCAAATAGTACAAGGATGCAAGGAGTATATTATCAAGCCTATTTTTCTGCCATTGATGAAATATCACTTGGATATACATTACTATATGATGGTTTCAAAGATATGCCAGAAAAAGCAGAAGCAATTAATTTGGGTCAAGTAGCAATTAAAGAAGGATTAAATGAGGTTGCATCATCAATTACCTCTTTGTTTAACTCTTTTACAGGAGAAGCGATTGAATATACTTCTTTTGTTGACTCTAGGAATGTGGTTAACTCATTACAATATGTAATATCTTCAAAATCTATTAATGGATCTTTAGAAAGTGAAAAAATTATTGTAGAACCTGAAAAGAAAACTCTTTTCCAACGTATTAAAGATTTATTTGATTTTTAGGGTTTTATAAAGTGCTTAAATAAGATAATAATTAGTATTTGCTATATTGTAAAAAGTGGTATAATAGGTAAGTGAAGGCGATTAAAGAATTATTGAAAAAAATAGACAGACATGATTTGATGAAAAGTGCAGCACAAGTTTCATATTACAATATTATTGCTTTTTTAACAATTAGTGTAGTAGTAGCTTACATTGCTAGCTTCTTTCCAGATTTTGTAAATGATGTGTTTGAAAATATTAACAGTATCTTACCAGATACTGTTAGTTTTGTTTTTACTAATGCTACATCTGAAGTGAATATACCAGAGAACATAGTTGTTTTAGTATTTACAACAATAGCTACAATTTGGTTTGCTTCTAGATCTTTTCATGGATTGATTGAAGCCTTTAATAATATTTATGAAATTGATCAAGGTAGAAGATTAATTAAAGCAAAAGCTGTTAGTATCTTTTTTACAATTGGAATCTTTGTCATGATTGTCTTTTTATTCTATTTATTAGTTATGGGTAAAACACTATCATTGTTAGTATTAAAAGATCTTCCATTTGTAAATGTATTTAATGTTCTAAGAACTTATGCACCTGTGTTAGGATTACTATTAGTAATGACAGCTATTTATTTTTACTTACCCAATATGAAAATTAAAATTAGATATGCATTACCTGGTGCAATTTTTACTTCAACTATTTGGATGGCTTTATCTAAGTTCTTTTCATATTATGTTGCTAATTTAAATAGTTTTTCTTGGATTTTAGGTAGTTTAGGAAGTCTCTTTGTATTTATGATTTGGATTTTTTGGTTAAGTATTATTATTTTAATTGGTGCAGAGATTAATGCTTACTTCATTCATAGGAAAAAAATAATAAAAAACCAATAGAAGATATGAATTTATTTGATTTGTGTAGCCCCATTATTAGTAAAAGATATGGGGATTATTTTACAGTCTGGAAAAGTTTTACTTAACTCATTAAATAACTCATATTGTTTTGTTTTTAAAACAAATGAAATAATGGCAGCGCCAGATCCACTAATTGTTGTTCCTAGCGATTGATGCTTTTTAGCAAAAAGTTTAACTTCTTTAAATATTTTCTGACTACTTTCTCTATATGGCACATGTATTACATCATTTTCTAGTATGTCCTTAAAAACAGAAAAATCATTATTAATAATTGCATAAGTTAATAAAGCTGAGTTTTGCAATGCAGTAACTGTATCTTTTTTTGTGTAAGTAAGAGGTAATGTTTTTCTGGAATTATTAGTAGAAACATGATAGTTAGGTATAGTAATAACAGCTTGTAATTTACTTGAAATAGGGTGGCTTATAAAGAGATTTGGTTTATAAAGAGTAAATCCCCCAAGTAGACAACCTAATAGATTATCACCATGTTTTTCAATTTTAAGAGCAATAGAGAATAATTGTTCATTACTTAATAGATGGTTATAATATTCATTGATTACTTTAAGTGCTCCAATAATAGAAGCAGCCGATGAACCTAAACCTCCTTTAAAAGGAATATGGTTATTAATATGTAGTGAGAAACCAGGTAGTGAAATATTCGTTTTAATAGCATATTCATTGATTGCTTGATAAGCTACATTTTTCTCATTAGTTGGAATAATATTTTCACCATAGCCATTAACAGTGATAATTGTTTTACTATCTAATAAAGAAAAAGTTACATCTGTAAAAAGTTCATTTATTGCCATTGCACCACAGTCAAAAAGTACACCTAGGTTAGCTGTTGTAGCATGTGCTCTTATGGTTATTTTTTTATTCATTAAATATTATTTCCTTAATCTTTTTCTCATCACAGGCAATACTTTCTACTTTTTTAATGTTATTAATTGCGCTGTCAGGATCTTTTAATCCATTACCTGTTAAAATGCCAACAACAGTGCTTCCTTTTTTTATTTCACCTAACTGGATTTTTTGTAATATTCCTGCTAGTGAAATACATGAAGCAGGTTCTGCAAAAATTCCTTCAGTTAAAGCGAGTAATTTATATGCTTCTACAATTTTTTCATCAGTAATAGCTGTTATATCACCTTTTGATTGTTTAGCTACTTTATTAGCATTGTCCCAGTTAACAGGATTGCCAATCCTAATGGCAGTTGCGATTGTTTCAGGATGAGTAAAAATTCTATTTTCCACTATTGGACAAGATCCTTTAGCTTGAAATCCATATACTGTTGGTAGAGAAGTACACTTATGCTTATATAAATATTCATTAAAACCCATCCAATAAGCTGTGATATTACCTGCGTTACCAACTGGTAAGCATAGATAATCAGGAGAGTCTCCTAAATCATCAACTATTTCAAATGAAGATGTTTTTTGCCCTTGTAGGCGATATGGGTTAATAGAATTAACAAGTGTTATAGGGTATTTATCTGCAAGTGTTTTGACAATATCTAATGCTTCATCAAAATTTCCATCAACTGCAATAACATTTGCACCATAAATCAATGCCTGTGCTAGCTTACCATAGGCAATTTTACCAGATGGAATAATAACGCTACATTTAATATTAGCCCTTGCTGCGTAAGCTGCAGCTGATGCAGAAGTATTACCAGTTGAAGCACATATAATATGATTAGAACCCTCTTCAATGGCTTTTGCTACTGCAACAACCATTCCTCGATCTTTAAATGAACCAGTGGGATTTAATCCTTCATATTTAAAGTATATTGAAACTCCATACTTTTTTGATAAATTTATTGCTTTAATTAGCGGTGTATTTCCTTCTAATAGGGTTAGTGAGGGAGTAGCCTTTGTAATGGGTAAGTAGGCTGCATATTTTTTAATTAATCCTTTATATATCATGATTGTTCATCCTCCACTCTTATTACAGAATCTATTTTCTTTATTACATGTAAACTTTTTAATACAGTTATTGAATCGTACATGGATGATTCTCGTACTTTATGAGTAATCATAACAATTTCTGCATGACCTTCTATAGATTTTTTTTGAACAACAGAGTAAATGCTCACATTGTGAGAACCAAAGATACTAGAAATACTAGCTAATACACCTGGTTGATCATCAACTGTCATTCTAATGTAAAAACTAGAATGGGTTTGAAGCACATCTTTTACTTTTAAGTCCCTAAAACAAGTACACCATGTGAAGTTTTTACTGTCAATTGAGTTAATGGTTGAAATCAAATCACCAACGATTGAACTTGCTGTGGGAAAAGCTCCAGCACCATGACCATATACCATTGAAGGTCCTAAAAAATCACCTTCTAGATAAACACCATTAAATACACCATTAATATTTGCTAAAGGGTGGGAAAGAGGAATAAATACAGGGTTTACTTGTACTTTAATAAAACCATCTTTTTCTTTAGCCATACCAAGCAATTTTATGGTATAACCTAATTCTTTAGCATAAGTAATATCACAAAGAGTAATTTTTGAAATACCTTCCACATGAACGTCGCCAATTGGAATACGTGTATTAAAAGCCATAGCAGCTAAAATAGCTATTTTTCTTGCAGCATCATAACCTTCAATATCATTTACAGGATCGCTTTCTGCATAGCCTAATTCTTTAGCAATTACTAAAGCATCAGAAAATGACTTATTTTCCCTTTCCATTAATGTGAGTATGAAATTTGTAGTACCATTTAGTATTCCTAAAATACTTTCAATATGATTTCCTTGAAAAGAATTTCTTATCATATCAATAATAGGAATTCCTCCACAAACAGATGCTTCAAAAAGTAGAGATACCTGATGTTTTTTTGCTAAATCAAGTAATTCACCACCATGTAAAGCTATTAAGTCTTTGTTTGCAGTTATAACATGTATACCATTTTTTAAGGCATATTCAATATGTTTCCTAGCTACATCAATGGTACCCATAACTTCTATTAAAATGTCGATATCATTAAATAGAGTATCAGGGTTATCGGTTAGTAGTGATTGATAGGCGGAATGTACTAATTGTCGTTTTTTTGAAATATTATTAACTAATATTGATTTAATTAATATTTCACAATTTATTCTTTGTTTTATAAGTTCACTATTTTTATGTAGTAATGTTAAAACACCAGAACCTACAGTGCCTAATCCAATTATTCCTATTTTAATTACTCTCATATTATTTGCCTCCATTAGCTAAATCCACAGTAAGAACACCATCAAGAGATTGTAGAGAATTAAGTAATTCAAATGTTTCCATTTTCATATTTTTTGTTTCTATATATATAGAAACCCTTGCTTTACTACCTAAAGGAATTTCTTGATTAATAGTTAGAATATTTGCTTGACTGTTTGAAATCTGGTTAAGAACGTGGGATAGCACTCCTGAATGATCTTCTAGTAATAATAAAATACTAACTATATCAGATACACCAGAAGCTACTTTATGAATATTATCCTTATATTTGTAAAAAGTTCCACGGCTAATATCTACCATAGTAATGGCATGTGAAATACTTTTAGCCTGATTGGTTTCTAATAATTCTTTGGCAAGTATGGTTTTTCGCATTGCATCTGTTAAAATATCTTCTGAAATAATATATAATCTTTTTTTATCCATCGTTCACTCCATTTATACATTTGTATATTTACAACATACAATAACATAAATAAGAAATGAATTCAAGTGATGTTAATAATTAAGAAATTAGTAAAATTGTAAAACCTGACAACCCTGCACCAAAGTAAATAAAGAAATCAAGTAATCCTGCAAGAGTAGAGGTGTGTTTATGTCTTATTGGAATGGTTGAAGTTACAAGTGAAGTTGTTCCGTAAAAACTTGCAGAGCAAATACTAATGAGAAAAACTGCAAGTGTGAGATTAATTTTAGCAAACATAAAAATACTAACTAAACTTATTAAACCCATAGTAAACATTATAGCTATTACACGATGAATATTAGTTATTTTTTGGCTTAGATATCTTGCAATAATAACACCACCAAAATTAAATAGTGGGATTAAGATAGCTTGGCTCATAATTGTATGAAAGGGAACATCAAAGGTTTTCACAAGATAAAGTGGTGTAAATAGAAGAACACCTTCTCTTAAAAATCCTAAAGGAATACAAAAAATAATCAACAAAATAACTATTTTTTCACCAAGAAGTTTTCCATAACTTGTTGGTGATTTTTCAATATGCTTTACAACATTTATTTTTCTATTAGAAATAAGCCAGACAAAAGAAAACACTAGTAATAATGCACCTGGAATAATAAAAGCAAATTGATAACCATTGACCATTACTTTTGTTAAACCTAAATAAACAAGTAAGTAGCCAAGAATACACGCTGCAAACATGGCTAAACCAGCATTCTTTCTTTTATCTTCAGGGTAGACCCTTGAGATAATTCTCATCATAGGTCCCCAAAGCATGGACTGAAATAGACCATTTATAGCCCAAAGAATTATTAAAAGAGAAGTTATTGTAGTAAACCCAAATAAAATATTACATATTGATGATACAAATAATCCTGTAAATATAAATAAATCTAATCGTATTTTATCGCCTAAACGGCCATTAATTAATTGACCTACAGCATAAACCCAGAAAAATGCAGTACCAATCATACCTAAAAGAGAGATATTAAATTGTCCAGACTGTTCCATGATTGGCAAAGCAATTGATAAGTTAACTCTACCTACATAAGCTAAAGTATAAGCAACAAAGCATAAAATAAAAATTTTCTTTTGAATGTTGGTCTGAATTTGATTTTTCATTTATTCAGTATATCGTATTTCACAGAAATATTCATAAAATATTCGGTATATTAATTTTTTTCTTATAAAAAGCTATATCTAAATCATATGTTTAATAATGTTGTAATTTATGTCAACCACATATGAAAATGTCCTGAATTTCCAACAACATAAGCACTACTTTTAAAAGTGCTTATGTTTGTTTAATACTTTGCTTGTGTATACATTAATTCTTCAAATGTCATATCCAATAAA
>JAUUZE010000043.1 GCA_030590175.1 Clostridia bacterium
TGTTTATTTTCAATATCATAAAAGTATATAAGTTGGTTAGTAGAAATTTCTTGATTATCATCAAGTATGGTCATAAGGTATACAATTGCTTCATTTAGTTCTTCTGTAGATTTATAGACCTTTGATAAATATAAGTTAAAACTTTCCACATTATAAGCTAGTACAGATCCGTTGGCATCATAAATATCCCCTCTGATTGCATGTTCATCAAATCTATGAGAATAATTTTTTATTGTACTTTGATAATAATCTTCTCCATCAATAATTTGCATAAAATATAATCTAACTAATAACCCTACAACTAAAGCTGCAAAAATAGAGAAAAGCAAAATAAATCTGAATGTGGACTTTTCTTTCATCTCATGCCTCCCACATTACCAGATACTTTACTTACTGTTAACATTGACTTAAATAGGAAAAATAACGATACCAACAATAAGGCGCCAAAATAATATCCTCCACTAATAAGAGATGCTCTATTTATAATATTAAACTTATTAGTTATTTCAGTAAAAGGTAATTCATAGAAAGCTTTTATTAATGAAAAAAGATACCCTGAAATAAATCCAAAGAAGGACAAATACAAAACATTTTCACGTTTTGCTAATTTATTAATCCCCCAAACACTAACTGTTGCTAACAAAAAAATTATTGAATATTGGAAAAGTACATGAGAATATAATAAATCACATAAAAATCCAAATATTAACGCTACAATCAATGTTTGTTTTTTATCTTTATTAAAGGCTGCAATCATCACAGCTGCTAATAAAAAATCAGGTGAAAATCCATTGAATCCAAACCACTTTGAAAAAAAAGGATGGAAAATCAAGAAAACTAAAAAAAACAAAATGTGCTTAACGCTATAACTATGCATTTATTCTTCTTCCTTAGTTACTAAAATAAAAGCTTCTTTTAATGAATTAAACTCTACTAGAGGTCGCAAATAGGCATATCTCTTAGAAGGGTCATTTTCATTAAACACCTCATCAATCGTACCAATAATGATACCTTTTGGGTAAAGCCCTCCAAGCCCTGAGGTTTCAATAACATCACCTGTCATTATTGTTACATCACTTGGGATATTCTCAACAACTAACAGTCCATACTCTTTTATTTCAATACTACCTCTAATACTAACTAATCCACCATCGCCTTTTAAAATCCAACCACTAATTCCACTATATTCATCTATAATGGGTATGACTGTAGTAGTAGTTGCATTTACTATATATGTTCTACCTATTAGAGCATTATTTGAAGCAATAACAGGACTATCTATTTTTATATTGTCAAGCAATCCAACATCAACTTGCATTTCATACCTAAAATTACTCGGATTAATAGATAAGATATTTGCACCAATTAATTGATATGAACTGAATTGCTCTTTTAATATAAGAGCATCACGTAATCGTTGATTTTCTTCCTCTAAATCAGCTAATTGGGCATTTTTTTCTGTTAGAACATTTAAATCGTTTTTTAGTTGATTATTTTCCTCAATAATAAATTGATAATCTTTAATGGACTGAAAAAATTCAGTTACAGAATCATCTATATTCCCAATAATTTTTTGAACAAATTGAACTGGAACTGTAACAATATTCCGTAAAATATTAACAGAACTGAATCTATTAATGGACATGATGGCTATCACTAAGAACAACACAATAATGATGATTATCTGAAATTTTCTATTTTTAAAAAGGGTACCCACCATTACTCCTTTATGTTCTACTTGCCTCTTTTATTACATCAATATTTTCTAATGCAATTCCCGTTCCTTTAACAACACAATCTAATGGCTCATCAGCAATTCTTACACTTATTCTACCAGTTTTTTCAAATAGATATTTATCAAGACCTTTTATTAATGCTCCTCCTCCTGTTAAAACAATTCCATTAGTGATAACATCTGCAGCTAATTCAGGAGGTGTCTGCTCTAATGTACTTCTAATTGCTTCATATAACTCATCTGCAATATCTTCCATGGCTTCAGCCATTTCCTCTGCAGTAATAGTTAAATTTACAGGAAGTCCTTGTGTCATATTTCGTCCTCTAATTTCCATTGTTCCAGGATACTCAGATGGATAAACATTCCCTATTGATATTTTTAATTCTTCAGCTGTACGATCACCAATAAATACTCTATACTTTTTTCGAATATATTTTGTTATAGCCTCATCAAAGCTATCTCCTGCACTTCTTAATGTGGTGCTTGTTACAATACTTCCTAAAGAAATAATTGCAACTTCACTAGTCCCACCACCTATATCTACTATCATGTTACCTGTGGGTTCTAATACAGGTAATCCTGCGCCAACAGCTGCCATTATTGATTCTTCTGTTATGAATACTTCTTTAGCTCCTGATTCTAGACCTGCCTCAATAACTGCTTTTTTTTCAACAGCAGTTACACCTGCTGGTACACATATAATAACTCGTGGTTTCATTAACTGAAATTTCCCAGTTGCTTTTTTAATTAGTGCTTTAAGCATGGCTAATGTACTATGATAATCAGCAATAACTCCATCTTTTAGTGGTCTTATTGCTTGAATAGCTCCAGGTGTTCTTCCAATCATTTTTTTGGCATCTTCACCAACAGCAATTACTTCTTTTGTTTTTTGATTAATGGCAACTACAGAAGGTTCACGTAATACAATACCTTTTCCTCGCTCAAAAATCAGTGTATTTGCTGTTCCTAAATCAATTCCTATGTCTTTACCAAAAATGCCCATCTTACTCTTCCTCCATGCTTTATTACTTCTATTATATCAGATTAAACCTGAGTTTTTAAAACTATATGTTACACCATTACCAATAATGATGTGATCAAGAACTTTAATACCAAGCAACTCACCACATTCTATTAATCTCTTTGTAGTTTTAACATCAAGTTTACTAGGTTTAGGGTCCCCACTTGGGTGATTATGTACTAAAATAACAGATTTTGCCATATACCTTATGGCTTCAACAAAGACTTCTCGTGGATGCACTATTGTCTGATCCAATGAACCAATAGATATATCCTCAGATTTAATTACTTTATTCTTATTATCAAGAATTAGTAATTTAAAAACTTCTTTTTCTAAATACCTCATTCGTTCCATTAAGAATAGGGATACATCGTCAGGAGAACTAATATATTGCTGATTTTGTTCGTCTTTACAAGTATTCAATCTTATACTTAGTTCTTGTAATGCTAATACTTGTATTGCCTTAACTCTACCAATACCTTTTATTGCAATTAAAGTTGAAAAGTCAGCCTTTTTAATAAATTCTAGTCCATTGTTTTTTAGTAATTTTCTAGCTAGTTCAACAACAGTTTCTTCTTTGTTACCTGTCTTAATTATTATAGCTAATAATTCAGCATCAGACAATACAAAACTTCCTAATTTTTCTAGTTTTTCATAGGGTCTATCCATCATGGGTAATTGTTTCATTGTTAATTTGTTTTTCAAAAAATATCTCCTTTCTATTTAAGGAGATATTTAAATTATTTTTTTTAACTGCTCATTGATTAAAGAAAGAGGAAATCCCATCACATTGTAGTAACATCCATTAATCGACTTGATATACTTGCCAGCTTCACCTTGGATAGCATAACCACCAGCCTTATCATAAGGTTCGTTGCTTTCTATATAAGTCAATATTTCTATTTCACTGATTTTAACAAACGTAACTAAGGTTTTTACTACAAAAGTTTCCATATAATCAATACCCATAGATACACCTGTTAATACACTATGTGTTTTCCCTTGTAATTGCGAAATCATATCATATGCCTGTTCTTTATTCTCAGGTTTCCCTAATATTTTTCCATTATAGACAATTGTATCTGCACCAATAATTAGATGACCTGGATACTGTTTTTTTACAATATTCGCTTTACTCTTGGCCATTCGACGCACATAATCTAAGTGATTTTCTCCAAATAGCGGTGTTTCATCAATTGATGGAATAACAATCGAAAAGGGAATGTGCAGTTTATTCAAAAGTTCTTGTCTTCTAGGTGACCCAGAAGCCAATATTAAATGCTCCAAAATATCTCCTACTATATTTTATGTTATTTTACATATTTTTACAACTAATTACTTTATACTTCACTGTCAATATCACCAAATGCTTTTCCTTTATTGACAAGGCAAAATATTCCACCAAATAAAATAGATGAATAATATGTTATCATCCTCCAAACTAATATCACTGATAGAATAGGGGCAGTTACATAGAAGCTACTAAAGAAGAATACTCCTAGTCCTTCTGCTCCACCTGTTGTACCTGGTGTTGGGACTAGTGCAGTAATCATCATTAATAAACCAGTGGTAGCTATAACACTGAAAGGATTTGGAAAAGATCCTTCTACGGCTCTAATTAGGAATATTGGTACACTAAAAATAGCTAGGTGTTGAAATATTTGGCTAAGATAAGCCAATATTAAAAATCCTTTTCTTTTTATAATTATTCTAAATCCATCTTGAAAGCTAATTAATGAACCTCTTATTTCGTCAAATTTTCGTTGCACATAGGTTATATCTTTTTTCTTAAAATATGATACTACTTTTAAAAACAAAATAATTACTTTTTCACTAATAGCATGATTAAGTAAAAAGAGAAAGTACGTAACAATCAACAAAGAATTAGCCACAGTTCCAATTATAAATAACAAAACAAAGTTAGGAATTTGTGCAATTAATACATTCTTTTTAATAAAGAAAAAAACAAAAGCAATTACTAACATTGAAGTGGCATACAAAATTGATTTTATTACAATAATACTAGTTGCTTTACCTGTATTAATTTTTTGTTTGCTCATAAAATAGATTTGTGCAGGCTGCCCACCTGTTGAAAAAGGTGTAATGGCAGCAAAAAATTGTCCTATCATAAGTGTTTTAAAATTATGCTTTGGTTTATGGGATTTTTCTAATATCCCTTTTTTAAGAAAAGCTATTGTAAATGCACCTGCTCCCCAATAAAGAAACATAAATGAAAAAGCAACAATTAACCATGGATAATTAATATTTTTTATCATGTTAACTAACTGATCAATTCCATCAGTGAAAAAGATTAGTATAACAATTACTACTCCCATAGCAACAACAATTAATGAATTAACCCATATTTTCTTCATAAACTATTTTTCCAACAATGTATCTATATTCAGGCTATCAATAATTACATTAAATTCTGTAACATTAACTCCTGTCATTATCTTAATGGTTTTTTTCACTTCACTTTGTAGGGTGCTTACAACTTCTGGGATAATAACCCCATAATTAACTTCTAAAAAACAGTCAATTTTCTTACCACCATCATATGTAGTCACTTTAATAGACTTTTTCTTTTTACTAATAGAAATGCCTTTTATTTCAGTAACAACTTTTTCTACAAAAGTAATAATAACACCATCAGAAACCTCAATATTTCCATCTTTACTTATAATATCGTTAGCCATAATACCTCCTAAAATTCAGCATGTTTTGGAACTCTTGGGAAAGGAATCACATCTCTTATGTTAGCCATACCTGTTAAATACATTAGTGCTCGTTCAAATCCTAATCCAAACCCAGCATGCTTATTTGTTCCATATTTTCTCAAATCAAGATACCACCAATAATCATCAATATTCATTCCCATTTCTTGGATTCTCTTTACTAGTACATCATATCGCTCTTCACGTTGTGAACCACCAATGATTTCGCCAACTCCAGGAACTAGTAAATCCATAGCTGCAACAGTTCTTTGATCTTCATTCATTCTCATATAAAAAGCTTTTATATCTTTTGGATAATCTGTAACAAAAACAGGTTTTTTAAAGTACTGCTCTGTTAAAAACCTCTCATGTTCTGTTTGTAAATCAACACCCCATGATATGTTGTTTTCAAATGTAGTATTACTCTTTTCCAATATATCAACAGCCTCAGTATATGTAACATGCTCAAATTTACTATTTGATACAACTCTAAGCTTATCAAATAATCCTTTTTCAATAAATTTATTAAAAAACTCCATTTCCTCAGGTGCTTTTTCCATTACATAATTAATTACATATTTCATCATTTTTTCAGCAATCTTCATATCTTGTTTTAAATCACAAAAAGCCATTTCTGGTTCAATCATCCAAAATTCAGAAGCATGCCTTGCTGTATTAGAATTTTCAGCCCTAAATGTTGGACCAAAAGTATATACATTTTTAAATGCCATACAATATGTTTCAACTGCTAATTGACCACTAACAGTCAAATTAGTTTCTTTACCAAAAAAATCTTTAGTAAAATCTACTTTTTTAGCATCATTAAGAGGTGGATTTAAACTATCAAGTGTTGAAACTCTAAACATTTCACCAGCCCCTTCACAATCACTGCCAGTAATAATTGGTGTATGAACATATACAAAATTATTATCTTGGAAAAAACTATGTATTGCATGAGCTAATAATGAACGAACTCTAAATACTGCAGAAAAGGTATTAGTTCTAGGACGTAAATGGGCAATAGTTCGTAAATACTCAAAAGTATGTCTTTTTTTCTGTAGAGGAAAATCCGAATCAGCATTTCCTTCTACAATCACTTTTGTAGCTTTTATCTCAAACGCTTGTTTTGCATTTTCTGTCAATTCAAGTAGGCCTTTAACAATCAATGCTGATCCAATTGTGCACTTAAGTATTGTATCAAAATTATTTATCTTATCTTCTTCATACACAACTTGTACATTACCAAAGAAGGTTCCATCATTAACTTCAATGAATCCAAAAATTTTAGAATTTCGATTACTTCTAACCCATCCTTTGATGGTGACCTGTTGTCCTTCATATTGCTTGTAATCTTTGTATAATTGTTTTACAGTAACTTCCATTTCTTCCCTCCGTTATAAGAAATTTGGTCTGATTACTTTTTGATAATAGACCACATCTAACAATCTGTTAAATTTTACACCTGCTTTTTCAATGACTCCCACCTTTTTATAGTCACATTTTTCAAACAATTTCACTGACCCCACATTCTCTAAGCATATTAGTGCAATCAATGAACGAATTGGTAATCCTAGAGCTCTCATTTCTAAAAATTGTAATGATTTTTCTCCATATCCCTTACCTATAAATTCTTCTTTTAGGTAAACAGCTACAAATGCAGTTGCTTTATAAGCATCTCTAAAATTAAAAGGAGACATCATACAATAACCAATTATTTTTTCATCAAGAAATATCGTAAATGTTCCATACAAAATATCATCAAAAAAAACTAACCTTTTCATCTGTTTTTTATTACATTTTTCTTTGTGAAAAGTTGATGTTGAATGCTCAATATAGTAATTGTAGATATTTTTTAGCTCTTTTATATGCTTTTTTTTTGTTTCTACAAACTTTAGCATGTTAGCTCCTTTACCAATTTTGATATCATTTTGAACTTCTCAATTTCTACTCCTGGTGGACAAGAATCAGAATTCGCTAAAACAAATCGTTGTCTTTTTGTATTCATTATAATATTTTTTACGTATTCCTTCAAATCATTCATGGTATATGTTTGTAAAACAACAGCATCAATCCCACCAATCACTCCAATATTATCTGGAAGTGTAGCTCGCGCTTCTTCTACTGTCACATCTCCTGTAGGTGGTGGAGATATTGATTCAAGAACATCAATTTTTGATGTGGAGATTAGTGGTAATAATCCTTTTAGAGAACCACAAGCATGATGAACTAGGAGTTTTTCTTTCTCATGTAAAATATCTGCCCATTCATTTATTTCAGGTAATATATAATCTTTAAATTGAGATGGACTAATATTTGTAGTTGAACTATCTTCCCAAAAAAGGAATGCTTTTGCATCACATTCACTTGCAATAGCTACAGCTTGTTTTGATTTCTCTCTCATTATACTTAACAGTTCTAAAACTGTTTCTTCATAATCATATAAAGCATAACTTAGTTCAATTGTTCCAACCCATCTTTCTAAAAGAGCTTGAAAACTACTTTTCATCTCGCTACCAATAATAGGAATGAGTAGCGCTTCATCTTTTACAACTTTTTTTAAGTTTTCATATTTAGAAAAATTTTTATGAATTGATAGTGTATTATAAAGTTTAATTAATAGTTGAAAATCTTTTTTAGTTGATATTGGATGTTTTGTTAAAAACCAAGTGTGACTTTCTTTAGCATATACATAGTGAAAGGACAATTCACCAAAAGGAGTATTATACACTATCATCCGCTCATCACCTTTAGTAGTCTCCTTAATTTCTGTGCCAACAAAGTCATTTTCAATTAAAGTACAGCAACCGCGAAGCATTGGATCAGCACCAATTGACTTATAAAACGAAACCATTCCTTTTTTTCTAATTTCTTCAGGTTGAAAATCCCAAAAATAGGCTAAAAAGGGAGACCATGCTAGATGGTCTATCTCTTTTCCTGTAATTGTATTTAGTAAACGTTCTTTTGATGTTAATTGTTTCATTGATGTTACCTAAGTTTCTTTAAGTTCTTAATCTCTTTAACAAAAGTATCTACATCGTCAAAATCTCTGTAAACTGATGCAAATCTAACATATGCAACATCGTCAATTTCTTTTAACTTTGCCAACACCATATCACCAATAGCTGTAGATGTGATTTCTCTAAGATGATCTTTTAAAAATGTATTTTCAACTTCTTCAACTATCTGTTCTAAAGTTGCAATAGGAATAGGTCGCTTTGCACAAGCGATTAATAGTCTGTTTAACAGTTTAGATGAGTCAAAAACTTGTCTTGATCGGTCTCGTTTAATAACCATCAGAGGTTTTCTTTCAATGTTTTCATAAGTAGTAAATCTCTTAAGACAGTGGATACATTCTCGCCTTCTTCTAATAGCATAACCTTCTTCAGTAGGTCGCGAATCAATTACCTTATCTTCTTCAAATCCACAATATGGACATTTCATCATATACTCCTTTTATAATTTTCTTAGGAATTTAGGAATATTTATTCCTATATCATCATCGTCGTCGTCTTTGATTTCCTTATCTTCAATTTCTTCCACTATTTCATCATTAGAAAATTCATCAATAGTTATTTGATCTTCATCTATTTCTTCTTCATTCTCATTATTAATTGAGTCTGTTAAAATTCTTGATGTTTTTGGTGGTCTAATACCATCAAAGCCTGTAGCAATGACTGTGACCATTACTTCATCACCCATATTTTCATCAATAGCTGCACCCCATATAATATTAGCATTAGAATCTGATGCCTTATATACCATATTTGCTGCACTATCAATTTCTAATAATCCTAAATCAGGACCACCAGTTATGTTAATAAGCACTTTTTTTGCTCCATCAATTGATGTTTCTAGTAGTGGGCTCTGTATAGCTTGTCTTGCAGCTTGTTCACAACGATCATCTCCTGTTGCACGTCCAATACCCATATGAGCAAGACCAGCTCCAATCATTACTGTTTTTACATCAGCAAAGTCAAGATTAATTAATCCAGGTATAGCAATCAAATCTGAAATACTCTGTACTCCTAATCTTAGGACATCATCTGCTATATTAAAAGCTTCTACTATAGATGCTTTTTTATCAGCTATTTCTAGTAAACGATCATTTGGAATAATAATCAAAGTATCAACGGTATCTTGTAGTTTTTCAATACCTTCTTTTGCATTATCACTTCTCTTTTTTCCTTCAAAAGTAAATGGTCTAGTAACAACACACACTGTAAGAATTCCCATTTCTCGGGCTATTTGTGTAATTATGGGAACAGCACCTGTTCCAGTACCCCCACCCATTCCAGCAGTAACGAAAACCATGTCTGCTCCCTTTAGGTTAGCAGCAATTTCATCTTTGCTCTCTTCAGCACTTCGTTCTCCGATATCAGGTACTGAACCAGCACCCAAGCCTTTTGTTAGTTTTTCACCTATTTGAATTTTTGTTGTAGCTTTTGACATAAATAATGCCTGTTTATCAGTATTGATTGCAATAAATTCAACACCACGTAAACCTGACATAATCATTCTATTGACAGCGTTGTTTCCGCCACCGCCGACTCCAACTACTTTAATTTGCGCAAATTGTTCCAGTTCAACGTCAAATTGTAGCATATTATTTCCCCTTTCTAAATATATAGAAATTACATAGTAATTATATAAAAATATTCAAAAAATGTACATAGCTAATATCAATATATTGTTAGTAGCCTCTTATATTATACAAGATATAGTCTAATCAGGGGTAAAGATACTCCTATCCTTCACTGTCATATCCAATACTCCTTTTTCTTCTGGTCTAATCTGCTTTGATAAGATTACACACATAGTGGCTATTTTAAGCGATATATCATCTCCATATGGAATTTTTACTAATACTCTTTCGTCATACATAATTGCAATATTTTGACCATTACTCATATCAATCCAGTTAATATATTCTCTAAAAGCTGTAAAATATTCTTGATCATATCTAGTTAATCCTTCATAAATTATAGCAATATATTTTAATTTTTCCTGATCTGTATCTATAAACTCAAATAAAGAATAACTATTTATTTGAAGTCCAGTTACTTTAATTCTGCCTTGTTGATGAATATTATCAACACCAAGAACAAATCCTTCTTCATCAGTTATTATTATTTTTTCACCATCAATTATCTCAATTCCCTCATGAGCTATATCATAGTCAATAATTAATTTATTGGGGAATATAGCTTTAGCACTAATATTTTTCATAGTTTTATACTCTTCTTTTAAAATAGCTTCAATTGAAATAAATCGTTTCGTAAATAAATTTCCATGATTTATTAGTGATATGAATATATTATCTCCAATTGTTAAATCAATTTTTTCAAAAATAGCATTATGGGATACATCAGTAGTTTCCCTAATACTAATTTGTTTAATTGAAAACAATGGAGATAGTAAAATTGAAATCCCCACAGAAATAAGTAGTATAATTAATAGTATGACCCTAAGCTTTTTGAATTTCATAAAAAGATTATACCATATTTATTTTGATTTTTGATGATAGCAAATGGTATAATTAATAAAGATATACAGGAGATAAAAAATGCAAACAGTTTGTCCAATCACAAATGAACGATGTCCCTACCAAAAGAAACTGGTAAACGGTGTATGTGAAGATCAATTGACATGCCCTATTGTTGATGTTTCATTTAGGCAATTAAAGAAAAAGAGAAAACCTTTAAAAAAGAAAGCAATTTTAATTTCATTTTATTCTCTTTTAGCACTACTGTTAGTTGCATTTATATATGTGTTCTTTTTTACAAATTTGATAACATCCCCAAAAGTTAGTGAATCAACCCCTACCCCAGTGCCTTCGCCTATTGAAAGTGAAGAAGGTTTTGTAGTATATATAAACGAGGAAATTGATGAAACTACCCAATATGAAAACAACCCACTACCTTTAGTTCCAGTATCTAATGATGAAGCAAGTAATGTTGTTAGAATAAAAATTGATTCATTATCTATTTTTGCTCTTGTTAAGAGTGTATCACTAAATCAATATAATTTGATTGAAACTTATCCTGATAAGAGTATTGTTTCTTGGTACGAAGGCAGTCATCTCCCTTCTGAAAATGGAAATTGTATTTTAGTTGGAAATAAATATTTTGATAGTTTTGCCGCTGTGTTCAATCAGCTTGATCAGATAGCTATTAATGATCAAATTATTTTTACTTTGAATAATGGAACCACAGTTGTACAGACCATTTATGATATTATTATTTATAACAGTCCTATTCTTCCTGAAGTAGTTTTTAAATTAGATGGTAGTTATCCTATTACAACTATTATTAGTAAAACAGGTAATATAAACAAAGATACAGGTGACTATGACAGTTTTATAGTTGTTCTTGCCCACTAATTAAGAAAAAGTTATTTTACTATTAAAGATATATTGAAAAACACCAGCTATCATTACTGATAAAATTTTAGCTAGTACTATGTTCATGAAAAATACATTAATAAACAAACTTATTAATGAAGTACCAACAATCATCCCCACAAGTAATACAATTGAAAAAAACAATAAACGTTTAGTGAATTTATCTTTTTTGTGAAAATTGTAATGAGCATTTAAGAAAAAACTAAGGAGAATTCCAACAAATAAACTAATCCCATTTGCTAAAATTAATGGAAAAGATAACCACTCATTCAAATAGTAGAAAATAGCTGTATCTACAATAGTAGCAATTGTTCCAATTATTATGTAATAAAGAAAGTGTTTAGTAAATAGTAGCTTATGCATCTACTGTAGCCATTTCTTTGATTCCTTTTATAAGTGAATAACGATAAGTAAAACCTAAGGTTGTTTTAGCTAAATCATTAGTTAAATAACTTTTTAAAATGTCACCTTCTCGCGCAGGTAAATAAGTAGCTTCTCTTTTATAATTATATTCTTTTTTCATTATTTTAAATAATTCGTTAACTGAAACTTCTAAAGCTGTAGAAATATTTACAGTAAAGTTATTTTTTGCTTCAATGGTTAATAAGTTAGCCAAAGCTATATCTTTTACAAATATAAAATCCCTAGTCTGTGTACCATCTCCATATATGTAACATTCTTCATCATTTTTCATTTTAGTAGTGAATATGGAAACTACACCACCTTCACCTTCAGCTTTTTGCCGTGGTCCATATACATTAGCATATCGTAAAACGCCATATGTGAGTTCATGTGACTTTGCATACATCTTTATATATCTTTCGGGAATTTCTTTTGATAATCCATAAAAAGATTCAGGATTCTTTTCATGTTTTTCATCAACCCCTAAATACTTTGGATTACCATAAATAGCTGCACTTGATGCATATACTATTCTTTTCACATGATGTCTAGCACACATTTCTAAAA
>JAUUZE010000143.1 GCA_030590175.1 Clostridia bacterium
ATTATGACTTTAGCAGCATCTTATGTAGTTGCAATCTTATTTATTCCTGTTCTTGGTTATATGTTTTTCAAAAAGCGAAAAAATAAAAAAGAGAAGTCAATTGTAGCAAGAATTTATACAGCTGTTCTTAAAAAAGGGTTAAAGGTAAAATGGGTAGTTATATTATCTGTTTTATTAGCAGTAGTCGGTACAGCGTTTTTAGCAACCCAACTGGATGTTATTTTCTTTCCAGCTTCAGATAAGGATATTATTTACATTGATATTATAAACAATGATAGTAACAATTTAGAAAGTACTCAAGATATAACAATTGCTATTGGCGAAATTCTTGATAACGAAGAGAGTATTAGTTATTATGTGTCTTCGATTGGAGGAGGATTACCTCGCTTTAATAAAATTATGTATATTTATTCTACAAAACCAGATGTTAGTCAAATTATGTTGCGTGTTGATTTAGAAAAAGGAGATTTTAAAACAAATGAAGAGTTAGTAAGTGATTTACAAGATAGAATTTCTAATAGTCAGCTTGAAGCAAAAATAACAGTAAAACAATTAATGTACGCTTTTCCAATGGACGAAGATGTTAATATACGAATTAGCGGTAATGATATTACAAAAGTGAAAGAGTATGAAACAGTTATTTATAATATGGTCTCTAATAAAGAGGGAATGGAAAATGTCACAAAATCAAATTCAGATTATATTATGGAGTATATACTAGATATTAATGAAGATAAACTAGCGATTAATGGACTAACATTAATAGATGTTCAAAATCAATTAAGTATCGCCTCGCTAGGTAGAACTAGTACTAAACTCATTGAAAATGATTATGAAAAAGAAATCATAGTAAAATGTGATATTGAGAAATTAGATGACTTATTACAAATTAGTATCTATTCTCCAACTCAGACTAAATATATTAAGTTATCTACAATTATAACTGTAAGAGAAGAACAAACATTATCAACTATCCAAAAACATGATGGAGATTATGCACTATCAGTAAAAGCAGATTATGATTTAGCATATGATAAACATGAATTATTAAAGGGTATAAAAGAAGACATAGATTTTTTAGCTATTACTGATTGTGATATAACATATGAAGGTGAAGATACCTTGATTAGAGAAAATTTTGGACAAATTGGTATATTAGCTATTATTGCTGCTATCGCTGTGTTTTTAATTTTATTAGTACAATTTAAGTCATATATACAACCATTAATAATTTTTATGACTATACCACTATCAGCCATTGGCTCTGTTCTTGGTTTGTATATTACGAATCAACCAATATCTTTTACAGCCCTAGTAGGAATTGTTAGTTTGCTTGGAATTGTAGTAAATAATGCAATTATTTTAATTGCATATATTAATCATCAAACCACGATTGGTGAAACAATTAAAAAAGCATGTATTAACGCAACAAACAGAAGGTTAAGACCTATTTTCTTAAGTACAATAACAACAATTATTGGACTAATTCCACTGGCTTTTAGTACTTCACAATTATTTAAACCAATGGCAATTGCATTAATGTCTGGACTTTTAGTTTCAACATTATTAACATTGATAGTAATTCCTGTATTAATTAGTATTGGTAATAAGCAAATAAATACAAAAAATAAGTAGAGGTGCGAAATGACTAAACAACCAAATATTATTTTTCTTTTAACAGATGATCAACGTTTTAATACAATTGGTTGTTTTAATAATAAAGCAATCCAGACACCTAATATAGATAAATTAATGAAAAATGGTACTTACTTTGAAAATGCTTGTATCCAAGGGGGAACATCAGGAGCTGTATGTATGCCAAGTAGAGCAATGATACATACAGGTATAAATTTATTTCATCTTCAAGGAAGTGGAGAAGAAATACCCTCTGAACATACTTTAATGGGAGAATTACTGTTAAAACATGGTTATGAAACTTTTGGAACAGGTAAGTGGCATAATGGAATATCTTCATATGCAAGAAGTTTTTCTAATGGAGATAATATTTTCTTTGGAGGAATGGATGATCATTGGAACGTACCGGTACATACTTTTGATAAGGTGGGTGAGTATAATAGTAAATCATTTAAAACTCTTGATTATCTTCACAGTAATAATAAACGAGCATTTATAAGTGACCATACCCATACATCAGTCCATTCAAGTGATTTATTTGCTAATAGTGCTTGTGAATATCTAAAAGATAAAACATCAAAAAATCCATATTTTATGTATGTTTCTTATATGGCACCACATGATCCAAGAACTATGCCACAGATTTATTTAGACATGTATAAAATTGATAATATTGAAATACCACCTAACTACTTACCAGAACATCCTTTTAATTTTGGACAAAGAAATATTCGTGATGAAACATTAGAAAAATATCCAAGAGAAAAACAAGCTATTAAAAAGCATATTGCTGAATACTATGCAATGATTACTCATTTAGATGATACAATTGGCCAAATTGTTGAAGCGGTTAAAAAAAGAGGGGAGTATGATAATACTATTTTTATTTTAGCCGGAGATAATGGATTAGCCTTAGGTCAACATGGATTAATGGGAAAACAAAATTTATATGAACATAGTGTTAGGGTCCCATTACTATTTTCAGGAAATAATATCCCTAAAGGAAAAATAAGCCAAGCTAATGTGTATTTAAATGATATTTTCCCAACAATATGTGATTTAGTAGATATACCAATTCCCGCATCTGTAGAGGGAAAAAGTTTAAATGATGCAATATATCATGATGATTTTGTAAGAGAAACTATGTATTATGCATATAAACATATAATTCGTTCAATTAAAGCTAAGAATTTTAAGCTGATTGAATATCGATATAACAAACTTAAAGAAACTCAGTTATATAATCTTGAGGATGATTCAATGGAAATAAAAAATATTGCAAAAGAATATCAAGAAATTGTAAATAAATTACGTAAAAAACTAATTGACTATGGAAATAAATCAGATGAAAAGAAAACTATACATGGTCAAGAATTTTGGAAAAACTTTTAAATATTTATTAATATTATAGCCATCTAGTCATAAGTGACCATTGTTTTTTTGAAACAGTATATTGTAATGGTTTATTATTAATAAAATTATTAATATCACTAAAAATTGCTTGAAAAAACTCATATCTAGCAGCAACTCCTGAAATATGAGGTTGAGTAAGTACATTTGGTAATTTGCGTAAAGGGCTCTTTTTAGATAATGGTTCGTGTTCAAACACATCTAATATAGCAAATAACCTACCAGATGTTAATTCGCTAATAAGTGCAGGTTCGTTAACAATCTGCCCTCTAGCACTATTAACAAAAAGAGCATTATCTTTAATCAGGGATAGTTTTTCTTTTGTTAATAAGCCTCTTGTTTCTTCTGTAAGAGAAGCATGAACAGTAACAATATCACCAAAAGATAATGCTTTATCTAAAGAACTAGTGATTTTTAAAGATTCATCTTTTAAATATGGATCATATATTAAACATTGAATATTAAATGCTTTTAATAAATTATATAAAAAATGACCCACCATACCAAAACCGATGAAACTAATTTTTGCTCCATATAGACTTTTAGGACGAGAGTAATCGTCTGGAGACTTTTTCCAATTTCCACTTTTCATAATAGATGTGAAATATTCTGTCTGTTGATAGACTGTTAGGATATTTGCTAGTACAGTTTCAGCCACGTATTTAGCCATTACCTTATTAGCACTAATAAGAGTAATTTTCTTATCAAAGACACACTCATCAACTAAGCCATATATTGAACCAGCACCATGTGCTATTAACTTTAATCTATTGGCGTTTAATAAAACGTCGCTGTCAATTTTAGGTGCAGCCCAATGAGTAATTAAAATATCAATATCTCTAATCATCGTAATTAATTCATTTTTAGTTAATGACCTATCATGTGGATTGAAAATAACATGACCTAAGTTAGATAGTTGATTATATAAATCATCATTCATATAGTGATTTGTAATTTTATTTTTCCCAAGTGAAAATAGTATATTCATTTTTCTTACCTCATTTGTAAATTAACTGTAATTTGGTTGCTTTTTTTCATTGCATAAAAAAGTTTATAATGTCCATTACGGTTACCATATAAATTATCATCTTTAACAATTTCACCGTCAGTAGATGCAATAAGCGATTGATTTTCTAATGTAACTACTAGCTTTGATTTTTGATAATTAATTTCTGTTGTATCTTTTCCATTATACAAAAGAGCTGGAAGCATAAAGTAAATAGAGTCTGTTTTGGGGTGCACTAACCGTGATGTGATGGTGACACCTTCTTTAGTAATTTGATAATGTTCTTCGATGGAAGTGAAGTCTGTAAATGCTAAATCAAAATATTTAATAGAGAAAGAAACTTTTGTAGAGCTACTCTGTTGATTATAAACAACAGATGTCAATGTATCACTAAAATCGCATAAAAAACTTTTCAAACTTCCGCAACAATATGATATGTTTTTATCTAGTAAGTTTTTTGAAGTTTTATATCTATGAGAAGCAGATAAAGGTGTTGAAAGCCCAAGTTCAGTAGGGAATCCTTGTTTATGAAAACGACCAAATCCAGTTG
>JAUUZE010000092.1 GCA_030590175.1 Clostridia bacterium
TATCTACCTACTACTCCTTCTTTATAAATAATACTTCTTATCTCTTGGCACATAGTAGTAATAACATTATCTCCAGCTTGGTGTCCATATTTATCATTAATCTCTTTAAAATTATCAATATCAATTATTAGAATTTGTAGTAACTGTTTCCCTTTTTTAGCTAGTTGAAAGTTTTCTTCTAAAAGACTAAGAATACTTCGTCTATTGTGTACTTTTGATAATTCATCAGTTAGCGATATTTTAGCAAGCCTTTTATTATATGCCTGTATTAGATGTTGTTGCTTTTTATACATATCAATTACTTTCGATACAAGAAATGAAGTAATCGCTATAATAATTGGTAGTTGAATCATGCTATCAATAAAAAGTGTTTGTTTGCTCATATGTATAAATAATGAAGGAAAGAAATGCTCTGATAAAAGAAGGACTTCTATTTCTATTATAAATAGTGAAATAAAAACAACTTTTTGTGTTCCTCTTAAAACAACTGCTACAACAATTAATAAAATAGTGGAATATAACAAAGTAACATTTTCACTACCACCTGTTGAAAACCAAGTATAGGGTATTATCACAAAACATAATAATCCCAACGTTATATATTTAATCCATTTCATTCGCGATTTTTTCAATACAGCAGCTAATGAAAATATAGCATATAACAACAATATAACCCATTTAATGGATACCATAAATGGATAGTTAATAATTGCATTACTAATAATAGATATGATACTCATAGCAATAATAGCTACTAAAACTAAACTCATAAGATTATATTCTAAGTCATTTGTTTCATATTTTTTTATAAAAGCCCTAACATTTCCCATATAAGTAGTATATCACTTTAGCAAAAAAAGCAATATCAAAGATTTTCTTTCATTTTTTACAATTTTGCAAGTTTCACTATGTCAATATTGCATTTTTTATATTTTTTGCATTGATTACATCTTTTTTTAATGATATAATACAATTCACTTTATACAGATATTGCATTTTGCACAATTACGGAAGGGAAAATGACTAATGGTTACAAATGGTTGTCCACAAAGACAAGGTTTATATGATCCACGAAATGAACATGACGCATGTGGTATTGGTGCTGTTGTTAACATTGATGGAAGACGTTCACATAAAGTAGTTTCTAAGGCTTTACAAATTCTTATTAATTTAGAACATCGTGGAGCTAGTGGGTCTGATGAAAACTCTGGTGATGGTGCTGGTATTTTAATTCAAATTCCTCATATGTTTTTTAAAAAAGTTGCTAAACAAATGAATTTTTCTCTACCTGAACAAGGAAAATATGGAGTGGGTATGTTCTTTTTTCCACAAGATATTGAACTTCGTCAGCACTGCCAGTACATTTTTGAACAAGCTGTTGCTAATGAAGGTCAAACTTTCCTAGGCTGGCGTTCACTTCCATTAGAAGATACTTGCCTTGGTCACGAAGCATTTAAATGTATGCCAAATATTATGCAAGCTTTTATTGGTAGTTCAAGTAACATAACTAACGAAATGGATATGGAAAGAAAACTATATATAATCAGAAAACAAACAGAAAACACACTAAAGAGAGAAAATATTGACTCTTTTTATATATCTTCTTTATCTTCTCGTACTATTGTTTATAAAGGAATGCTTTTAGCAGATCAAGTAGGTGCTTTCTATAAAGATCTTACACATCCATCTGTTAAGTCAGCCATTGCTTTAGTTCACTCTCGATATTCAACAAACACTTTCCCAAGCTGGGAGAGAGCTCATCCAAATAGATATATTATTCATAATGGAGAAATTAATACACTTCATGGTAATGTTAATTGGGTGAATGCTAGAAAATCTATGTTAGATTCTCAAATATTTGGTAGCGATCTAACTAAGGTATATCCAATTATTAATTCAGAAGGTTCTGACTCTGCCATGTTTGATAACTCCATGGAATTTTTACATCTATCAGGGCGTTCACTGGCTCATTCAGCTATGATGATGATTCCCGAGCCATGGTCTAAAAGCAAAACCATGCATAAATACAAAAAAGATTTTTATGAATTTCATTCATGCTTAATGGAACCATGGGATGGACCTGCATCTATTGTATTTAGTGATGGAAAAATTGTTGGTGCTGTATTAGATAGAAATGGATTACGTCCATCTAGATATTATGTTACAACAGAAAACACATTAATTCTTGCTTCTGAGGTAGGAGTATTAGATATTGAAGAAGATGAAATATTATATAAAGAGCGACTTCGTCCAGGGAGAATGTTGCTAGTTGACACAGAAAAAGGTCGTATTATTGGCGATGATGAACTTAAAAAAGATATTGCAACTGAAAAGCCATATGGAACTTGGTTAAAAGATAATATGATAACCATTGATGAATTAACAATATCAAAGCCTTTATCAAAAGAGAAAAATCTAAATTTAAATAAATTACAGTGTGCTTTTGGTTATACCTATGAAGATGTAAACATTTTATTAAAAACCATGGCTGCTACTGGTAAAGAATCAATTGGCGCCATGGGAAATGATGTTCCTTTGGCAGTATTAAGTGAAAAGCCTCAAATGCTATATAACTATTTTAAACAGTTATTTGCACAAGTAACAAACCCACCAATTGATGCTATTAGAGAAGAAATTGTAACTGGAACTGAAATGTATATTGGTTCACAACAAAATCTTTTACAAGCAGAAGAAAAAAGTGTTAGACAAATTAAAATAAATGGTCCTATATTAACTAATGAGCAATTACATAAATTAGCATGTGTTCAAGAAGATGGTTTTAAATCATCAATATTACCCACTGTTTTCACTCCTGATGATAGTGGTGAAGGACTTAAAGAAGCTCTTTATCGTTTGTTTGATAAAGCTGATCAAGCCATTGAAGAAGATTCTAATATACTGATTTTATCTGACAAATCATGTGATGCGACAAAAGCCCCTATACCTGCTTTATTGGCAGCAAGTGGTTTACATCACCATTTAATTAGAACAGGAAAGAGAACTAGAGTTTCTATTATTGTACAATCAGGTGAGCCAAGAGAAATTCATCATTTTGCAGTATTAATTGGCTATGGAGCTTCTGCTGTTAATCCCTATTTAGCTTTTGAAAGTGTTGCACAATTACATGATAAAAACCTACTAGGTGATATTACTGCAAAAGAAGCAGAAAAAAACATTGTTAAAGCTATTACAACAGGAATTGTCAAGGTTATGTCTAAAATGGGAATTTCAACCTTGTTAAGCTATCAAGGAGCCCAAATATTTGAAGCATTAGGAATTTCAGAAAAAGTAATTAATACATACTTTACAGGGACACCTTCTAGAATTAAAGGTATGTCTTTAGAAGACATTGCCAAAGAAGTAATTATACGCCATAAGAACACCTACCATATGTATAGAAAACATTTTCAATTAGATGCTGGAGGTGATTATCGTTACAGGAGTAATGGTGAGTACCATTTATATAACCCTAAAACTATCCATTTGCTACAGATGGCTTGTCGTAGCGGAAAATATGAACAATTCACACAATATTCTGAATTAATAAATAAAGAGAGTAAAGCCACTTTACGAAGTCTTATGGATTTTAATTCTCCCTTTGACCCAATTTCTTTAGAAGAAGTTGAAAGTATTGATAATATTGTTAAGCGTTTTAAAACAGGAGCTATGTCATATGGTTCTATTTCACAAGAAGCCCATGAGACTTTAGCCATTGCAATGAACCGTTTACATGGTAAAAGCAATTCTGGTGAAGGTGGTGAGATTGTAGATCGATTCATTAATGATAGTAATGGCGATTCTAGATGTTCTGCTATTAAACAAGTTGCATCTGGTCGTTTTGGTGTTACTAGTCATTATCTAGTTAATTCTCAAGAAATACAGATTAAAATGGCACAAGGTGCAAAACCTGGAGAAGGTGGACATTTGCCAGGTAAAAAGGTTTATCCTTGGATTGCTAAGGCTAGATTATCTACACCTGGTGTAGGATTAATTTCTCCTCCTCCACATCATGATATTTATTCAATTGAAGATTTATCTCAATTAATACACGATTTAAAAATGGCCAATTCACAAGCTGACATTAATGTTAAATTAGTATCAGAAGTTGGCGTTGGAACTATTGCAGCAGGTGTGGCTAAAGGAAAAGCTGATGTTATCTTAATTTCTGGTTATGATGGTGGAACAGGTGCTGCACCTAGAACCAGCATGAAACATACAGGTCTTCCATGGGAACTAGGTTTAGCTGAAGTTAACCAAACATTAATATTAAATAATTTACGCGATAGAGTAAAATTAGAAACTGATGGTAAGTTAATGACAGGAAGAGATGTTGTTATTGCAGCTTTATTAGGTGCTGAAGAATTTGGCTTTTCAACCGCTCCATTAGTAGCTGTTGGCTGTGTCATGATGAGGGTGTGTAACTTAGATACCTGTCCTGTAGGTGTGGCTACACAAAATCCTGATCTCCGTAAAAATTTCAAAGGGAAACCTGAATATGTTGAAAACTTTATGCGTTTTATTGCCAAAGAAATGAGAGAAATCATGGCTAGTCTTGGTTTTGCAACTATTAATGATATGGTTGGTCAAACAAGCGTTTTAACTACAAAAGATTTATCTAAAAACTTTAAAACAGCAAAATTAGATTTATCTTCTATTTTCTATTCTCCCCAATTACCCACAGGATCAAAACGTTATCGTGTAAAAAGACAAGATCATAAAATCGATAAAACTTTTGATGTTAGAATTCTAGATCATTTACTTCATGATGCTATTGCTAGTGGCAAACCAACAACAGCAATCTTACCCATAAGAAACACTGATAGAGATGTTGGAACATTTGTTGGTAGTAAAATAAGTCGCATTTATGCTGATAAAGGTCTAAAAGAAGATACCATTACCTTGCACTTAAAAGGCTCAGCAGGTCAAAGCTTTGGTGCTTTTATGCCAACGGGAATGACATTAGTTTTAGATGGAGATAGCAATGACTATGTAGGGAAAGGCTTATCTGGTGGAAAAATTATAGTTAAGTGTCCCGATGAAGCAATATTTAAAGCAGAAGAAAATATTATTATTGGAAATGTAGCATTTTATGGTGCTACAAAAGGAGAAGCATATATTAATGGTATTGCAGGTGAACGTTTCTGTGTTAGAAATTCAGGAGTTCACGCTGTTGTTGAAGGTGTAGGCGATCATGGGTGTGAGTATATGACAGGTGGTAAAGTTGTTGTACTTGGATCTGTTGGTAGAAACTTTGCAGCTGGTATGTCTGGTGGAGTTGCCTATGTATATAACAAAGATGACACATTTAAAGATTATGTAAACCATGAAATGGTACTTCTTGAAGAAATCTCCAGTAATGAAGAAGCGGACACTGTACGAAGTATGATTAAAAAACACTATAATTACACTGGTAGTTTGTTAGCAGAGAGATTGCTAGATGCCTGGGAAGAGACAATAGAAAACTTAGTAAAAGTTATTCCCATAGAGTATAAGGCAATCACTGAGCATATTAAACAGTTAGTAGATGATGGAATTAACGAAGACGATGCTAACTTACAAGCTTTTAGAGCCAGTGTGGCTAAGTAGAGGAGGCAACCATGGGAAAAGCAACTGGGTTTATGGAATATAACAGACAGGAATCTCCTTATCGGGATGCCTTAGAGAGAATTAAAGACTGGAATGAGCTTTATCTTCCTGTTAATGAAACAATAAGGTTAGAACAAGCAGCGAGATGTATGGACTGTGGTACACCTTTTTGTCATAGTGGAATAATGTATAACGGACTACCAAGTGGTTGCCCATTAAACAATTTGATTCCTGAATGGAATGACTTACTATATAACGGCAAATGGGAAGATGCCCTTAGTCGTTTATTAATGACCAACAACTTTCCTGAGTTTACAGGACGAGTATGCCCTGCTCCTTGTGAAGGTGCTTGTACTTTAGGAATTACAAACCCTCAAGTTACTATTAAAAATAACGAACTAGCTATTGTTGAAATGGGGTTTTTAAAAGGATGGATACACCCTTTTATCCCTGTTAAGCGAACTGGTAAGAAAGTTGCAGTAATTGGCTCAGGCCCTTCAGGATTAGCATGTGCAGAACAGTTAAACAAGGTAGGCCATTTAGTTACTATTTATGAGCGAGATGACCGTCCAGGTGGTTTATTAATGTATGGTATTCCAAATATGAAACTAGATAAAAAGTTTGTCATAAGGCGAACTGATTTAATGAAAAAGTCAGGAATCACTTTTGTTTTAAATACTGAAGTTGGAAAAGACATTACCAAAGATGATTTAAAAAGCAACTTTGATGCTATTGTTTTTTGCACAGGAAGTACTACCCCAAGAGATTTACAAGTAGAAAACAGAGATGCAAAAGGTATATATTTTGCAGTTGATTATTTATCAAAGAATACAAAAAGTTTACTTGATTCTTCTCATAAAGATAATCAATATATATCTGCAAAAGATAAAAATGTTATTGTTATTGGTGGTGGTGATACAGGAAACGATTGTGTCGCAACAGCCATTAGACAAGGTTGTAAAAGTGTTCGTCAATTTGAAATTATGCCAGAAGCACCTGAAGAGAGAACTACTTTGAACCCTTGGCCTGAATTCCCTCTCTATAAAAAAACGGATTATGGACAAAAAGAAGCTATTGCACTTTTTAAAGAAGATCCAAGAATTTATCAAATTTCTACCAAGAGTTTTGAGCAAGATAAAAATCAACAAGTAGTTGCACTTAACACTGTTACTGTGGAATGGAATAAAGATTATGATGGACGTTTCTTCCCAAGAGAAATCAATGGGTCCAATAAAAAATACCAAGCAGATTTAGTTCTGTTAGCCATGGGCTTTATAGGGGCTGATAGTGAATTAGTTAATCATTTTGCTCTAGAAACTGACCAACGAAGTAATATAAAAGCTGAATATAAAAATCATGCTACTAATATTGACAAAATTTTTGCAGCAGGTGATACTAGAAGAGGCCAGTCATTAATTGTCTGGGCAATAAGAGAAGGAAGACAAGCTGCACGAGCTGTTGATTTATCCTTAATGGGTACAACTTATCTTCCATAAGGAGACTACTATGAAATTATCATTTATGACCTTTTCAACACCCACACTAACTCTAAGTGAAGTGTTAGATGTTGCTAAAACCTATGGATACGTTGGAGTTGAATTACGTATTTCTGCTAATCATGCTCATGGTATAGAAACTACAATGTCAAGCGAAGAGATTAAAAAAGCTAAGCATATAATTAATGAAAGTGGCATTGAAATTGTGGCTATTGCAACATCATGTTCTTTTGCAAATAAATTAACTTTTGATAAAAACCTATCAGATGCTAAAGATGCAATTAAATTAGCATCAGCATTTAATGTACCAGTAATTAGAACCTTTGGTGGTAATTATCCTGATGATACTTCAAAAAACAAAGCACGTTCGCTACTAAAAAATGCATATTCACAATTAGCATCCATTGCCGAAGAACACAAAGTTTATGTTTGCTTTGAAACCCACGACATGTGGTGTAGCCCTTATGATGTTGCAGAAATATTAGCTTATGTAAATAGTGAGTACATTCAAGCAAACTGGGATTTAATGCATCCTATTACACATGGTTTTACCATGGAAGAAGCATTTAATGCACTTAAACCATATATTAAACATGTGCACATACACGATGGTAAAGGTATTTTTAATAATAAATCTCTTGGTTTGATTACCACAGGACAAGGAAACATAGATCATCATGAAGCTTTCACTTACTTAAAGTCAATTAATTATAAAGGCGCATTAAGTGGTGAATGGATTAGTTGGGACCATTACTCACTACACTTACCTCGTGAA
>JAUUZE010000070.1 GCA_030590175.1 Clostridia bacterium
AATTGCCACAATGGTTGCAGAGAGTAGAATAGAAACTAGAGTTCATAGTTTTTTAGAAGTTATATTTGGATCATTACTGGGTATATCTATTGCCTTAGTTATTTTTAAACTAGTGGAGGTATTCATATGAATAAATTAGTAACTTTAGCCTATAAAGCCCTAGAGAACTCCTACTCACCTTATTCAGGTATTAAAGTAGGCGCTGCTGTAAAAGGGAAAAGTGGTAAAATTTACTTAGGAACCAATATTGAGAATTCAGCATATGGTTCTACTATATGTGCAGAGAGAGTCGCAATATTAAAGGCTATTTCTGAAGGAGAAAAGGAGTTGACGGAATTGGCAGTAACAGGTAATTTTAGCGAATATGCTTATCCTTGTGGTGCTTGTAGACAAGTTATGAGTGAATTCATGACAAGTCAAAGCAAAATATATATTGCCATAAAAAATGAAACTTATAAGGAATATGTACTTGATGATTTAATACCTCATACATTTACAGTAAATACGAAAGGGAAACAAAAATGACATTTAAATCAGGATTTGTTGCCGTAATTGGCAGACCAAATGTGGGAAAATCAACATTAACTAATTTTTTAGCAGGAAGAAAAATCAGTATTATGTCTCCAAAACCACAAACTACAAGGAATACAATTAGAACAATTGTGACTACTGAACAATCGCAAATTATTTTCTTAGACACACCTGGGATTCATACACCCAAAAATAAGCTTGGAAAGTTTATGGTTAATCAGGCTTTTCATTCTCTTAAAGATGTTGATTGTGTAATCTATATTGTTGAACCTATTAGAAAAGAAATACTAGAAGCTGACCTTAGCATTATGGAAAACTTAAAAGATACTGCTAAAAAAGTTATTTTATTGATTAATAAGATTGATAGGGTTACAAAAGAGTCTCTCCTTAAAACAATTGATTTGTATTCTAAAGCATTACCATTTGGAGAAATCATTCCAGTAAGTTTGCTAAAAAAAGAAAACACAGCGAACTTAAACCAAATTATTACCAACCATTTACCTGAGGGACCTATGTATTTTGATAAAGATGATATAACGGATCAACCTGAAAAAGTTATAGTATCAGAATATATCAGAGAAAAAGTTTTATTGTTTTTGCGAGAAGAAGTTCCTCATGGAGTAGGTGTTGAAGTAGTTACTTTTACTGAGAGAAAAGGAAAGCAGATAATTGATATTGAAGCTACTATTTATTGTGAACGAAAAACTCATAAAGGAATTATTATTGGGAAAAATGGGGCAATGCTTAAAAAAATAGGAACAAGTGCAAGAAAAGATATTGAGAACTTGTTAGCAACGAAAGTATTCTTAACTTTATGGGTAAAAGTAAAAGAAGATTGGAGAAATTCTAATTTCATGTTAAAAAGCCTTGGATATACTGATAATGAGTCTTAATGTTGTCAAGGGAATTGTAATTAAAAGTGTTGACTACAGAGAAAGTGATAAAATTATCACTCTACTTACTTTTGAAAAAGGCAGAATAACAGCTATTGCAAAGGGTGTTAGAAAAAAAGGAGCAAAACTCACATTTGCGTCTCAACTTCTTTTTTGTGGAGATTTTGAATTAATAAAATCTCACAATCGTTTAATTCTTACAGGAGCAAACAGTAATCTTGACTTATCGGGTCTATCAAATAATTTAAAAAGATATTACTTTGCAGCTCATTATATTGATATTGCTCAATCAATAATTATGGAAGAACAATCTGAACCAAGTGTAATGAAATTGTTACTAAATACTCTTTATAAATTATCAAAAGGTAAAATTGATGAAAAATTATTAACTGTTTTATATGAATATAGAATGGTTATGTTAAATGGATTTGCACCTATTACAACACAATGTGCGATTTGTGGAAACCATGATTTAGAGATGAAATTATCTGTTGAACATGGTGGGGTGGTTTGTTGTTCTGGTGGAATGACCCTTAGCAAAGAAACAATAAAAGTAATTAATATTATTACTTCTTGTAGTGATAATGAACTATTTACCTTAAGGGTTAACGAAAGCATATTAAAAGAGTTATATTTTACTTCAAGAAAATATATAGAAGGCGTATTTGATAGACAATTCACCTTTGCAGAACAAGGGCTTAAATACGAATAATTCTAACGTATATCAAAGTCAATATTGTAAAGTAACCAATAGATTATGGTATAATATGTACAGATAGAATTATTAGGAGAAATGATGAAATTAGCTGCCCTTTTACTGGATAACACCACTAAAAACATTGATAAAGTATATTACTATGAGGCACCTTCTAGACTTATTGATAAGTTAATTACTGGTGTCAGAGTAACAATTCCTTTTGGTAAAGGAAATTCATTACGTGTTGCCTATTTTTTATCTTTTGTTGATGAGAAAGTGGATTATGATTTAAAAAAGATTATAGATATTGTTGATGAACAAAGTGTACTATCTGAAAATATGTTTAAATTAGCTCAAAAAATAAGAAGCAACTATTTTTGTACTTATTCACAAGCAATTAATATTATGATTCCATCTGGAGCAAAAATGGTTCAAGAAAAATATGTATATAGTGATGGAGTAAAAGTTAAATTAAATACTTATTGTAAACAACATAAACATATAGATTTTGATAAATTATCAATTGAAACTATTCAAAAAAAGAGAGTCAATATTAAATCAGCAAAACATATTAAACTAGCTATTTCCATTGAAGAAGCAATTGATTTAATTGAGTCTTTTCAATTAAAAAATGAAAAACAAATTAGATTACTTGAGTTGTTAGTTGATTATGAAGAAATGATGATAACTGATTTACAAAATTATGAAAACATTTCTCGGTCAATAATAAATACTATGGCTAATTATGGATATATAAATATTTTTGATAAAGAAATTAAGAGAACATATGAAGAAGTGATTCATGAACCATATGAAGAACCAGCAAAACTAACTAACTTACAGCAATTAGCAATTAAAAAATTATCACCTATAATAAAAGCTTCAAAGTATGATAAGTACTTAATAAAAGGAGTTACAGGTAGTGGAAAAACAGAGATTTATCTTCAACTAGCTAAAGAAGCGGTTAGTTTAGGAAAAGATGTTATTATCTTAGTTCCAGAAATATCATTAACACCTATGATGATAAGTAGATTTATGGGACGATTTGATAATAAGATAGCTGTTTTACACAGCAGGTTATCAGTATTACAACGATATGAAGAGTGGGGAAAAATAAAAAATGGTCAAGTGAAAATTGCATTAGGTGCTAGATCATGTTTGTTTGCACCCTTTAATAATTTAGGTTTAATAATTATTGATGAAGAACAAGAAACATCATATAAAAGCGAAACAACTCCTAAATATCATGCAGTTGATGTAGCTAACATGAGATGCCAAATAGATAATAGTTTATTGCTTTTAGGTTCAGCTACACCATCGGTTACGACTTACAAAGTGATGAGTGAGTTAGACAGAGTTATTACCATTGATAAGAGAATTGCTAATGCCTCATTACCACAGGTTTCCGTAGTTGATATGAGAGAAGAAATAAGTAATGGGAAGTTACCCATATTTTCAAAATTGTTAATTGAAGAAATTATTAAAAATTTAGAAAAAAAAGAACAGACCATGCTATTTTTAAATAGAAGAGGATATAGTAGCTTATATGTATGCCACGATTGTGGTGAAACTATACAATGTGATAACTGTGATGTGTCAATGACTTATCATAAAAGTAGAAAAATAATGATGTGTCATTATTGTGGGGCTATTAAACAAATAAGTAACATATGTCCAACTTGCAAGAGTAATCAAATGAAAAAAATTGGGGTTGGTACACAGCAGATTGAAGAAGCTATTAGTCAGCAATTTCCAAATGCTACCATGATTCGAATGGATTTAGATACAACTGGATATAGGAATTCTCATGGAAAAATATTAAGAAAATTTCAAAATGAAAAGATTGATATATTAATTGGAACACAAATGATAGCAAAAGGACATGATTTTGAAAATGTTACATTAGTTGGTATATTATCCGCTGATTCTTTAACAAATGGATTTAGTATTTATGCACAAGAGCGAGCTTTTCAGTTAATTACTCAGGCTGCAGGGAGAGCTGGAAGAGGAAGCATACCTGGGCGGGCTATTATTCAGGCATATGATATTGACAATCATGCAATTAAGTGTGGAATTACACAGGATTATTATGAATTTTATAATTATGAAATATCATTAAGAGAGCAACTTGGCTATCCACCATTTGGGATTATTGGGAAAATCATTATGACAGGGTTAAATGAGCAAAACACCTTATATTGGACCAATAAAGCCAATGAAGTATTACAACAACTTAAAATTGATGTATCCTATACAGCTAAAGCTCCTATTGGAAAAATAAACAGAAAATATAGATATAGAATAGTAGTTACTGGGAATAATTACTTAGGAATCATTAAGAAGTTAAAAACATTCTATAATCATATATACAAAAAGTTACCAAATGATGTAAAATGTTCAATAGATATTGATGGAAATCATTTAAAAAAGTAAAGGTGAAAAAAATGGCAATTAGAAACATACGAACTGAAGAGGATAACATATTAAGAAAGAAATCACGTGAAGTGACCAAATTTGATAAACGTTTATATCAACTTATTGATGACATGAAAGAAACCATGTATGCAGCACCTGGTGTTGGATTAGCTGGAGTACAAGTAGGTGCATTAAAAAAGGTTGCTGTAATTGATATTGGAGATAATTTAATTGAAGTAATAAATGGCAAAGTAATTAAAAAAGAAGGAACACAAGTTGAAGTTGAAGGTTGCTTATCTATTCCCGATGTTTATGGAAAAGTTGAGAGACCTGAAAAAGTCACTGTGTCATATTTAGACCGTGATGGCATTCATAAAGAAATATCTGCAGAAGGCTTACTAGCTGTGGCGCTTTGTCATGAAATTGATCATTTTGATGGTATACTATTTAGAGATAAAGTAATTGAATATATTGACTTAGAAAATGTTGAGGAGGAGCAGGAAAATCAACAACTTTAAAATTATTTTCATGGGAACACCCTCATTTGCAGTTCCAGTACTTAAAGCACTATTATCAAATGGCTATAATGTAGTAGCTTGTGTGACACAACCTGATAGAAAAAGAGGTAGAGGGGGAAAAGTCACATATAGTGAAGTGAAAAAAGTAGCATTAAAAAACAATATTAGTGTATTACAACCAGAGCGAATTAAAAATAAAGATGTGGTAGATCAATTAATCAAGACAGGTGCTAACTTGTTTGTTACTTGTGCATATGGGCAGATACTTTCACAAAAAGTATTAGATGTTCCCACATATGGATGTATCAATGTTCATGCATCATTATTGCCAAAATATCGTGGAGCAGCACCAATACATCATGCAATCTTACAAGGAGAGAAAACAACTGGCATAACTACTATGATGACAGATATTGGGATGGATACAGGAGATATATTAGAAAAACAAGAAATAAATATTGAAGAAAATATGACTGTTGAGGAATTACATGATATTTTGTCACTAGTAGGTAGTGAATTACTAATAAAAACACTACAAAAATATGAAAGCGACTCACTTAATAGAAAACCACAAGATGGAACAAAAGCTACATATGCACCAATGTTAAAAAAAGAAGATGGAATAATCAATTGGGCTAAAAGAAGTGTTGATATTCATAATCAAATTAGAGGACTATATCCATGGCCTGGTTGTTATACAACTTTTAAAGGGAAGCGATTAAAAATAGTAAAAGCTAATTATTCCGTTAAAACTAGTAATTTACATCCTGGAACGATTTTGTTATCATCAAAAGAAAAAATTGAAGTAGCTTGCTTAATTGGGACTTTAAATATTTTGCTATTACAGTTTGATAATAAACAGAAGATGGCTGTGGAAAAGTGTTATCATAATATAGCTAAGGGAAGTGTATTAGGAGAATAAATCATGATGTATGGTATAGATATGACTTATATTCTATTAATTATTCCTGCATTGCTACTTTCAATGTGGGCACAATTACATGTTCAAAAAACATATAAAAGTTATTCAGTAATCGAAAATAAGAAAAGATATACAGGAGCAGACGTGGCAAGAAGAATTCTTGATATTAATAACTTACTTAGTATTCCTATAAATAAAACTGGAGGGAAATTAACGGATAATTATAATCCTAATAAAAAAGAGATTAATTTATCAATAGATGTATATCAGTCCACATCACTATCAGCCATTGGTGTAGCCGCTCATGAAGCCGGACATGCTATACAATACAAAGAGAGATATCAACCTCTAGTAATAAGAAAAGTTTTATTACCAGTTGCTTCAGTGGGTTCAAGTATTGGACCATGGTTAATAATTGGTGGAATACTTTTATCACTATCACAATTAACTACAATTGGAATTGTTTTATTTTCTTTGGCTGTACTATTTTATCTAATAACTCTACCAATTGAGTTTAATGCTTCAAAACGGGCAATTGATATTTTATCTTCATCAGAAATACTTGAAGACTATGAATTAGTGCCTGTAAAGAGGGTGCTATGGGCAGCTTCTTTAACTTATGTAGCATCAGCCCTTACTGCCATTTTATCATTAGTGAGATTGTTATTACTTTCAAGGAAAAGACGATGAAAGCAAGAGAAGTAGCTTTTTATGTGATATTTGATGTATTGAATGAAAAAAAATATTCAAATTATGTTTTAGAGCAAGCATTAAATAAAGGGGATTTATCTGATAAAGACCGAAGATTAGTAGCGATAATCGTTATGGGAACGCTACAAAATTATTTGTATCTCTTACAAATAATTAAAGAGCTTTCTTTAATTCCTTTTAGCAAAATAAAACAAAAAACTAGAATTATCTTAGCTATTGGACTTTATCAAATAATGTTTTTAACAAAAGTTCCAGCTTATGCAATTGTAAATGAAAGTGTTAATTTGGTTAGTAAAGTTGCAGATAAGAGAGCAAAAGCTTTTGTAAATGGTGTTTTACGAAAAGCTGTTGAATATAAAGATAAACAAGAGGATTTCCTTAAAAATCTATCTAATAAAGAATACTTATCAGTAAAATACTCATTTAATATGGATATTATTCATCAATTAGTCAGTTCTTATGGATATGACAAGACAGAACAACTATTAAAAAGCATAAATAATTATAAAAAAACATGTATTCGTGTTAATACAATAAAAACATCAGTAGACGAAGTAATCAATCAATTAACTAATGATGGATTTATTGTTAGTAAAAGTTCAATTGATGAAGGCTTATTTGTAAGTGGCAATTTAAATCCTACTCATCATGAGTGGTATCAAAAAGGTTACTATACAATAATGGATACAGGTGCCATGAAAGTTGTTAAGCAAATGAAACCAGTGGCAGGAAGTAATATTTTAGATGGTTGTGCATCACCAGGAGGTAAGACCACCTATCTATCTCAGTTAATGGGTAATCAGGGAACAATTTTAGCATGTGATATACATGAAACGCGATTATCGCTTTTACAAGAAAATATAAAAAGAATGAAAAGTACAAATGTAACCTGTGAATTAAGAGACTTAACAAAATTTCAATCAGATTTAATCAATAAGTTTGATCAAATTTTAATAGATGTTCCTTGCTCAGGAATTGGTGTTTCAAATAAACGACCTGAAATTAAATTACATTATGAATACAACCAAGACTTGATTGATACACAAAAAAGTATATTATTACAGGCTTCTAAATATTTAGCACCTTTAGGTGAAATAACCTATGCTACTTGTACATTACTAACATGTGAGAATGAGGGAATATTAAACTGGTTTGTTAAAAATAATAATTTTACTATAAAAAAAATGGAATATGTAATGCCAAATGAAGAACAAATGGGTTTCTTTTATGGTGTATTGGAGAAAAAAGTATGAAAGATTTATATAATGAAACTTATGAACAGTTAACCACATTTTTTACTGAAAATAACATTCCTAAATTTAAGACAAAACAGGTTTTTGATTGGTTATATAAAAAAGGGGTTACATCATTTGATGAAATGACTAACTTATCAAAAAGCGATCGAGAATTATTGAAAAGAGAATATACAATTGGGTTATTATCATTAAAAAACCAATTAACTTCAAATGATGGAACAATTAAGTTCTTATTTGAATTAGATGATCATCAATTAATCGAAACTGTTTTAATGGAATATAATTATGGATTATCAATATGTATATCAAGCCAGGTAGGATGCAAAATGGGATGTGACTTTTGTGCCTCAGCTAAAGCAGGTTTTGCAAGAGATTTAACAGCTGGGGAAATGATTGCACAAATTATGACAGTTAATAAAGTGACTAATCAAAAAATCGATAGAGTAGTGGTTATGGGGATTGGAGAACCTTTTGATAACTTTGATCATTTTATTAAATTCATTGCAATTGCAAATGATCATCGAGGTCTAATGATTGGTGGAAGAAAATTAACAGTATCTACTTGTGGAATAGTACCTAAAATTTATCAGTTTGCTGACTTACATTTACAAGTAAATCTATCAATTTCACTTCATGAAGTAACAGATGATATTAGAAGTAATATAATGCCTATTAATAAAAAATACCCAATTGGTGAACTGATTAAGGCATGTAAATACTATATTGAAAAAACAAATAGGCGAATATCATTTGAGTATGCATTAATTGGTGGGCTAAATGATGATAAAACACATGCTTTAGCCTTATCTAGGCTACTTAAAGATATGTTATGTTATGTAAATGTAATCCCTATTAACAAGATTCAAGGGGGTAGTTATAATCTCCACAAAGTAGAGAATATTGAAAAATTTTGTGGTATACTAAGGGAAAATGGATTGATGGTTACTGTCAGAAGAGAATTAGGAAATGATATTAATGCTTCATGTGGACAGTTAAGAAGGAGCCAAATTAATGAAGTTTAATGCCAGTACAGATATTGGAAAAGTTAAAGAAAATAATGAAGATAATTTACTAACAATATCAAATGATTCCATTAGTCTTTTTGCTGTAGCTGATGGTATGGGTGGACATGACTTTGGAGAAGAAGCTTCACTGATTGCAATTACATTTATTGAAAATAATTATAATGATTTTTTAAATAGTAAAAATATCAAAAAAGATATACATAAAATGTTTTTATCAATTAACCAATTAATCTTTAAAACAGGTGTTTCTAGGAATATACAAAATGGTATGGGAACCACATTAACTCTTGCAGTTATAATAGATAAAGTACTATATGTTGGTCACATAGGTGATTCGCGGTGCTATATTATTAATAATGTGATAACACAATTAACAAAAGATCATTCATATGTTGAACAATTAATAGATAAAGGAATGATTACAAAATCACAAGCAAAAACACATCCAAAGAAAAATATTATTACTAGAGCTTTAGGAACTATGAAAAATATTGAAGTAGATATTATTGAGCATCAACTTCAAGATAGTGATTTGATTATGCTATGTACAGATGGATTATCAAATTTACTAGATGATAATGAAATGAAAGAAATTATCAAAACAACTGATTTATTAGAAAATGCAAATGGGAAAATGGTAAAACTTGCAAATAGTAGAGGTGGCTTTGATAATATTACAGTTATAATAGTAAAAAACAATTAACGGAGGAAATTTATGGAAGGAATTATTCTAGGAAATCGTTATCAATTGATGGATAAAATAGGGTCAGGTGGAATGGCTCATGTTTATAAAGCACTTGATCAGACGTTAGATAGAATTGTTGCTATAAAAATTTTAAAAGAAGAATTTTTAGATGATGAAGAGTTTGTCAAACGCTTTCATGCAGAAGCACAGTCGGTTGC
>JAUUZE010000065.1 GCA_030590175.1 Clostridia bacterium
GATGAAAATCTATCCATAGATAATATGTGATCAATTCTCAACTTCAGTATAACTGACAGAAACTATGGGAGGCACCGCTAGCCCATGGGATGTGTTAATGTATTGTTACATTTTATTACATTATTAGAAACGGTATGCAAAAAGTAAGCCATTTATATTGTGGTCAACCATGGTCTGAAGTAGATGATCACACCAATAGACATCATGATGAAGGAAAAGTATGTGTATATAGATATCATATTTTAGATCCTATACCATTTACAAAAAGCATTCGTGTTTCAATTGAACATGGCCATGCAAACGAGCAAGGTAATGATTATAGTTCTGTTGCATACTGGTATCAAGATGAACCTCATAAACAATTTGAACCAATAGTTCCATTTGATAAACGAATTAGTGAATAAATTTTGCATATAAACTACAAATATTCTATTATTATATTAGCTGTTTATATTTTAAAAGGGGATTTTTATGTTTTTAATTGGGATTGATGTTGGAACCACTGGTACAAAATGCACTATCTTTAATGAAAGTGGTAATATCCTATCCTATTCATATCAAGGATATAATATTCTTATGCCTAAAAAAGGACACTATGAACTAGACCCTAACATTGTAAAACACTCTGTTTTAAAAGTTATTAGAGACAGTGTAAAAAAAGCAGGGCCAACTGATAGTGCTTATATTGCTATATCCTCTATGGGCGAAGCTTTTGTACAAATTAATCATAATGGAGAAGTTCTTAACAATAGTATGTTATATATTGATAATCGAAGCCAAGATGAAATAGATGAGTTATGTGAAAAAATAAGCAATAAAGATATTATGGAAAAAGTTGGTCTATCACCTCATAAAATGTATTCGCTACCTAAAATAATGTGGGTTAAGAATAACAATTTAAACTCATTTAAAAAAACATGGAAATTTCTATTATATGAAGACTATATAAGTTACCTTCTTACAGGTGAAACATATATTGACTATTCTCTTGCTTCTAGAACCATGGCATTTAATGTGGTTAATAAGAAATGGGATAAACAAATTTTACAATTTGCAGGCATTGATGAATCACTACTGTCAACACCTGTTCAATCTGGAACAATAATTGGGAAAATAAGAAAAGATATTCAAAGTGAACTTGGCTTACCTAGTAACACATATATACTAACAGGTGGTCATGATCAAGCATGTGCAGCCCTTGGTGGTGGTGCCCTTACATCTGGCATGTCAGTAGATGGAATGGGAACAGCTGAATGTATTACAACTGTTTTTGATAAACCTATCACTAATGAGTTAATGGAGCAATATAACTATAACTGTGAACCTCATTTAATAGCCAATAAATATATTTCACTAGCCTATTGTAGCTCTTCTGGTTCAATTATTAAGTGGTTTAGAGATAATTTTAGTTATGAAGAAAAACAAATTGCATTAAAAACTGGTAAAAATGAATATCAACTTTTAGATAGCCATGTATCAAATGAGCCTACTGGCTTAATCTTATTACCCCATTTCTCAGGAAGTGGTACTCCCTATTTAGACAATCAAGCATTAGGTGGTATATTTGGTCTTACATTACAAACTAGTAAATATGATATATATCAATCAATTCTAGAAGGTATTACATATGAAATGAAATATAATCTAGAATGTTTACAAGAAACAGGTATAACTACAAAGGTTATAAAAGCATTAGGTGGTGGTGCACAATCTAATGTTTGGTTACAAATGAAAGCAGATATTTTTGGAATACCTGTGGAACGACCTATTATAAACGAAGCAAGCTCACTAGGTGCTGCAATGCTTTGCTTTAAAGCTGCTAAAATCTATGATACCTTAGATGAAGTATCAAAAAATTTGGTAAAAACTGATAAAATTTATTATCCACGAAATGAATATCATAAAAAATATATGAAAATATATGAAAAATATAAAAAAGCATACAAAGCTATGAGTAACGTAATGGGTTCAAAGGAGAACATTTAATATGACACTAATTATTAATAAAAAGCAATCAAATGAAAAAATTAACCTCATGCGAGAAAAAAATGCTTGTATGGCAATATTTTGTTCAGCAAGTCACTGGAATAGTGAAGCAATTTTACTAGCAGCTAGTAGATATGCAGAAAAAAAAGGAATAAGCGATATCCCCATTAGTATTGCGATGACCTTTAATTATCCTCATATGCCACAAGCTAAGAGAGTTACTTATTCAAAAAATGCAAAATATGGGTTTATATCAAATATGAATCATATTAATCTTTTATGTGGTCAAGATGATTCACCATATAAAAACGTATCAGTATTGCCACATTTAGATCATGCTAACCCAACTAGAGATTTATGGGCCCTTACAAGTGGTGTAGAGTATCTTTCAAGTGTCATGTTTGACACTCAAGATGTAGTAGATGAAAATGCAATTACCCTTACAAAAGATTATGTTAAAGAATATAGTGATAAAGTACTAATTGAAGGAATTATGGAACAACTATCAGTACTTGGAGAAATTTCTACTATAAATAATGATAACTATATAGAAAAAGCTGTTGATTTTGTAAATAAAACTAATGTTGACTTCTTAGTTGCTGATTTAGGCACAGAACAACAGTCAAATACAATAGGAGAAGCAAAATATTTAGCAAATAGAGCAATTAATTTAACAAAAGCTCTAAATAAAAAGATGTTAGTACTACATGGAACATCTTCTTTAACTAGTGATCAAATGATGAGTATTAAAGACGATGGTGTTATAAGGGTAAATATGTGGACTAGAATCGTGCGAGAAGCTGGCCAATATGCTGCAAGTAATATTGTAAATAAATATGATAAAATTAAAGATGGAAATTTTGAACAAAGTGATTCAAAACAATATATTTATGATTCAATTGAAAAAGCTGCAGATATTATGGAAGAAATAATGGATATTATAGGTTATGGAAGATTAGCATAGAAAGGTAAAATTATGGAACAAGTAATACTTGGATTTTGTCCAACAAGAAGAAACTTATTTAGTGCAGAAGATGCCAGGAAATACAAGGAAATCATTAAAGATAAATTAAGTGAATTTCCTATAAAAGTTATTGATATTGATGATATAACCAATGAAGGCTTATTAGTTGAAAGTACAGATTTAGATAAAGTTATAGATAAGTTTAGTAAAAATAAAATTGACGCTCTATTTATTCCTCACTGTAATTTTGGTACAGAAGATTTAGTGGCTAAAACTGCAAAAGCCCTAGGTGTTCCTGTTTTATTATGGGGACCTAGAGATGAATCACCAGATGAATTTGGATTACGATTACGTGATTCTCAATGTGGGTTATTTGCAACTGGAAAAGTATTAAGACGATTCAACGTTCCTTTTACATATGTTAACAATTGTAGAGTTGATACCACATATTTTGCTGACTCACTTAATAGATTTATTGCCGTAGCAAATGTGGTTAAGCACTTTAAAAGAATGCGTATATTACAAATTTCAACACGTCCAACTAGTTTTTGGAGTGTAATTGCAAATGAAAGTGAATTGCTAGAAAAATTTGGTGTTGAAACTTATCCTATTCCTTTAAGAGAATTACTTGATGTAGCTAAGAAAATAGAAGTTAACAAAGGTGATGATTATGATAAAGCCTTTTCATATATTAAAAGCTCAATTAGCAAAGATGGGAAAGAAGAAGATATTTCTAAAATGGCAGCATTAAAATGCGCATTAAAAGAGCGAGCTAATTTTTATAATTGTAATTCAATTGCTATTCAATGTTGGAGTGCTTTACAAGATGAAATTGGTATAATGCCATGTGTTGCTAATTCAATTTTATCTGAAGAGCAACTTCCTTGTGTATGCGAAACAGATATTTGTGGAGCAATAACCGCCGTTATGGTTCAAGCAGCCACCTTAAATGAAAAACCACATTTTTTCTCAGATTTAACCATTAGACATCCAGAAAATGATAATGCAGAATTATTGTGGCACTGTGGCCCATTCCCCTATTCCTTAGCAAAAGATAAAGATAAAGCAAAAGCTGCAGGACATTGGATACTTCCAAGTGGAGCTTATGGAACATGTGAATGGGAAATAAAAGGTGGAGATATAACCATAGCTCGTTTTGATGGCGATCATGGAAAATACAGTTTATTTACTTGTGAAGGTAAAGGAATAGATGGCCCATTTACTAGAGGTACATATGTATGGTTTGAAGTGAAAAACTGGCCTATGATAGAAAGAAAACTAGTAGAAGGACCTTATATACATCACATAGCAGGAGTTCATGGTAACTACGCTGAAATACTTTTAGAAGCATGTAAATATATTCCAGGACTAGAACCCGATCCTACTGAACCTACAATGGATGAATTAATTAAAAGATGGAGTGAATAAGTAAATTATAATTTCACTCCACCTGCACTATTTATTTCATCTAATACTAAATTAACAGATTTTATACCTTCGTTAAGGGGTGCCACTTCTATAGCACCCTTTTCTTTTATCTTTTTAGTAAAATATTTTAATTCATTGTAATAGCCACCTAGTGAAGATACATTACCACCTAAATCACTAGTATCAGTAAATTTTTGATTTAATTTTGGTGTAAAACTTTCACCATTTGTTGGATAAACTGTCAATGTTGGGGTTTTTGTAGAATCATAAACAATAGTGGCTTTTTCAAGTTTTACTCTGTACTCCATGCAAAACGGAAAAGAATCTGGATAATTCCAACATACTTCTGCAAGTACAACCTTATTTGGATAATCATAGGTTGTATACATTTGTTGAATAACACCTTCACTATCTCTAGACGCAACTGCATTAACATTATTTGGTTCTCCTAATAAATATCTAATAAAATCACTGTCATGTATATGCATATCAAGGGCTACAGAGCCACTTAATTCTATTTTATGTAGCCAATTGTTAAAAGACCATGTGGGTAGTGGGCTAATTCTTTTAAATGTAGCTGTAATAACTTTTCCATATGTATTTTTATCCACTATATTTTTAAGATAAACATATTCATCCCATAAACGAATACATTGCCCAACCATAACTAACTTATTAGTATCTTTTTGTGCAAGTAATAACTTATCCCCTTCACTTTTTGTTAAACAAACTGGTTTTTCAATAAAAACATGTCTATTTTTTTCCATAGCTTCTATAGCATGTTCTGTATGCAAATAAGTAGGCAAACAAATATCAATAACATCAACATCAGCATTATTTATTAAAGACATTCCATCTTCATAAATAGATGCCCCAAATTGATTTGCGATCTTTTTAGCATAGCTATTTCTTACATCTGCAACAGCCGTAATTGTTATTTTTTCATCTTTTAAAGCTTTATAACAAGTAGCATGCATACTACCCATAAATCCTGCTCCAATTAAACCTACTTTAATCATTTAGAACTCCATTCATAAATTACTATTTCTTATCAATAATACTGCTCATAGAACCATATGTGTTATATATTAACTGATCTGCATGATAGGTATAAGGTGGCAGCATCTCAGCTGTAACCCATCCATCATATCCAATATCATTAAATGCCTTCATAACAGCTACCCAGTTCACATCGCCTGCCAATAAATCGACAAAGCCACTTAACCCACCTGCTGCCCTAAGATAATCTTTAAAATGTACTTTAACAATTCTCTTTCCTAAAATATTAATCCAATGTTCAGGATAACCATTAATCAATACATTTCCCACATCAAAATATGCTCCAACATATGGACTATCTATTTTATCAATAAAATCCCTCATTTCAAGGGGTGAAGTTAAAAACTTATTCCACACATTTTCAATTCCAATATTCACTTCAAATAATTTGGCAATTGGTGCGATTTCTTTAATAGCATTAATTGCCCTATCATATGCTATATCATATTGTATTGGCTCTCTACCTTCTACAAAGTCAACTCCCACCGCTCCTGGAACTATTAATACACTATTAGCACCTAATGTTTTTGCCATAGTTATTTGTACCTTTGCAATAGCTATGGCTTTTTCACATTCACTTTGGTCATTTGAAGTCATTGAATAACTCCAATATAGTCCAGTTGCCACACTGTGTATCTCTAAGTTAATTGACTTAGCATAATTTTTAATAGTTAATAACTCTTGTTCACTACTATCTAAGCTAGTTTCTCCATTTTCATTCAATGAAAGTTCAATACCATCAAATCCAGCTTTTTTAGCCAAGTCCATTGCTTGTATCACACTTTTATTACTAAAAGACCAAATACTAATTGCTTTTTTCATCGCTAACCCTTCTTTATCAAATATTCTATTAATACCATATACTGATTATATAGTATTTTCTTTTTTTTATAAATTAATTATATTACTCTGCAGCTCTATCTTTAATTAATTGATCAGGATCAATATCACTTTGACTATGTCCCTTTGTAAATTCACCAATTAATTTATCTTGTTCTATTAAGCGAATTAATTTCTTTTCATTAATACTAGCTAATCGATTAAATCGATTTTCTAAATGTGATTGTAATTCTAATAATTCTTTAGGAGGCTTATCAACTGTAAAAACAAATCCCATAAATTCATGAATACCAATTTCATTTACTATTAATTGCCCATTAATTAGTGGCTGTTCCTTAACCACCCTTATGGTTTCATAAGTGTTACCCTTAATAGACCAACAGTTCATAATTTTAGGGAGTTTTAAAAAGGTTGTATCTAATTGAATTTTTGCAGAAACAGCATATGCTTTTTCTGATAATGCTCCTCCTCCATTGGCAAGTATTAACAGTACTTGTTTTTTATCTGTAACATATAGACTATAAGTAATTTCTTCATGGTCAATGCTAAGTACTGTTTGGCTAAGATAATTATAATATGTTGCTTTTTCAACTGGAAAAGCTTTAAGCATTTGCCAAAGAGCTAAGTAATGAGGTGTATGGGCTAGGTCATGAGATGCTATTACTGATTGTCCCATTATTCCAAGCCCAATATGAGGAGTAATTCCCTCTTTAATAATTGTTGCCATGGCCCCTGTAGATCGAAAGTCTACTTGCTTTCTACGATGCATTGCCCATAATGTGGGAACACATCCATGTTGAACACCTATTACATCAGGTGATAATACTTTTTGACCTTCTCCTGTTAAACAACCATCAAATCCTTCAACAAAATCACTGCCCACCATCAAACTACCACCATGACCAATCATTATTGCATCATCACCAATAGTGGCTCTATATTCTCTCATCATTGTTAAATAATCATAAAAGTTATAAAGATTAGGTTCATGGTTATGATTATTATTTTTACATATTCCCTGTCCTGGCCAAGCAAAATCAATATATAGACCATCAAAATTATACTTAGTATAACAATTTAATGTACTATTTTTCATATAATCATAAGCTTGCTTATTTCTAATACATAATTCGTCACAATCATATTCATTATTTTGCTCATAAAAAACAATTTGTGTATCTTTTAGTGAATGCCACCTAGTTTCCCCTTCACTATTAATAAATTCTTTTAATTCATCATGTACTTTTGATGTTTTTGAAATTAAAAAAGGTTGACTATAAAAGAGTACTTTCATTCCAAAGTTATGTGCTACTTTAATGGTTTCTTTCATATCAAATTCATTAAACGGAATACTACCATCAATATGAGTAAATACTGGCATATGTAAAATAAGTATAGAGCAACCATATTCATAATATTCTTCTAACATATCGTAAGTTGGATAACGTGGATGTAATCCATAAAAGTGAACAATACGTTGTCCTCTTACTTTATTTGGCTGGTTATTTATTTTACCAAAGCTAAGACACCACTTATTTTCATATGTAGATGGAGTATTTATCATTTCCCATCCTAAAAAGGTTGAAGAAAGTGATTCATCTTTAATCTTTTTGCCATGATTTAGATTTTCTACTATGAAGTCCACACTATTTGTAACCATTCGCTCATCTGTTGAAAAATTTATGGAAAATGCACGATAATATCGAAAATCATCATCATTACAATCGTTTTTTATTTCATAGGTATTTGAAAATACTGTATCACGAGACAATTCCACTCCAAATAACAAGTCATCTTTAAATTCTTTATTCTCTTTTATTAATTTCATTTTAGCAATAATATAGCCATTTTTGTACACTTCATATGTGGCAAAAATAACTACATCACTATTAGAATAAGTTACTTTAATAATTGTTAGATTATCTTTCTTTTCTATTGAACAATTATCTACTGATAAATTGGATAGTTGGCAAACTGATAATGGATTAGCTAGTAATTCATTGGTAGTTAATCCATCATCAATTTTAATACTACTAAAAGTACCTGTATCTTTATCAAATGTTATAACACCACTTTTGCAAGTAATTTTGATTGTGTCCATAAAACTCCCCTTTTATCTAGTGTGATAATCATACAATACCATAACATAATCAATGGATGCAATCACCAATATCATATACCTTGATTTACAGGCTATATGACTAGTGATATGATAATGATAAGTGGTGAATAAATGAAAAAAATTATACAAATAATATTGATATTAATTATTGTTGCACTAATTGGGGCATCTATTTATCTAGGGTATCAAATTATAGTTACAATGAATCAAGGTAGTGCTCTAGAACAACCAATAAGTACCACTCCTTCCTCTTCAAACACACATTCTGTTGAAAAGTTTTTTTATGAACAAGCACCAATTGTTTCTTTTACTCCATCATTTGGTATTCTGTCCATGACAAATATTGAACAAACTTGGTATCAAAACCACAGCTCAATATCATCTTCATTAGATAATGTTGATATAACTTCAATTGATGAAGTAATATCAATCAATTCAAGCAAAGAAGTAGATATGATTACATTAAAAGTTATTAATGAATTAGATGAAGTAGTAATAAATGATTTAATTGATGATTATATTATTCCAATAATTGATATTCAAGGTACATATACCTATAAAATATCAATGATATGGAGTGACCCATTAATTGGCTACATTGGTCGATATGATTATGAGTTTTTAATAAATGTAGATTTACCTATAAGTTATATATTTTCTAAAACTACTATTTTACAAGGTAATTTAATAAAATTAACTATTAAAAATGTAAATGAGGATGAAGTCCCAATTATTAATCAATCGCTGTTTTCAAAATTCACTTTATATAAAGATGGCAACGATTACATAGGTTATTTACCAGCTGGTTATTGGACATCAGTTGGTGATTACATTATTGAATGTGGTATAGAAGGTCAAAAACTTGAAACCACTACCATATCAGTAGAAAAATATCCATATAAAATACAATGGTTATATATTGATGAAACCCTTGCAGCTGCAACTAAAAACAGTGAATCTTCAGCTGAATATGCTAAGTACTTTGTTCCAGTAAGACAACAATCTAATCAAGATGCCTATTATAGCGAACCATTTGTAATCCCAGCTTATGGTGGTTTATCAACTGAATTTGGAGAAAACCGCTATGTAAATGGTGCCCCTACTTCATATCATCACTCAGGATTAGATATTGGAAATGAAATAGGTTCCCCTATTTATGCCACTAACCGTGGCAAAGTTGTTTTATCAATGTATTTAATTATGACAGGTAACACAATAGTTATTGATCATGGTCAAGGACTGTTTAGTGTATATTTTCATATGGATAAATTATATGTTAACGAAGATGATATGGTTAATAGAGGTGAACAGATTGGTGAAATGGGTACCACTGGATTTTCAACAGGTTCACATCTACACTTTACCATGTCATATTTTGATACTAATATTGAACCTGGATATATTTTAGTAGGTGAACCAATAACTAAAGAAAACTATCAACAATATTTATTAGCTGATACCAACTAATAAAAATATTTTTATAAAAAAACACCTATCAAGGTGCTTTTTGGCTGGGATGGAAGGATTCGAACCTGCGAATGACGGAGTCAGAGTCCGTTGCCTTACCACTTGGCTACATCCCATTGTGTCTGTTGTAAAACCACTAACATATTGTAGAATACTATAATAAGCTTGTCAAGAAATGAATATATCCAATCGAGTAGGAGGTTATTCATTAATTGAATAACCGACCTCTCACACCACCGTACAAACCGTTCGGTATACGGCGGTTCAATTCCATACTAAATATAGACCTTTTTGTAATATCCC
>JAUUZE010000179.1 GCA_030590175.1 Clostridia bacterium
AGTATGAATATACCCATTATGCAAAACGCTTTAGAGAGCGATTGGATCAGGGATTAATAAATTATGAAGATATTGCTCCTGTTATGATGATTAAAGCAACTATGGGATATAAGAATCCTATAAAACAGATAAAACATGTAATCATTGACGAAGTACAAGATTGTTCTGCAGTTGAATTACTAGTTACAACAAAATTATATGAACACTCATCATTTACTTTGTTAGGTGATACTAACCAAGTAATTAACTATCTAACAGGTCTTGAAAAGTTAGATGACATAACCATACCAGGTGCTTCATTAGTTAAATTAACTAAAAGCTATCGTTCAACTAAGCAGATTACAGAGTTTTGTTACAGAATTTTAGGTGATACCTATTCCTATGAATATGTTGATCGAAATGGTAAAGTTCCAACAATTATTAAATCAAGTAATCAATTAATTAACAATATTAAAAAAAGTATTGATGTTATGAAAGAAGATGGTTTAAAATCCATTGCTATAATTACTAGAACTGGCAGAAGTGCTGATGAAATTTATGAAAATTTAGCATTAACTGATTGTAAAAGAGTCAGGCCTAAGGATGAAACATATGTAATGGGAACAGTGGTGTTACCTTCATATTTATCTAAAGGCTTAGAATTTGATGGTGTTATTTTGGTTTGTTTAGATCGTGATAACTACCATGATGAAAATGACAGAAAGTTACTATATACTTGTTGCTCGCGAGCACTACATCAATTAAATATTTTTTATGAATTTGATCGTCCGCGTCTTTTGCCTTCTTCTTAAGCCAATAATAACCTAATATCTTTTAGTACAAGTGAAGAGTTAACTTCATTGTGACATTCGTGTCTGTTATCTTCATATACTTTTATTGATACATTAGTTAATTGCTGTTTCTCTAAGCGGGTTTTTAAAGCATAAAGCCCTTTAGCAAAGTTTCCAACAGGATCTTTTCCACCACCAATAATATGAATAGGTAAAGATGTGGGTATGTTTTTAATTGATTTTCCTTGATAAATAAGATTAAGACCGGCAATCATATCTTTAAAGATTCCAGCTGAGGGAACAAATCCACATAAAGGATCTTTTACATATTTGGCTACTTCATGTTCATCCTTTGATAACCAGTCAAAAGCTGTTTTAGCTGGTTTAAAATGGCTATTGTAACTACCAAATGTTAAGTTGTTTAAAAATAGTGAGGGTTTATCTCTTCCTGAGGTTGAACAAATTATACTTGAAATAAGGTTTCCTGCAAATGAGATAAAAGCAGGTTGTGCATCATTACTTCCTGAAAGAATACAAGCATCTATTTTCTCGCCATATTTTTCGATATACCCAAGAGCAATGAATGAACCAAGGCTATGCCCAAATAGAGTGATTTTTTTATTAGGATATTGAGTGGTTATATGTTTAATCAATAAATCAATATTATTTAATGAAACAAAAAAACCATTTTTTGGCCAAACACCAAGTGAAGTTGTGTGTTTACCATGACCGGGATGGGTGATTGCATAACAAAGAATATTATGGTCACTCATGTAACTACACAATTTTTGATAACGTTCACTATGTTCTGCTAATCCATGTGATATTATCATAATTGAATCAGGATTATTTATAGGATATGGCTGATAAACATAAAAGGTTGATTGACCATTTTTTAATGTAAAATAGTTTTGGTTCATAAAACACCTCGCTTTTTTCAGTATATCATAATTTTTCTGTTATACAAATTCTAAGTTTATATTATTATTGACAATTTATATATACGTGATAATATATACGGTAAAGGGCATATGCCCATAAAGATAATAAATAGAATTAGACATGGAGAGGACAATTAATATGAATTTTAGAGCAGGTGGTGGGCAAGGAAGAAACAGGCAAAATGCTGGACTAGGCGCAGGGGGAAATTGTGTATGTACAAGTTGTAATACAGTTGCCACTCACCAAAGAGGCATACCGTGTTATGAAATGACCTGCCCAAATTGTGGAGCAAAAATGTCAAGGGATGGGTTGGTAGAAAGTAAGACACAGAATCCTATTATATCTGAAGATAAGTGTATAGGCTGTGGGAAATGTGTTAATGTTTGTCCATATAATGCAATTGAGATGGTTAATGGTAAAGCGATTATTAATCAGAGTCTTTGCACAGGATGTAGAAAATGTATTGCAATTTGTCCTGTAGGGGCAATTGGTTAGGTAATATATTTTTTGTTATGTAAATCAATTGACACAAATGAGTTATAATCATATACTATAAAAAAGCAATGATGGTACAAAGTAACATAATGATTCTTCAAATAGAGAGAGAAGCCCTGGCTGAAAGCTTCTGACAAGTTCATCATTTTGTGAAATTTCATACCTAAGCTCCTGTTTTGAACATTTTATAGTAGGGACAGGCGGTTAAGTAATCGTTATCAATGATGAGTGTTTGTCTTAAGGACAGAAACAAGAGTGGTACCGCGGATATCCCGTCTCTTTATGAGGCGGGTTTTTTATTTGTACAAGTAAAAAAAATAGACTATAATTTAATAAGGAGTATGTTATGAAAATCTGGAATCCCCAATATGAATGTATGTCAAGAGATGAAATGCATAAACTACAAAGTGAACGGTTAATTGCTACAGTTAACCATGTTTATAAGAATGTTCCATTTTATAAAAAGAGAATGGATGGTATGGGTATTTTACCAGGCGATATAAAAAGTATAGACGACTTGATAAAATTACCATTTACATATAAAGATGATTTACGTGATAATTACCCATTTGGTATGTTTGCAGTTCCAATGAGAGATGTGGTAAGAATACATGCTTCAAGTGGAACAACTGGTAAGAGAACGGTTGTAGGTTACACAAAAGATGATATTGAAATGTGGGCAGAAGTCATGGCTAGAACAATAGCTAGCGCTGGTGCAACTAAAGATGATATTTTCCAAAATGCCTATGGTTATGGGTTGTTTACAGGAGGTTTAGGTGCTCATTATGGTGGAGAGAAAATAGGAGCAGCAGTTGTCCCAATATCAGGTGGAAATACTAAACGACAAATTGAAATTATGATTGATTTTGGTTCTACAATTATTTCTTGTACACCTTCTTATGCTTTGTATTTAGCTGAAAGTATAGAAGAGGGAAAAATTAAACGAGAAGATATTAAAATAAAAGCTGGACTGTTTGGAGCAGAACCTTGGTCTGAAA
>JAUUZE010000078.1 GCA_030590175.1 Clostridia bacterium
AAAGTGCCCCTAAACCTTATCTCCCGGAGTCATCCCGAAACTGGGCGTAACAAGCCAAAACCAGGAACTTCATCGATATGCTCTTTAACGGATTTTTAGGCCCGTCCTTGGTACTAACAGTACTGACTAGAATACTGCGCCACTTATATTAAAAAATCAAGTTTCAATAGGGCAATATTATATCATATTCCCTAATTAATACAAATATAACAAAACAAAAAAAATAAAGATGTCATTAATTTAAGTCATTTATTTTCATTTTCAAAATTTCGTTTTGATTCTTTTTCTTTATTCTACTACGTTGCACAAAATATATTATAAAATTAATAAATGCAGGTATGGATAGTAAAACAAATATTAGTATAACTCCACCTATAAACGTTCCAAAGTTATTTGTTAAATATTGTAATCCTGTTCCTGCATCTGTTGTTGTTGTTGTATATGGCGAAGAGAATAAAGCAACGCTCAATGCTAATAACAAATTAAATATTGGTATTATTAAACCAACTATTCTTTTTTTATTCTTTGCAAGAAATACTTGCAATACTATGAGTAAAATATTAAATACTATAAAAAATATTACGTAAGCCATAATTATTTTCCTTTCTGTTTCTTATATTCGTTTATTATTATTTTTGCTGTTTCAAGACTGATTTTATCATCAATAGCCATTCTTTTAATCATAGCGATATATGGCTCATTCATTTCAGAATCATTTATTTTAACCTTTTGAATTATCTTATCAAGTCTTAATCGCACTGTTGGATAAGTCACATTATATAATCGTGCTACTTCTTTTAACGATCCTGAAGCTAATAAAAATTTCTTTATAAAGTTTATTTCTTCATCTTCTAGACTTGCTATCCAGTCAGGGATTATATTAGGCATTCTAGCACCTCCTATAAATATTATTAAAGTAATTATGAATATATTCTTTAATATTATTAAATATACCTTTTAACTTTATTAAAGTCAAGTGTAAAATAAAAAAAAGCTTAAAAGCTCTTTTTTAAATTATTTTCACTTATTAAATACTTATAAGTAGAGTAAAAATGCAACAGTAAACCCTAAAGCAGCTCCACCAATTACTTCAAAAGGTGTATGCCCAATAAGTTCTTTTAGTTCTTCTTCTAAATGAATTTCTCCTTTTCGATGATATAACAAACGATTAAGGATTTTTGCTTGTTTTCCAGCTGACTGTCTTACTCCTGCTGCATCATACATAACAATTAAAGAAAATGCTAAAGCTAAAGCAAATTCGACTGAACCAAGTCCTATTTCAATAGCAATTAAAACAGCTAAAGCTACAGTAGCAGCAGAATGAGCACTTGGCATACCTCCAGATCCTGTCAACCGTGTGAAATCTATTCTCTTCTTTATAATAATATTAATTGTAAATTTTAGTAACTGTGCTGCCCACCAAGAAGCAAATGGAACAAAGAAAAACTTATATTCCATAATAAACATTTTAAACGCCATAATTAGTGTTTCCTTTCAAGCATGAACTTTGCTAACGTCTCAAGATATACTAATCCAAGACCATCAATACTGTCAAGTGCTTGTTTTACAGTATCTTGTAATAATAATTTTGTGTGATTTAATCCATAAAAGCTAATATATGTACTTTTATTATTTTTTTCATCAGAATTAACTGGTTTTCCAATTAGTGATTCATCACCTTCAACATCTAATAAATCATCACTTATTTGAAAAGCTATACCTAGTTTTTCTCCAAATACTTTTAGCTTATTTATTAACTGTTCATCTGCTTTTGCTAGATATGCCCCTGCTATAATGGCACTTTCTATTAATTTTGCAGTTTTTAATTGATGCATTTTCAACAATTGTTCTTTAGTTTTAACTGTTTTAACATCATATACTTGTCCACTAACCATCCCACTAACCCCAGAAGCTTTTGCAATAGTCAAAGCTGCTTTTTTTGTAGATTCATTACTTATTTGACTTATTAACAATTCCATGGCTGTATTTAATAATCCATCACCTGCTAAAATTGCAATTCCTTCTCCATATTTTATATGATTAGTTGGTAGATTTCGACGTAAGTCATCATCATCCATTGCTGGTAAATCATCATGTATTAATGAATATGTATGAATCATTTCAATGGCACAAGCAAAAACAAAGTCAGATTCATTATTTTCTCCACGTAAAGCTAACGCTGTGTTTAATAATAGTAGTGGACGAATTCTTTTGCCACCAGCTTCTAAACTATACATCATTGAAGATAATAATTCGTGGTGAATATCTTTTAAATCTTTTAGAATTTTTGTCATTTCACTTTCGAATTGTAATAATAGACTATTACTCATTAGGATCCACAACTTCCAACTTCTGTTTTGCTGTTTCTAAACGTTCATTAAGTATTTTAATGATTTTTAGTCCTTTTTGATATTCCTCCATAGCTTTTTCTAATTGTAATTCTCCACCTTCTAATAAAGAAACGCTTTTTGACAATAAATCCATTAGCTGTTCAAATGTATTCTCTTTCATTTGGCTTTCTCCTTATCTAATACTTTACTAATAATTATTCCATCACTCATCTTTGCAATAATAATATCATCTTTTGATACATCTTTCACTGAAGTAATAAGTTTCTTTTCTTTAGTTTCGATAACTGCATACCCTCTTTTAATTGTATCTAGAGGACTTAGCGATTGCATCTTCCCTAATAGGACAACAAAGTCTTTTTCAATAGTATTAATTTGTGTTGTCATATGAAACTTAAGCTGATCATCAAGTTGATCGATTCTTTGTTGTAGTTTGTTCACATATTCCTCAGGTCTTCTCATTACAGGACGATCTGCATAATATGCTAAAAGTTGCTTTTTTTTGATTAATAAGTTTTTTATGCTTATAAGCAACCGAATATTGTTATCTTGTATAAAAGCTGTTATGTCATCTAGATTTGGTAAAACTAATTCTGCAGCGGCTGAAGGAGTCGGTGCTCGTAAATCCGCAACAAAATCGGCAATTGTAAAATCTGTTTCATGTCCAATGGCTGATATAATTGGAATTGATGAAGAAGCTATCTCATATGCTAAATTTTCCTCATTAAAAGGCCATAAATCTTCTATTGAACCACCACCTCTAGCAATGATAATTACATCAACATTTCTTAAATTATTAAAGTATTCTATTCCCTTAATAATTGTAATATGAGCATCTGCTCCTTGAACTTTTGATGGATACAAAATAACACTATAATTAGGAAATCGTCTGTTAAGAACATTAGTTATATCATTTATAACAGCACCAGTTGGAGATGTGATAATACCAATAGTTGATGGTAAATAAGGAATTTTTCTTTTTCGTTGTTGATCAAATAATCCTTTTAAAGCCAATTGCTTTTTCAATTGTTCAAATTTTAAATATAAATCTCCTGCTCCATGAAGAGTCATTTCACTCACATATACTTGATAAGACCCATTTTTTTCATATACACCAACATGTCCTTTTATAATTACTTTGTTCCCATCAATAGGATTAAAATTCATTCTACTTGCTTGTCCTCTAAACATAACACATCTTACTAGGGATCTTTCGTCTTTTAAGGAAAAATATAAATGTCCAGAACTATGTCGCTTGTAATTAGATATTTCTCCTTCAACAAGAACATGAGCCAATGGCTCATGATTAATAATCAATTGAGATATAGTTGCGTTTAATTGAGTAACAGTAATTTTTTGATTCATGATATTAAGATATATTGGCTAGAATTCCATTAATGAATTTACTTGCCTGGTCGTCAGAATACATCTTTGCTAATTCAATGGCTTCATTAATAGCAACACCTTTAGGAACATCTTCTATATTCTTAATTTCATAATATGCTAATCGTAAAATTGCTAAATCTACTTTAGCTAAACGATTAATTGTCCATTTTTCTGCTAAAAACTTGGTTAATCCTAAATCTATTTCCTTTTTATTAGTATGAACGCCAAGAACAACATGGCTAATATACTCTTTTGACTTTTTATCAGTTGCATTTTCCAAGTAATATTGTTTTAACTGATCTAAAATATTATCCTTATTTATTTCACATTGATAAACTAATTTAAATGCTGATTCTCTGGCTTTTTTTCTACTCATGCTTCCTCCGACTAATTAACTGGATCTAAGATGCCGTCAATGATAATTTTAATACTTTTTAATTCTATACCAGTAGCGTCTTGTATTTTACGTTTTATATTATTTTGAAGTCTTAATGATACCTCTGGTATTGAAACAGTTGGTGGTACTTTTGCAAACACTTCTAAAGCAGCATTATTATCAGAACTAAATATTTGAGTTCTAATATCTGATACTTCCTCTATAAGTCGTGCTTCTAATTTGGCAAGGCTTTCAATAGATTGAGCGGAAATGCTAACAACTCCAGTTTCATTAGTAAATTGAATAGCTCCTTTTGATTTATCTCTTTTCGCAAAGCTTAGAACTAACACAACATTTAAAAAGATCATAAGAATCCAGAAGATTACTGGAACTATTCTTATAGTATTAAAAATTCCTGCACTAGTAATATTTAACACAAGTGTGTCAAAAGCTTTTACATCAATAAATAAATATAGGAAGGTTAGTGATAAAATCACTACAAATATAATATTTAGTACTTTTATTAATCCTCTTAATTTACTCATTTTACACCTCTCTTATCTGGGAATATTAATCCCTTGAATATGAATATTAACTTCAATGATTTCCATCCCAGTCATTTTTTCTACTACTTTTTTTACAGTTTCTTGAATGTTCCAGGCAACATCAGGAATTCTTGCACCAAAGTTAGCGATTATATATATATTGACCTCTACTTTTTCGCCTTTTACATCAACCTTAATACCTTTAGATAAATTCTTAATACCTAATACTTCAGCAATTCCACCTGTTAAGCCACCACTCATAGAATAAACACCATCTACTTCAACTGCAGCTAATCCAGCAATAATTGCAATAACTTCATCATTTACCTTTAATTTACCTAAGTTTTCTTCTTGATTTAATGTGGTAATACCTAGTTCACTCATGATTTCACTCCTGCTAACTTCATTATATCGTTTACTGTATAACTAATCAATAAGTTGAGCATAATAGTTGTTAGCACTAAAACATTACCTCTTTTTTCTTTGTTGCAGATTCATAAGTTGCATCAATAATCCTCATCATCTTAATGCCATCTTCTGCCATAGATAAGCAAGGTGTTTTCCCTTCAATTACATCTATGAAATGAGCAAATTCATTTAATTCATTTGTGGGATACTTTGTATTTGGTATTATATCAACTATAGTACCATTGATTTCTGTATATATAGAAAGTTCATTGTTTTTAAAACTAACTCCACCTTTGTCACCAAAAAGTTCATAAAAATATTCTTCTTTTTCATTATTCATGGCAAAAGAAAATTCAAAACTAATTGTTACATCATTGTCTAGTCTAATAAAACCAGTTGCTAAATCTTCAATATCATAATCATAATCACCAATATCTTTTGGAATATTTAAATTCTTACAGTGGCTATTTGCAAATTTCTTATAAGTAGAAGCTGACACACTAACTGGGCTTGGATAATCCATAAAATGTAAAGTTAAATCAATAAAATGAACACCTAAATCAATTAATGGACCACCACCAGATAATTCTTTTTTTGTAAACCATCCACCAATTTTAGGAATAAACCTTCGTCGTCTCCACCCACATCTAACATAATATATATTACCAAGATTTCCATCTTTTATATATTGTCTAATAAATGAAGCTGTATTAGTAAAACGATTATTTAGTCCAAGCATTAGCTGTTTGCCTGTTCTATTCTTTGCATCAACCATTTCAATAGCTTCTTTTTCATTCATGGCAATTGGTTTTTCACAATGTACATTAATTCCAGCTTCTAGTGCATCAATGGTATATTCTTTATGAAATTTATTTGGTGTACATACACTTACAATATCTAAGTTTTCTTTTTCAAACATTTCTTTATGATTTTTATATGTATGAACATTTGGATAAAGTTCTTTTATATTTTTAAGCGCTTGCTCGCTTACATCACAAATTGCTACAATAGCTACATTATCTAGTGCATCATAGCCTTTTAGGTGCTTATTAATAGCAATACCACCAGCACCTATACATCCATAACGATATTTACTCATCTATATTTCCTCCAAAGGTTTTTTAATCCAATCACCAACATTTGTGTTGACTATTTCACATGTTGGAGCAACATATTTAGTTGCATTTGTAATAACCTTTTGTATCTTTTCATTATGATAAATTGGATAAGTTTCATGGCCTGGTTGGAAATAGAACATTTTACCTCTCTCAACATTAAAAACGCAACCTGAACGAAATACTTCTCCTCCCTTAAACCAAGATAAAAATACAAGTTCATCAGGCTCAGGAATACCAAATGGTTCTCCATACATTTCTTCATGTAACAATTCGATTCCCTCACCTATACCTTTAGCTATAGGATGGCTAGGGTTAACTGTCCAAACACGGCATTTTTCACCAATATCTCTCCACTTTAACCCACAGTTTGAACCTGTTAGTCTTTTAAACACTTTTGAAAAGTGTCCAGAATGTAATATAATAATACCCATACCACCTCTAACTCGTTGACAAACTTTTTCAACTATATCGTCCCTCACATCACTATGGTTAGCATGTCCCCACCAAAGCAATACATCTGTATTATTTAACACTTCATCAGTCAATCCATGGTCTTTTTCATCTAAAGTGGCTGTTCTAACAACTAATTCATCTTCTTTATCTAAAAAAGATTTAATTGTCATATGCATACCATCAGGATATATAGCCTTTACATTTTCCATCTCAACTTCATGCCTAAACTCATTCCATACAGTTACATTAATACTCATTTTATTTCTCCTATGTAATTTTCTTTATAGCTTCAAGTAATGCTATTTCCTCAAATTCACTTGTTACTGTTGTTGCGATATAAACCCCTTTATTACCAAATCTCTTTAGAAATGGCACAACATTTTCTTTAGCTAAATAAACGTGAATACCTTTCCCACTTTTTAATATTTTATCATACAATTGATACCAGTGCTTATCAAAATTATCAGGTTGTCCAGCACCTGGTACCCACTGAATTGCATCTATTTTTTCAATTGATAGTAAACTATCTAAATGTCTAATAGATCCAGGTCCATCCAAGTGATAAAGCACATTATCTAATTGTTCACATTGCCTTTGTAAGAATGGTATTTCAAAACGATTAAACATATCTTTTGATAACATTATTGAAATATCACTTTGTAATATTGATGTATAGCCTTTTCCAATAACATTATAATGGCCAAATGATGTATACCCATAATCATCAATTAACAAGTCTGCATGTTCAAAGAAGCATTTATCCCAAAACTCATACAACCGTTCTAATAATTCAAGTATCTCTTCTTTATCATCTATAAGCTTAATTAATAGCTCTTCAGGTGAATAAAGAGCTGATAAAATATCTAAATTTTGTTGTAAATCTGGCATGCTTACTCTAAATTGAGTTATATCCTTAACATATTTTTTTGTAGTCTCAATACTCCAATGATACCACTTAGTTGGATTGTCTATAGCTTTAATAATTTGTTCACTGTTAGTGATATGTCCTTCATACCAAATTACATTGTTCTTATATACAGGTGTTGCACCTAAAAAAGTAGCTAAACTCCCAGGCCCTAGGTAAGAAGATATATCAGGAAAACAATCTGAATTAAAAGTTTTCCTAGAATATTCATTAGTAAAATACCTAATATTCAAATCAGGATTTGTAAAGTCGTTAATATTTCTATATGAAAATTTGGTAAAAGGATAATTAATACTAAGAATTGGTAATTTATTACTTCTTTTCCACCATAGATCAAAATGCTCTCTGGTGGCTGCCATATTCTGTTTAAACAAGTTATTCTCCAGTTTCCTCAATATCTATTAAGCGTTCATCTATATCATCTATTGAGTCTACACAGTCATCTAGCATAACTGCCATATCATCAAGTAATAAAAGGAGTTTATTTATAAATTCCTTATCAATTTTTTCATTTGATAATTGTTTGAGTAATTCTACTCTAGCTTTGAAATAATCCATTAAGCTCGCTCCATATACTCCCCTGAACGAGTATCAATTCTAATTGAATCACCAATATTAATAAATAACGGAACTTTTACGCTAGCTCCTGTTTCAAGTTTTGCAAGTTTTGTAGCTCCCTGTGCTGTATCACCTTTAAAACCTGGTTCTGTTTCAATAACTTCTAAGATTACAAAATTAGGTGGTTCAACCCCAAACACTTTACCATTGTGTGATAACATTTGAACTGTCTGAGTTTCTTTGACAAATCGTAGTGCATCACCAAATTGTTCTTTATTTAGTGGCATCTGTTCATATGTTTCTTCATCCATAAAGTAATATAGATCACCATCATTATATAAATACTGCATATCTTTTCTTTCTATATATGCTTTTACAAATTTCTCATTTGGATTAAATGTTTTTTCAATAGTAGCACCTGTAATAACATTTCTTACTTTAGTTCTCACAAAAGCAGACCCTTTTCCAGGTTTTACATGTTGAAACTCAATTATCTGAAATAATTGATTGTTATCTTCAAAAGTGACACCATTTCTAAATTCTCCAGCTGAAATCATAAAATAACCTCCCAAATATATAAATAAATTATAATGAAATCTAATTAAATAGTCAAACCAAACCTAGCTTAGGATTGCGTAAATCTACTGTAGGAAAATGAAAAGCAGACTCCTCCTGCAAGATATAATATTAGCTAATTCCTCGAATTTGTTTTAGTGCTTTGTATATGCCATTCCTACGGCCTATTGTTAGCA
>JAUUZE010000181.1 GCA_030590175.1 Clostridia bacterium
GACAAAATGGAGTTCACACGTATAGAATTCCCACAATTATATGTACAAAAAACAACGTAGTTATGGCTTTTACAGAAGCTAGACATATAAATCAAGGTGATGCAGGTCAAATTGATATTGTTTATAGGCGGAGTGAAGATGGTGGTAATACATTTGGTGAGATTATTACATTACTTACAAATGGAAAAGATACTCTTGGTAATCCAGCTCCAATTTATGATGAACAGAATAATAGGATAGTTTTACTTCACTGTTTTAATTATGGACATTTAGATGAACGAGTTATAAGAACAATAGGTGCAACTAGAGATATCTATACTTTATACTCTGATGATGAAGGATTAACCTGGACAACACCTGTAAATATCACAAAACAAATAAAACACTCAAATTGGAGATGGTATGCAACAGGCCCTAATCATGGTGTTCAAATGGATAGTGGTAGATTGATTATGACATGTAATCATAATGAAGAAAATATTATTAATGTTGAAACAACAGATCCTACCAGTTCTCATATAATTTATAGTGATGATCATGGTATTACATGGAATATTGGAGCATCTGCCGTTGGAAAAACTAATGAGTGCTGTGGTGTTAAATTGCCTAACAATCAATTATTAGTTAATATGAGAACTCGTTATAGAGGTAATGTCCGTGGTGTATTTATAAGTAATGATGAAGGTGAAACCATTGATGAGTTTCACATTGATCCAAATTTAGTTTGTCCAGTTTGCCAGGCTAGTATAATAAATTATAACGATTTATTAATATTTTCAAATCCTGATAGTACAGAACGAGAGAATATGACAATTAAAATAAGTGATGATTATGGTGTGAGTTGGAAAGAGTCCTTAGTACTTCACAAAGGGGCTGCTGCTTATTCTGATTTAGCCATTAATAAAGAAAACAAAGTTTTATGTTTATATGAAAATGGTGAGGAACGTCCTTATCAACGAATTACACTTGTAACTCTTGAAGTGTAAATTGTATGTTTTTTTGTACTATAGATAAGAAAGGGAAATTATGAAAATAAAATTATTTAAAACAGCAAAATCATTAGTTAAAAATATGCCAATTATGTTAGGTATTATTTTACTACTAGGTATTGTAAAAGAATTTATTACTTTTGATAAAGTAGCAACATTATTTACTTCAAATACCTTAATAGACACAGGAATAGGCTCACTAGTTGGAAGTGTTTTTGCAGGGAATAGTATGAATAGTTATATAATTGCAAGAGAGCTTCAAACAGCTGGTATATCATTATATGCTATTACTGCATTTTTAATATCGTGGGTAACTGTTGGCCTATTTCAAGCGCCAATAGAAGCTAAAATATTTGGTACATCATTTGCCGTTAGACGAAATGTTTTAAGTGCAGTACTTGCAATGGTTGTGTCACTTATTACAGTTACATTGTGGGGGTTAATATAATGGAAAACAAAAATAACCAAATGAAAAATAATCAAAACAATCAAAAAGGACAAAAGGGACAACAGAAGAAAAAAACTTCTAACACACCTCTAATATTTTTAGGTGTTATGGTATTAACATATATAGTTTTATATTTTATTGACTCAGTAAAAACAGTAGCAGCTCTTAATTATGTTATAGGGATTGTACTAGAAATTCTTCCTATTTTATTAATAGTTTATGTAATTATGGTAATTTTCTCATTATTAGATGAAAAGAAATTAAAACAAGCAATAGAAAAGGCTCCTAAACTTTTAAAATATATTTTAATGAGTATTTTAGGAACAATAAGTCATGGACCGATTTATGCATGGTATCCATTCTTAAGGGACCTAAATAAAAAAGGATTAGCAAAAGGACCAATTGGTACATTTTTATATTCTAGAGGAATTAAACTTACATTGATACCTATGCTTGTTTCTTTCTTTGATGTAAAATTTGTTGTTATCTTAACAATAACAACACTAATTTTCTCAGTTTTTGAAGGATTTTTAATAGATGTATCTTATTTACCAAAAAGAAATTAGTTTGTTTCAAAGATAATTGTAGAACCTATACCAGATGATTTGTGAATTTGACCAACATGATCAATAAATACAGCTTCAATATTTTCTAGTGATTCGACTAAGATAAGTGCTTGTTCTAGTCCTAATGCAAAACAAGTAGTTGATAGGGCGTCTCCATCAGTAGAAAGTTCTGAAAAGATGGTGACCCCTGCAATTTCATTTTCATATGGGAATCCAGTATATGGACTTAAGATATGATGATAGCGAATTCCATCTTCAATAAAGTAACGTTCATATATTCCAGATGTAACAACAGATAATGAACCTTCTATCGAAGCAACAGCTTTGTAAGTACCACGAGATTCATTTGGGTCTTGAACACCTATTTTCCATAAATCACCTGATGGCTTTTGTCCAAGGGTTATTACATTTCCTCCCACGTTGACAATGGCGCTATTGCAGCCATTACCACTTAGAAAATGAATTAATCTATCTGCAATATATCCTTTAGCAATACCACCCAAATCTATAGCCATACCTTTAAAAGGTAAAAATACTGTATTATTATCTTCATTTATCATTAGCTTTTTATATGATATAAGGGGGAAAGCTTTTTGTATTTCATCATTAGTTGGTACTTTGGCATGATTACTGCCAATAGCCCATAAATTAACAAGAGGTCCAATGGTAATGTCAAAATTTCCATTGGAAAGTTCTCCATAATATAAACCTCTTTTTATAACTTCCATGGTATTTGTTGATACTCTGACTTCACTTATCCCAGCTTGGCTATTTAACATACTAACATCACTATTTTCAATATTAACAGATAATAGGTTTTCAAGTCGCTTAACTTCATCAAAGCATAACTCAATTAGTGATTCACCAAAATTATTATCATATATAGTTATGGTAATAACTGTTCCTAGAGCAATTAAGTTCTTAGAAATAGGTTCAGGTGGTGTACTAGGTTGACACCCAGTTAATAATATTATTAAGAACAATAAATAGCTAATTAATCTTTTCATAATGCTTATATTATAGACATATTATGCTAACTTGTAAAATATATATATCCTTGTGAATTTGCTATAATATACGATACAATAGATATATCTAGTGGTAATAAACCATAGAGAAAAGTAATA
>JAUUZE010000074.1 GCA_030590175.1 Clostridia bacterium
CAAATACTCTACCTGGTATTGCTCTCTTACCTGGTTTTACTAACACTTCCCAATCGTCATCTTGTATTTTTTTTAATAATACAAATTCAATTTTCCCACCTGTGTCTTTACGTTTGCCATAAAGTCTTGCAGGAATAACCTTAGTATTATTAATTACTAAACAATCTTTTTCCTCTAAAAAAGAAATGATATCGTGAAAGATATGATGAGATATCTTTTTGGTTTCATAATCAAGTACAAGCATTCTAGATTGGTCACGTTTTTGGGTTGGATGCTGTGCAATTAATTGTTTTGGTAATTGATAAAAGAAATCACTTTTTTTCATTAATATAGTTTTGCCTCTTCTATTCTAACACCTGTAAAGTAATGTTGAAGAATTTGGTCATATGTATAACCAGCTTCAGCCATTCCCATGGCTCCATATTGGCTCATTCCAACACCATGTCCATGACCAGCACCAGTAATAACAAAATCACTATTTGCATTTGCCGTAATAATTAGCGAAATAGTTCCTCCTGAATCATTTGCAACTAATACTCTAGAATTACTATTAATCATTTGAATACCTGTTGATGTTTTTACTAGTGTTCCAGGTAATTCAATGCTTTGTAATGAATTATCTCCCATTTTTACTGCATATGATGAGGCTGTTCCCACTGTAAACATTTGACTTGGTAATCTATCTGGAAATGCAAATATTCTACATGCTTCATTTGTAAAGGAAGTTGAGCCAAGCGTTCCATAAATTCTCATTGATACTACTCTACCAGATATAGATACTCTCACAATTTCAATCTTTGTTATATCACCAACATTTCGCTCGTTAGCCGCTAGATGATTAGCAATCTCACTTGCTGTATAGGTATATTCATAACGATAAATCCTATCATATGGATCAGGTACACTTCGTAAGTAAGGGATTGGATTTAACCAAACATTTTCACTATTAGCAGTTGCTCCTCCACTTGAACTAAAATAATATAATCTAGCCAATACTCCACCATAAGTAACAACATCAGCTGCAGTTGCATCAACTGCATTATTTGATGCTAAATTTTCAACATCATATCCTCCATATACTTGAGATAAAGTTGTGTCTGTTAAATCAAATCCTAATGCAGTAAAGTTACTATTTCCCAAAGCATACGTTCTTGCTGCAACTGCTTGAGCTTTTAGAGCTTCAAAAGGTGTGTTAGTAGTACCAATTTCCAACGGAACTACCCCATATAAATATTCATTTAATAAAAGTTCATTAATTACAGTAATGTCTCCATCTTCTAATTTTCTAAGTTCAATTACTCCTCTATATCTATCACCATTAACATTAATTACCTTTGGTGTGCCACTAAAGTTAGAAGTAATAGTAAGAAACGCTGTATTGCTTTCAGAAGCAATTGCTGGAACACCATTTCCATATTCTAATAAAATTCGTCTTGTTGAAGGTTTAACAACTGAATAATCAAGATCTCCAGCTTTTGGTTTTAATTTGTTATTAATTGCTAAAGTAACATCTTGTTCTGAATAGTACTCTCCTTCATAGATATACCAAGTATTTGTCTGATTACAAACTAAAAATGCATCTAGTCCTAAACTTTTATAGTGATTTAAGTTTACTAAAGCTGTTGATAAATCATATCCAATATTCGTAATTTTCACATGATAACTGTCAGACTTTATATCTACGAAAGCATTAATTAAAGCGGTTGTTTCAAATACTCTAGTATAATTCCCATTTAAATTAATACCAAGTTCTAAACCACCTAAAGAAGCCATCATAACATTTTCTAATGTTGTGTTTGTTGCACCATATTTAAAATTAATTCCAATCCTTATATTCTGTGGTCTGCTTATTAGTGCATTAACATTATTTATGGGTAAGAAAATGGTTATCAGCAGAGAAAGCAAGATAACCGATATGAGTCTTTTCGTTATTTTCATAAACTTTTTTCCTCCGTAATTAACCAGTAACTGGTTTGTCTTTTGTTCAATAAGTAAATTATAACCTAAAAATTACTTTGCAACAAGTTTGCGATAGATAACTACCTGTGAGCCAATGACTATTGGAAGAACAAAAACATTAATCAAATTATATATAACTGATAAGAGAATTTCGTTTCCTAAGTTGATACCATTTCCAATTATTTGATAATCCAATATAATCTGAGCAATAGAAATAGCATATACTGTCATAATAATAAGGAAAAATACTAAATAATTTCCTTTTAACAAAGTTATGGTTCTTGTTATAAAATTTTTGCTATCTGGTTCAATTAAACGGATATATATAATAAAAGAATAACGTGTAATAATAATAGCTAATAAAGCAATCATCAATCCTTTTATTGACCATGAAAGTATTAATGAGTTAAATAGTGTATCAGTAAACAAAATCACTAAAATAGGAATAAATACCATGGCAATCAACAAAGCTCCAGCTCCTAATAATTTTACCCACAACCTCTTTGCATAAAAAAGGCTATCTTTATATGAAATTTCATTATCACAAGCAAGATTATATGTATAGTTAGTCATAGCACAAAAACCCTTTATATATGAATAAAATAGAAAAATTACAATCACAACTTGAATTGTGCCAACTAAAATTATAACAATAGGACTTTTAAAATTAAAAGTAATACTAGATAAAACCTTAATTAAAATATTTATTAACCCTAATATTCCACTCATTATTATTAATTTTAAAAAATGCTTCTTATATAAACTAAAAGTCTCTGCTAACACAGTGGAAAAATGTAATTTTTTCATATTCACCTCGTAATAATTGTAACATAAAAGCACCTTATTGACAGGCTATTTGATTTACTGTATACTCAACAAAATTAAATAAACGAGATAGAGGAGCATTTGGCTATTAGTAACTGACAATTCACGTGTTTGGACCAAAATATTGACAGTAAAAGGAACCATTTGCCGAAGGATAACTATTCCAAACAAATAGTATTTCTGGTTTAGTCGGTTAACAACTACTGAACTGTCATCATAATTATGATGGAGAGCTATCACAAATTGATATTTGTGTCGGTACTCTGTACCGATTTTGTTATTTTAGTATATAATAGTAATGGAGGATGAATAATGAGACAATATAACTTTGCCATAGTAGGAGCAACCGGTATGGTAGGAAGAACCTTTATAAAGGTGTTAGAAGAAATGGATTTACCAATAAATAAGATTTATTTCATGGCATCTAAACGCTCAGCTGGTAAAATTATCACCTTTAATAATAACGATTATGTAGTTGAAGAATTGACTAAAACTTCATTTGATAAAGACATAGATATTGCCCTATTTTCAGCTGGAGGAGACATTTCGTTAGAGTACTCACCAATTGCTGCTAGTAAAGGAGTTGTAGTTATTGATAATTCATCTGCTTTTAGAATGGATGATTTAGTTCCATTGGTTGTACCTGAAGTTAACCCAGAAGATATACTAAAGCATCAAGGAATCATTGCAAATCCAAATTGTTCAACAATTCAAGCAATGGTAGCCCTAAAACCACTTCATGATAAATACATAATTAAGCGAGTAGTATACTCTACATATCAAGCGGTTTCAGGTGCTGGGATGGGTGGATATAAAGATTTAGAAGAAGGTTTAAAAGGAAACCCACCAGAGAAGTTTCCTCACCCAATTGCAGGTAATTGTATTCCACATATTGATGTATTTATGGAAAATGGTTATACAAAAGAAGAAATTAAAATGATTAATGAAACTAGAAAGATTCTACATGAACCTAATTTAGCAGTTACTGCTACAACAGTTAGAGTTCCTGTTTTTGATAGCCATAGTGAATCTATTAATATTGAGTTTGAAAAGCCATTTAACATTGAGGATGTTAAAAAAACATTAACAAACGCCCCTGGTATTATTGTACAAGATGATCCTTTAAATAATGTTTATCCATTAGCTTTAGAAGCTGCTGGTAAAAACGAAACATTTGTAGGACGTATTAGAAGAGATGAAAGTGTTAAAAATGGAATAAACATTTGGGTAGTTGCAGATAACATTAGAAAAGGTGCAGCAACCAATACAATTCAAATTGCAGAGCAATTAATAGCTTACTGGAATGAGGAGGGAAAATAAAATGAGTCAACGTATATTTACAGGTTCATGTGTAGCCATTATTACTCCATTTACAAAAAGTGGTGTTGACTATGATGCACTTAAAGTGCTTATTGATTTTCAAATTGACAACGGAACAGATGCTATATTAATTTGTGGTACTACTGGAGAGTCATCAACAATGCCTGATGAAGAACATAAGGAAGTAATTCGTTTTACAGTAGAATATATTAACAAACGAGTACCTGTAATTGCAAATACAGGTAGTAACTACACAGCTCATGCCATTGAATTAAGTCAATACGCAGAAAAAATTGGAGCTGATGCCATATTATCTGTTTCCCCATATTATAATAAAACAACTCAAGCAGGATTAGTTGCTCACTTTACTACTATTGCTAATAGTGTAAACTTGCCAATGCTAATTTATAACGTACCTAGTAGAACAGGTATTAATGTTGATGCTGATACTTTAATAAAATTATCAACTGTTAAAAATATTGTAGGAGTAAAAGAGTGCAACCTTAATCAAAGTGCTAAAGTCATTAGAGAAACTGATGATAATTTCACAGTTTACTCTGGAGAAGATGGACAGATACTGTCATTTTTAGCCTTAGGTGCTAAAGGTGTTGTTTCTGTAGTTGCCAATGTAGCACCAAAACAAACTCATGAAATATGTAAATATTTTCTTGATGGAAATATTGAAAAAAGTAGAGAAATATTTTACGAAACATATGAATTAGCACAAACCCTATTTATTGAAACTAATCCTATTCCTTGTAAAACTGCTGTTAATATGATGGGACTACCAGGTGGACTACTTCGCTTACCTCTTATTGAAATGTCAAATAAGAATAAAGAAATTTTACATTCAGTTATGCAAAAATTAAATTTAGTATAAGGAGTAGTCATGATAAAAATCTTTTTAAATGGTTGTAACGGAAAAATGGGACAAGTTATTGTAAATCTTGTAGATACTAATAGTGAAGTAACTATTGTTTCAGGTGCTGATGTAGTAGCAAATAAACAAAATGATTTCCCAGTCTTTACCTCTATTACTAAAAACAATATTGAAACAGATGTAGTTATTGATTTTTCAAATCCTTCAGCTTTTAACGATGTTCTAACATATTGTCAATCAAGTAAAACAGCTCTTGTAATGGCTACAACGGGTTTAAAAGATGAGCAATTAGACGAATTACAACAAGCCTCTTTAACAATCCCAATATTTTTCAGTGCAAATATGTCAATAGGTGTTAATCTATTAATGAGCCTATGCAAACAAGCAGCTTCTTTTTTAGAAACTTCATTTGATATTGAAATAATTGAAAAACATCATAACCAGAAAATTGATGCCCCAAGTGGAACTGCATTAGCAATTGCAGATTCAATTAACCAATCCTTAGAACAACCAAAATATTATGTTTATGATCGTCAATCTAATCGTAAAAAGCGTTCACCAAATGAAATAGGCATTCATGCCATTAGAGGTGGAAATATTGTTGGTGAACATACCATAATATTTGCAGGACATAATGAAATCATTGAAATAAAACATGAAGCTCTATCAAAAGATATCTTTGCAAATGGTGCAATAAAAGCTGCTATCTATTTAAACAAGCAACCTAGTGGTTTCTATTCAATGGAGAGTATGATAAATATTCAAAAGTAATAAACTTCATTCTAATTTTAAAAAGAAACAAAAAACAAATAGTATTTCTACTATTTGTTTTTTTAATTATTTTAATTTAAAAATATTGTCAGCATCTTATTTTCTATCAACTAATGGTTCAAAGTGTTTTTCTAGGGCTGGCCATGTGTAATAATTAATAATTAACCCACATAGTCCAAAGGTGACAAACATAGTCATCCCTCCACCAAATAAGTAGTGGATCCAATAAGGTATTACTGTTATTGCCATACAAATAATAACAATTAATAGATTAGGAATAAATCGTAAAATTGCAAAAGTATAAGAATATTTAAATAATTTTATAATAGATAAATTATATTGTACTAATAGTTGATATATATATAGATGCATCATGATGAAAATAAGAATAAATAATAATATTACAATGATAATCATAACGAAAAAGAATTTGTTTTCTAGTAGAAACTTTATTAATGAATCAATTATATCATTACTCTCTAATCCACTTATAAATTCTGTGCTATTTTGTAATTGAATCCATACTCTTAATGATAATAATGCAACATATATAACAATAGTACTAATTCCACTAACAATAAAAGATTTTAGAAAATGCTTTTTCATTGACTGCCACATAATTGACCAAACTTGAATAGATTTATTAGCAATTAATAACTTAAAAACATTAGCAGCTCCTGCTGCAGCTGGCCCAAAAATAATCATGGGAATAGTCATTAACACAAGTCCGATTGCCATTCTAACAAGGGCATTAATTAGTGCAATATCATCAACTGTATAAATAAACATATTTGCTAATTTATCAATATCTGATGGAAATACACTTAAGGATAAATAAAACATTATTGCAAATGATGGTAAATATAATAACACACTAAAAACATTTACTTTTGAAATATCCCAAAATTTACTAACAAGTATATTAATTAGCCCCATAAATTTGTGGCCAATGATTTTTTCTCTTTCTGGCATAGTATCCTCCGTTTACATTCTTTTTCTTAGTTTTTCCATTTCCCTCTCAACTTTATCTCCTTTATCCAGTAGGAAGTTGATGGTGGTGAGTATATGAATTACTAAGCCAATTCCCCATCCTAATAATGGGAATAAAGCCCAGCTAATTTTACCTTGTATTATATAGTTTAAAGCTAATAAAAAACCATTAACACAGACATAAGCAATTATATGTGAAGTCAACTCTCGCTTTTCTTTAACTCTTCTCTCAGCAAGTTTACGTAATTTACTTTCATCATAAGTATCCATAAGTTATCTCCTTATAAAATAATACCACCTCAATATTACCACAATTAACTTATTTTATCATTGTATATTTCTTGACAGTATTTTTCACAACTTGTATAATTATTTTTGCCCTATGCGAGAGTGGCGGAACTGGCAGACGCGCACGGTTGAGGGCCGTGTGGAGAAATCCATGTGGGTTCGATTCCCATCTCTTGCACCAATAAAAAGACATATTTATTTATGTCTTTTTATTAATTCCTCATAAATTTCATCTAGTGAGATGTTTTTTTCTTCCAGCAAAACTAGCATATGATATATTAAATCTGCTGTTTCATATATTAATTCATTTTTATCTTTATTCTTTGAAGCAATAATAACCTCAGCTGTCTCTTCTCCAACTTTTTTCAATATTTTATCTAACCCTTTATCAAATAGGTAATTAGTATATGATCCTTCAACTTTATTTATTTTTCGCTCACTTATTATTTTAACTAAATCGCTAATAATATCTCTATTCTCTTTCATCCTCAAATGTTCCTTTCTTATTGATGTTTCTATAAAAACAAGAAAACTCATTAGTATGACAAGCAGCACCAATTTGATTAACAATATACAAAACAGCATCGCAATCACAATCCACTTTAACATCAATCACTTCTTGATAATGACCAGAGGTTTCACCTTTAACCCACGTTTGATTACGGCTTCGACTAAAATATGTAGCCTTTCTTGTTGATAGTGTAGCTTGTATCTGTTCAAGTTTAGCATAAGCTACCATTAACACCTCTTTTGTCAATTCATCTTGTGTAACAATAGTAATTAAACCATCTTTATCAAATTTTAAGTCTTTTAAGTCTTTCATTTTTATTTTTACCTTATATAATCTTGCTTACTTCATACATTATTATAGCAGATGCAATAGCTGCATTTAAAGACTCAGTTTTACCTGTCATATTAATACGAAACAGATGGTGACAAATGCTTTTAATTTCATCTGATAGTCCATTTGCTTCATTCCCAATTATAATTACACTTTTTTTAGTCAGTTCATTAAGATTAATATTACTGCCATTTACATCTAATCCAATAAACTTATAATCATTATTTATTAACAATTGATAATCTTCATCACTAAATTCAACATATGGGATTCTAAAAACTGATCCCATAGTTGATCTAATTACTTTTTCATTATATAAGTCAGCACTTCCCTTTGTATAGTAACATCCACCAAATGAAAAAGCCTCAGCTGTTCTTATAATTGTTCCCACATTACCAGGATCACTTACTTTATCAAGTAACAACAAACTTTCTCCTGATTGAATAATTGGTTTTATATCAAATATCTTTTTTTCTACAATAGCAATAATCCCTTGTGGTGTTTTTGTCTGTGTCAGTTTTTCAAAAAGATTATCAGGAATAATATATGATACCTTATCAAGTTTTGCAAAATCATTAAGAAATTCTAATTCATTCTCTAAAAATGAATTAGTGAAAAATATCTCACTAATATTAAATGAAGAAAGTAATGCCTCTTTTACTACTTTTTTCCCCTCTACAAGAAAAAGGCTCAAATCATCTCGAACCTTTTTTCTATGTAAACTTTTTAGTCTTTTCAATTTTGCATTAGACAAAGATTCTATTCTCTGCATTTAAGCTTCAACCTTCTTTTTTGCTAATTTAACTAATTCAGAAAATCCTGCTGGGTCATTAATTGCCATATCAGCTAGTACTTTTCTGTTTAAGTCAATACCGTTTAACTTAAGGCCATTCATGAATCTACTATATGATAGTCCATCAATTCTTGCTGCTGCGTTAATTCTAGTAATCCACAATTTTCTAAAGTTTCTTTTGTTAACTTTTCTGTCTCTATATGAATACTGTAATGATTTAAATACAGCTTGTTTAGCTACTTTAAAGTTTGTACTTTTACGGCCAAAATATCCTTTAGCCATTTTTAATACTTTTTTACGTCTTGCGCGGGTGGTTACGCCACCTTTCACTCTTGCCATTTTCCAATCCTCCTACCTATTTATATGGAATTAATTTTTTAATAGTTGCTTCATTTGCACTAGATGCATAAGCATCAAGTCTATGATGTTTCCTAGCCTTCTTGCTTTTAGATACCAATCTATGACTTCTACTTGCATGGCTCATTTTAATTTTGCCTTTTCCTGTTTTACTAAATCGTTTTTTTGAAGAACTATGAGTCTTAATTTTAGGCATTATTCTTCCTCCTTATATCTATTTCTTGCTAGGTGACAGAACCAC
>JAUUZE010000035.1 GCA_030590175.1 Clostridia bacterium
AGTGAATCAATAGAATCTTGTTTTTCAATGGATATTTCTTCTGACCGCTGAAGGTTTTCTTTTTTTACCATGTTGTCCCATAGTAAGAAATTAAATCCAACTAATATGGTAAATAATATTATTCCAACGGTTAGCAGTGCTGCTCTTTTCATTAAATTACCTCCGATTACCTCTTGTTCATTTTACCATACCTACAAAAAATAGCAAAACTACATACCAAATAATGTCAAAGTATTTTCTGTGGTCTTTTCATAAACTTGCTCTATAGTTATACCTTTAATCTTAGCTATAGCTTTTGCCACATAAATAACATTAGAAGAATCGTTTCTCTTCCCTCTAAATGGTGCTGGTGTTAAATAAGGACTATCTGTTTCAATTAGCAACTTATCTAATGGGGTGTGCAAGATAGCGTTATGTACCTTTTTTGCATTCTTAAAAGTTGAAATTCCATTAAAAGATAAATAGAAGCCAAGATCTAATACATCGCTAATCATCTCACTACTACCTGAATAACTGTGAAATACTCCTATTGTTTTTTCATCTTTATATTTCCTTAAAGCTTCTAAAACAGGTTGGTGTGCTTCTCTATCATGAATGATTAGTGGCATACCTAATTGATTTGCCAGTTTTATTTGTTTAATAAAGACTTGTAACTGAATATCTCTTGGTGAAAAATCATAATGAAAGTCAAGACCCACCTCTCCAATAGCCACTACTTTTTTATGTGTCGCTAGCGATATGATTTCTTTTTCTACTTTTTCAGAATATGATGACGCATCATGAGGATGTACCCCAACTGCTGCATAAATAAAGTCATATTGTTTAGCCAGTTCAACAGAAGCTTTACTTGATGATAAGTTTGCACCAATATTTATCACTAAATCAATATTAGCTTGTTGTATTTTCTCTATCACTTGGTCTCTATCTTCGTCAAATCGTTTGTCATCTAAATGACTATGAGAATCTATTATCATTTTTTCTCCAAAAAAAAGAGCGCATATGCGCTCTTCTTATTTATTTTTTCATAGCAATGGCTTGTTTTGCTTTGTCTGCAATGTTTATAGCAGTTAGTCCATACTCTTCTAAAAGCAATTCAGGTTTTCCACTTTTACCAAACTTATCTTCTACTCCAACCATTTTTACAGGTATTGGATAATGTTGACTTGTTACATCAGTTACAGAACTACCTAGACCATTAACAACATTATGTTCTTCTGCTGTTACAATTGCTCCTGTATCCTTACAAGCTTTTATTATAATATCTTTATCAATTGGTTTAATGGTATGAATGTTTATTACTCTAGCACTAATTCCATCTTCTTTTAAAATTGTTGCAGCTTCCATGGCCAAATGAACCATCAATCCAGTTGCGATTAATGTTACATCTGTTCCATCACTAATCATAACCCCTTTGCCCCACTCAAAGACATAAGTGTCTTTATCAAAAATAACAGGAACACCTAATCTACCTAAACGAAGATATACAGGTCCATTATAATCAATGGCGGCTTTTACAGCAGCTCTAGTTTCAACTGCATCTGCAGGTGAAATAACACTCATGTTTGGAATTGTTTTCATGTTGGCAATATCTTCTATCATTTGATGACTCGCACCGTCTTCACCAACAGAGATTCCAGCATGAGTTGCTCCAATTTTTACATTAAGTTTTGGATAACAAATTGAGTTTCTTACTTGCTCACATGCTCTACCTGCTGCAAATATAGCAAAAGTACTAGCAAAAACTGTTTTTCCAGTTGTAGCAATTCCTGCAGCAACTGACATCATATTTGCTTCTGCTATACCCATATTAACAAATCGCTCAGGATATACTTGTTTAAAGTTATCTGTTTTTGTTGATTTTGAAAGGTCAGCATCTAATACAACTATATTTTTATCTATACCAAATTCAGCTAATGCATCTCCATATGCTTGTCTTGTTGCAATCTTTTTAGCCATGTTGCTCTCCTTTCAATTCTACTAATTTTTCATCTAGCTCTTTTATAGCCAAATCTCGCTCCTCTTGATTAGGTGCTTTACCATGCCAGCCATAGTCATCTTCCATATATGAAACACCTTTTCCTTTGATTGTATGAAGAATAACCATAGTTGGTTTTCCTTTACAAGCCTTCGCCTGTTCAAATGTGGCTACAATTGCAGCCATATCATTGCCATCTTCTAAAACAATTACATTCCAATTAAATGCTTTAAATTTACTCTCAATATCATCAGGGTTCATAATATCACTTATTTTCCCATCAATTTGTAATCCGTTATTATCAACAAATGCCATTAAATTATCAAGTTTATAGTGTGCAGCTGACATCATAGCTTCCCATACTTGGCCTTCTTCTAATTCTCCATCTCCTAATAAAGAATATACACGATAGTCTTCGTTATATATTTTTCCAGATATTGCCATTCCTACTGCTGCTGAAATTCCTTGACCTAATGAACCAGTTGACATATCAACTCCTGGAACATCTTTCATGCTAGGATGACCTTGTAAATAGCTGTTAATATTTCTAAATCCTTTTAAGTCACTTACTGGAAAATATCCTCTTTCTGCTAATGTAGCATATAACCCAGGTGCACAATGGCCTTTTGATAACACAAAACGGTCTCTGTCGCTTTTCTTAGGATTAGTAGGGTCAATGTTCATTTCATTAAAATACAAGGCAGTAAATACATCTGCACTTGATAGTGAACCACCAGGGTGACCGCTACTGGCACTAAATACTTGTTCAACAATATTTTTTCTAACTTTAGTCGCTGTTATTTGGAGTTTTAACAGTGTCTTTTTATCCATTTTTCTCTCCTTGTTTATACTCAATTATTTTCTTATATAGTATACAGTTATGCCTAAGTGATGTCAAAGCCTTGAAAGCCTTCTCCCAACACTTCTCTAACATCTGTTAATACTACAAAAGCATCATTATCAATTTCTTTAATAATCTTCTTTATCTCTGCTACTTGTTTAGGTCGAGTAATACAAAATAGCATTTCTCGTTCAGTATTTGTGTACTTACCAATACTTTTTATTCCCGTTACTCCTCGATCCATATCATGCAATATAGCATGTGCTATTAATGGAGCCTTGTCAGAAATAATATACAAACCTTTTGCAAATCCTACGCCATCTAATAACAAGTCTACAACTTTGGAAAATACCAGTATTGAAATCAAAGCATACATTGCAAGCAGTACACTATTAAAAACAATACCAGCTGATATAACGATAATTGCATCAAAGATTAACATGGTTTGTCCCATGCTTAATGAAATACCTTTTTTACGTAAGATATCTGCAAGTAAATCTACTCCACCAGTATTTGTGTTATATCTATAAACAACACCAAGACCTACTCCAGCTATTGCACCTCCAAAAAGTGAAAATAGGAGTAAATCAATTTCTCCACCTACTTCCACATAATTTTTAGCAACATCCATTAGAAAGTTTTCTGTTAAATCAATTAATACAGAAAAAGCAACAGTAGCAAATAAGACTCTAGCTATAGCCTTTTTACCTAGTATAATTAATCCAACAATAAATAGCGGAACATTGATTGCTAAGATTATTACTCCAAGAGGAATTATTTGATTAATCAAATAATAGATAATTGTACCAAGTCCAGTTACACCCCCTGGTGCAATATTATATGGAATCATAAAAATATTAATCCCAGCGGCACCTACAAAACATCCTAATACAATAATTATATACTTTGCTATAAATCTAAGAACTTTTTTCATTTTACACCAACTTATTTATTTCATAGGAAAAAATAGTTTTTTCACTTTTCTCAGTTCTTTTATACATCTTCTCAGCTTTTTCTCGATTGTTGTTTTTTTCATAAGCTAAACCCATATAATAGAAAGCATTATAAGTAAATGGTTTCTTTTTAAGTAATATGGGGATAACTTTATAAGCTCGCTCATAATCTTCTAGTAAACAGTATGTTCTTAGTAAATTTTCAATTATATGAACGTCTTCTTTATTATATCTATATGCATCCTCACAAAATGTTTTGGCTTTAGAATAATCATTATTTTCAATATATAGTTTTCCCAAAATATTATGATATGAAGTATTTTTTAAATCTTGCTCTGCTCGTTCTAAATCCATTATGGCTTTTATTAATCTATTTTCTCCTTTGTATAAGATTAACTTTTCACAAATAAGTATCTGCGCACTAATGGTTTCAATGTTTTTCATGTTCTTAATCAATGAAAGCACTTCATCAGCTTTATTTACTTGTCCTGTTAATAACAAACTATAACAATAAGAAACACAAACTTTTGGTTCTGCTTTATTTGTTTTAAAAGCTTTTGCATATAATTTTACAGCTTTTTTATAGCGACCTTTTAAATATGCTTTTTTCCCATAGTATGCACTTATTCTGTCTTTTTCATCAAAAAATCTAAAAATAAGGTAAGCTAACAGCACCGTTAATCCTTCAAACAACTCTCCTGTTAAAATAATGACAACGACTACAACGGGTGCTACCCAATTAAATGCTGTTTTATAGTAATTTCTATCCATGCCAATTTGCCCAGAACTTTTCTTTTCCTTCTTTTGAAACCATTTTGCCAATTTCTTCTCTACTGATACCTTTATCTAGCATTTCCTTACTTATTTTACAAGCTTCATCAAACGCTAGTACTTTTTTTACTCCTTCATTGTCTAACATCTGATAAGTAACATTTGAAAATAATTCACTAGCTCCATCTTCAACTGCTTTATACACCCAATCTGTTACATCTTGTGAATTCATATTATTATAGTAAAACCCATTTAATTTCCATTTAAATGGAACTCTTGTGTTGTCACGTATTAACTGTGGGTTAAGTTTTGGTGATACAGCAGGATCATATGTGAAAATATTAGCTTTTTCAAGATATTTTACATGTTTATAATCCATATCCTCACAATGTAAATAACGAGTTCCACTTGTCATGCTACTAAAGAACTGGTCCCAATGAGGTATAACATATTCGTCCCAAAGTTCATGTGAAAACATTGCAGCTACATCGTCGCACACTCCCCAACCATTATCGAACATTTCTCCTGGTCCATTCATTTTTTTATATATCTTTGCATAACTGCTTATACTATCAGTTAAGACATGCAAAAACTCTTTTAACTTTTCAGGTTGGTCATATATATCGTAAAACACATCCATATCTCGCAATTCATAAGCTGTAGTAAGCGGACCTTCATAGCTAAATGTCCATGCAATTTTTTTGTTAGGAAAGGCTTCTTGAAGTTTTTCTTTGTACACAATTTGTTTTTTTGCTAAATCTGACAATTCAATGTCTTTTTTTAATATTGCCATCCACTCATCAAGACTTTTTTTCTCACGAACATAATTTACCTCGCCATCTTTTGGAAAAACAAGTTCCATTCCTAAACAACTAACATGTCCATAAGCAATATGTCCTGTTGAAGGTTGTACTGGTCTCAATTTATTATTAAACATTGCATTTACTTTGTTTACATTTTCATCGCTATATAGTTTTATTCCTGCTTTATAATCTGTAAAAATATCATGATGTGATAATTCAGCCATTTTTGCCAATGCATCTACACCATTTGATATGAAATAACTAAATTTTCTTTCGCTTCTTGCGGTTTCATAATTTACCTTGTACAAAATATTTCTCCTTGTTCTTTGTTTTACGCTTGCCATTCATCCCAGAATTTTTTATTACCTTCTTTAGAAACCAGTTTTGCAACTTCATCTCTGCTTGCACCTTTATCCAGCATTTCCTTGCTGATTCTACATGCGTCTTCTAATGCTAGAACTTTCTTTCTACCTTTTTCGTCTAATTGCTGATAAGTAACAATTGAAAAAATCTCACTTGCACCATCTGCAACTGCTTTAAATACCCAATCTCTCACTTCTTTCACAGTTAAATAATTATAATAATATCCATTCATTCTCCACTTAAAAGGAACTTTTGAATTATCACGTATCAATATAGGATTAAGTTTTGGTGAAACTGAAGGGTCATACCTATGGATATTTACTTTTTCAAGATTTCTAACATGCTTGTAATTTAAATCTTCACAATGTAAATGACGTTTCCCATCTGTTGAATAACTATAATACTGATCCCAATATGGTAAAACAAAATTATCCCATAATTCAGGTGAAAACATAGAAGCAATATCATCGCACATTCCCGCTCCATCATGAGAAAAAGTAGTATTATTGTTCATTTTTGAATAAATATTTTTATAGCTATTTATACTATTTGTTAGCACATATAAGAATTCTTTTATTTTTTCAGGTTGGTCATATACATCATAAAATACATCCATATCCCTTAATTCATATGCTGTGGTCAGCGGTCCTTCATACCCAAAAGTCCATGAAACTGCTTTTCCAGGAAAAGCTTCTTGAAGTTTTTTCTGGTATTCTATCTGCTTTTTAGCCAAATCTGATAATTCGATATCTTTTTTAAGAATCCCTATCCATTCATCAAGACTCTTCTTTTCATGTACATAGTTTACATCACCCTCTTTTGGAAATTTAAGTTCCATTCCCAAACAACTTATGTGACCATATGAAATATGACCTGTTGCAGGCGAAATATGTCGCAATTTATTTTCAAACATATCATCAAGTTTTTTAACTGTTTCATTACTATAAAGTTTAATACCTGCTTTATAATTTGTATAAATCTCATAATCTGTTAAACCTGCGATTGCTGATAGAGAAGATACTCCATTGCTTATATAATATGAAAAACCAGCTTCATCTCTTGCCTTCTTATAGTCAACTTGATACATCGTTTTGCTCCTTATATATATAATGTATTTATCTTACCATATTTATACATTAATACTAGTAACATATTTGATTTATTTATTAATTTTTTTTATTTTTTATTGTCATAAAATTTAGCTAAATCAATAAGCTTCTCACCAGTTAATCGATAAACTGTCCAATCATCTAGTGGATAACTTTTTACCTTTTTATAGAAATTAATAGTTGGGTGATTCCAATCAAGACAAGCCCACTCTAATCGCAAACAATCTCTTTTAATTGTTAAGTTAGCTAAAAAGCTTAACATAACTTTTCCAAAACCTTTATGCCTCATTGACTCATCAATATATAGATCTTCTAAGTAGATTCCAGGTTTTCCATTAAAAGTAGAAAAATTATAAAAAAACAACATAAATCCTACTGGTTTATCCTCATAATAAGAAATAAATACTTCTGCTACTTTTCTTACAAATAACGATTCTTTTAAATTATCTTCAGTTACGCTAACTTCATGAGATAAATTTTCATAGTCTGCTAGTTTTTTTATATAAGATAGTATTAATGGAATATCGTTAATATTAGCTTGTTGTAATGTAAAATGTTCAATGGGTGTTTTATGTATTACTACTGTCATCATATTCTCCTAGTTTAAATGATAAATATTCCTTCCATCCGCTTTCTTCTTGTATACAAATTCCAATTCTACCTGCGGTTAGCGAAATTCTCTTATTTCCAAATTTATCTAAGAATTTACTAATAATTCTATCTTTAAGATTATCAGGGTAATTATACGCTATGGTCATATGAAAAACAGGAAGTTTTTCATTATGTGAAAACTCAGGAAATTTATCACATAAATTTTTTACAAGTTCTTCAATTGGAGTTACAGGAATAGGATTTAGATAAATAACATTTGTTGTGGGAAACGAGGAAATAGGAACAGCTTCAAAAGCAAAGGGTTTTGTTTGGCTAGCAACTTTATAAAGTAGTGAAATAACATCATCTGTTATTTCTTCTTTGTGATAAAATTTATTAAGCAAAGTTACATGAAAAGAAACATCTTTTCCTGGATGATTAATATATTTTTGCCTAAATCCTTCTATTCGTCTTATTCGCTCATTGGGAAAAAGACATATAACTGTTCTCTTATCCATTTATATCTCCGCTAAAAAGTTTGATTATCTAGAACTTGATCGTTATCTATAATTGTTTCATCTTTTGTCTCTCCAAGTAATTCAATATATAACTCTGCAAGAGTTGCATCATGATAAGGTCTAACAAACAATACACCAACACCACAAGCAAGTAATCCTAATAAATACCATCCAATAAATGATAAATCAAGAATAAAGATATCTAGTTTATAACCCTTAGTCATTTCATTACTTAGCCTAAGTGCTTCTTTATAGTCTAAATTAGGATTATCTGCAAGTAAATATGGTACCATCATATAAGCATAGCCTTTTACTATTCCTGGAATAATAAATAATAAAGTCCAAAGGAAAACAAATAAACCTTTAAAGAACATAACCTTAACAATTGGTAAATACTTATTATCTCTAAAAGAATATCCTAAATAATTAAGATCCGTATTACTACGAGCATTCTCAACAAAAAACTTTCTTCCAGATACTTCCAATGGATATCCTATAAATATTCTAACGGCAATGGCAAATAAACTTGCAATTGTTACAAGTCCTACAATAAATCCTAATATTCGTAAATCAATATTACTCCATTCATTGTTTGATGAATCAGACATACCAGAACCCCATCCACTACTTGATCCAAATAAAGAAAGTATAAAACTCACAAGTAATGCATACCAATATGAGGTTTTTAATATAACCTTTGCACGATCTTTTAAATCACTTCTAATAAACATATATTCCTCCCATTAATCCCATATAACTATATTATACTATATTTTTTACTTTTTTTGACAGTGTAATGCTATGACTGGTTCATGGGAGTTATACGGTTTACCTGCCACATCACTATAAATTTTAGTAACTAAAAAGTTAGCATCTAATAACTCTTTTTTTATCTCTTCAACTGTGAAATACTTTAGCCAGTTATAAATTGTAAATCGTTTATTTTTTTCAATAATTTCATACTTATCAAGGTATACTTTTTCTTTTTCGTAAGTAAAACTATTGGCAAAACAAAAATAATCATTTTTAGACCAAAAGTTATCCATTAAATTTCTACCAAATCTAGTGATATCTTCTCGCTTTTCATATGCAACCAATGAAAAGACATCAAAGAAAAAATCTCCACCTAACTTTAGTGATTTATATATGTTGGCTAATAGTTTTTTCCTTTGTGAAATATTAAGTGCACAATAGTCACAGTAAATAAGTAATGCTGCATCATAAATTATAGTAGGAGAAAAGAGAAGATAATTTTGTTTTATATAGGTAATATCTAACTTATCCTTATTTGCCATAACTTTGGCATACTCTAAAGAATTTGATGAAATATCAACACCTGTTACATTCAATTTATTTTGTGCTAGTAAATGGGTATATAATCCAGGACCACACCCAAAATCAATAACACTATCACCTTGTTTTAGTGATAATTCTTTTATAATAAATAATACTGATTTTTTTATAAACTCTTTGTTTCTTGATGCCGCTTCACTAGAATCTGATAAATGAAACTGTAGCATTTTTTTAGAAATATGCAAATCGTCCCATAAAATCTCATTGGTATATGCCTCATATAAAACAGGTTTTTTATTTGCACTCAATATATGGCTATGTAGATTCTTCATTCTATCCTTCTTTTTTTGTTGCCCACCCTGCTGAAAAAACACCATCTGCTACTAATGTAACATCAAATCCAGCCTGAGAAATTACACCTATTGTCTCTCTTGTTAAATGACAGCCTCTAGATATTTTTATCCATCCACTATTAACAAAATGAAATAATTTTTTTATTTGATTAAATTTATAATAAGAAATATTTACACCAGTTCTTGCACCAACTTCAAGAACCACACCACTAGCTTGTGGAACTAACTTTTTTCGAAGACGATGTAGTTTAGCTGCCTCAAGAGGTATCATCATCACATTATATATTGTTCCACCAATTCCCATAGGATACCTCACTTAAAATTGTTGTCTTAGTATTCATAATCTGTAATAGCTCTATCCTTTGTAACACTTCTAATAAAAGCTGCTACCTTTTGATGTTCCTCATGTACTTGATATGCCTCTAATCCAGCTTTATCTTCAAATTCGCAATATAGGGCAACATCTTTTGCTTCATCAAGAGTATTAAAATTTAGTCCAACTTCAATGTATTTAATAGAAGGTACTTTTCCCTTTAAGTCTTCTAAAAGCTCTTTAGCTATTCTCATGTTTATTTCTTTATTATTTCCTGTCGCTTGATCTAAAAAATTCCAAGTTACTATATGCTTAACCATATTTAATCCTCCTATATTTTATGTTAATAATTATAACATAGGTTGTTATACCTTCATGGTAATTTCTTAAATGTTGGATAGTATACAAACATAGCTTTTGCAATTAAGTCTTTCTTATAAACAAATTGATTCTTCCACATTCTAGCATCATCAGAAAAGTTACGATTATCTCCCATCATAAAATAGCCATCTTCTGGGATTTTAATTGGTCCAAAACTACCAACCATTGGTCCTGTTATATAAGATTCATCTAATGGTTGGTTATTAATATATATAAATTTATTATCTCCACTAATTATTTCACCTGGTAATCCAATGATTCTTTTTATTAGATATTTATCAGGGTGATCAGGGTGAGGAAATACTACAATATCTCCTCTTTTTGGTTGATTTGTTATATATGCTAATCGATTGGCTAACAATCTATCTTTTATTTGTAATGTATCTATCATAGAAGATGTTGGGATACGCCCATTAAAAAGAATAAGCTGACTAATAATTAGATAGCCCACTAAAACTAGGCTTAACCATTTTATTTCTTCATTAATACCTTTTTTAAGTTTTTTACCTTCGTTAGAATAATTGAAATTCATTACATATCTCTTCATTCCATGTATTATATAGTTCGGAAAATTCTTCTTTTAAAAAAAGTGATAAATACTCATTCATACCACTAGATAAGGGTAACTTTTTAAATTCATCAAGTGACACCCAAGAAACCTTACCTTCAATTGGATTTGTAAGTAATTGTCCATCAAATGAAGTTGTCTTATACAAAAATACCATCCATCTATCATGTGTTTTATAATTATACCAATGAACAATTCCACATAAAGAAAGATTATTAATATCCAAACCTGTTTCTTCTTTTACTTCTCTGATAGTAGATTGAACTAAGCTTTCATTATTCTCTACTTTCCCTCCAGGGAATGTAAACCCGGGCCATAATTTTTTAACCCTTTTCTGTGTAACGACCATATCCTTTTTCTCATCGTAAATCATACACATATTTAATAATTTAACTTGACTTGCATTATCCATTTATTAATTGTATCACAATGTAAAAAAAAAGCACTAAGATTTCTCTTAATGCTTTTTTTGGAGCTGATGGACGGAATCGAACCCCCGACCTGCTGATTACAAATCAGCTGCTCTACCATCTGAGCTACATCAGCGCGTATTTGGTGGGCGCAATAGGGCTCGAACCTATGACCCCCTGCTTGTAAGGCAGGTGCTCTCCCAGCTGAGCTATGCGCCCTCACCTAAATACGGCAAGAATTATTGTAATAGGAATAGACTTATTTGTCAATTGATTTTTGCAAATTAGAGTGACCATTTTATAATTCCAACGTGATATCTGTCATGATTAACGTCTTTACTAGTGTAATAAGCTGTAACAAGAGTATCATCATTTAATTGAATAGTTGAAGGATATCCCATGTCTGAATCTGTGCCAATTATCTGTAATACTGTGGGTTCTTCAAAGTTCTTAGCATATTGATCACCTATCCTATATGAAATACTTTTAATATTATTACGACAACCATATGTTATTAAAACTCTTTTATCTTTTAAAATTGTTATTGACGCAGGAATTTGATTAAGTAAGCTAATATCTTGTTGATATTGCCATGTTTTTCCGTTATTAATTGAAGAGTACAACACTAAATGTTGATTATTAGCTGTTCTTGATACAGCAATTAATTTTTCACCAAGATTTGCTATGCTTGTTTCGTTAAGCCCTTCATCAATTATATAATAATCATCCCATGTCAAACCATCATCATAACTAATTAATACTCCTGCTTGACGGTCTCCTTTTACAAAAGATATAGTTTCTTTGGTTCCTACTAAATAAACACTACACATTAAAGCATTATTATCTAATTTGATAATTTCGCCATATGGAATTATTGATGCATTTGATTCAAATTGTAGTGGACTATTACTAAAGGTTTTCCCTTCATCTGTTGAACGTGCAATTACGGGTACTAGGGTTTTAGATTTAGAAAAGATTTTTGTATAATATTCATCCCCTTCATAAATCTTATCTTTAGGTCTATTAGTATAACCACTAACTATAACTAAGAAATCTCCATTATGGGCAAATCCTGAACAATGATTCATTCTATTAGTTGCAGGATTATGTAAAACGGGTGTCCCTGTGTAAGTAAAAAACTCCCCTTTATCATAACTAACCCAACAATCAACATCTCCTTCTATCTTTCCATGGCATGGTTTATTAAATCCTGTCATAAAAATCGCTTCATCTCTATTTTTTCTAATCTGAGGCCATGCACATACATTATCAATTGCTATAAATCGTTTATTAATTATCATTAGGTTTCTCCCCATTGATTTTTTTAATTCGCTTTTCAAGTTTTACTCTGGCAATCATTACTTTATGCTGGCACCCTTCACATTGTATGCGAAAATCTGCCCCCACTCTTAGCACTTTCCAGCGTTTGCTTCCACATGGGTGTGGCTTTTTTAATTCTACAATATCATTTAATTTAATATTCAATGGCATAAAATCACCTAATACTTCGTTAAGTATTGTTCCAACTCCCAAGGAGTTACTTTTGTACGATACTGATTCCATTCATCTAGCTTAGCATCAATATATTTAGTAAAAACATGTTCGCCTAGTGCATCTTTTACTAACTGACTTTTTTGCATAATTATAGTGGCTTCATACAAATTAGCAGGAAGTGAATAAATTTTATGTTTTTTACGCTGTGCTTCAGACATCTCATATATATTTTTATTAACAGCAGCAGGTGGTTCAATCTTATTTTCGATTCCATCAAGTCCTGCATGTAAAATTCCAGCCAATGCTAAATATGGATTACAAGCTGGGTCAGGATTTCTTAATTCCACCCTAGTTGAACTACCTCTAATTGCAGGAATTCTAATTAATGGACTTCTGTTTTTTCCTGACCAAGCAACATATACAGGAGCTTCATAGCCTGGAACCAATCGCTTATATGAATTTACTATTGGATTAGTTAAAGCTGTAATTGCTCCAATGTTTTTTGTTAAACCTCCAATAAAATGATAAGCATCACTACTTAATCCATTTTCATCATTCTCATCATAAAAAGCATTTTTTTCATTTTTAAATAGGGATATATTGGTATGCATTCCAGAACCATTAATACCAAAAATTGGCTTTGGCATAAATGTGGCATGTAAACCATGTCGCTGTGCAATGACTTTAACAACTAACTTAAACGTTAAAATGGCATCAGCTGCTGTTAAGGCATCTGTATATTTAAAATCAATTTCATGTTGTCCTGGAGCTACTTCATGATGAGAAGCTTCAATTTCAAATCCCATATCTTCTAAAACCATGCTCATGTCTCGTCTAGCATTCTCACCTAAATCAATGGGTCCTAAATCAAAATATCCTGCATTATCATGAGTAATGGTAGTAGGATTTCCTTCACTATCTGTTAAGAATAAAAAGAATTCACATTCTGGTCCCACGTTAAATTTATCAAACCCCATGTCTTTAGCTTTCTTGATTGCTCGCTTTAGTACATATCGTGGATCTCCTTCAAATGGTTTTCCATCTGCTGTATAAACATCACATATTATTCTTGCTACTTTACCAATTTGTGGTCTCCAAGGATAAATAACAAAAGTATCAATGTCTGGATATAAATACATATCTGATTCTTCAATCCTAACAAATCCTTCAATAGATGAACCATCAAACATACATTGGTTATCTAATGCTTTTTCTAATTGATCAGATGTAATTGCTACATTTTTCAACATACCAAATATATCTGTGAATTGTAATCTAATAAATTTCACATTTTCTTCTTTGACAATAGCTATAATTTCATCTCTAGTTCTTTTAATTTTCATTATATATTCTCCTTTTAAAAAACGACGCTTGACTACTTGAGAATTCCTCAAATTTTAGTCGAAACGCCGTTGTCTCTTACTTATTTACTTTTATGATAAAGAAAACTATTCTTCTTCGAACATATCCTTACCTACTCCACAATCAGGACAAACCCAATCATCTGGTAAATCTTTAAAAGAAGTACCTGGTTTTATTCCATTATCTGGATCGCCATCAGTTGGATCATATACATATCCACAAATTGTACAAACATATTTTTTCATAAACTTACCATTTCTTCCTTTTATTTTGTTTTGCTATTAACTATATATCGATTATGATATATAATTATAAAAAAATCAAGTAGGAGTTGCATTATGGATAGCCGTACAATAATTAATAAAGTAATTGAATTTGATAACACCCCTAGGATTGGGTATCAACTACGTAGTCGAAGTGATGGATTATATAACGATTTTTCTGGTTGCTCCATGACTCCTCTAGAAGATTTTGACTATTCTTGGTATCCTGCTAAAAAGTTAGCTCATAAATATCCTTACTTAGAGACCTTTGATGGTTTCGTTAGATACGACGAATTTGGTAATGTTTGGGGAAAATTAATATCTGATCCTTCACCATCAGGTGAAGTTCTAGAAGGAGCAATTGAAGATTGGTCTCAATTAAAAAATTATAAATTACCAAATTTTACTGATTTATCTCGTTATGAAACAGCCAAAAAAGTATTTACAAGAGATTCTGATATGTTTAGACTTCCAGGAATTCCAGGTTTTCCTTTTTCCATTATGAG
>JAUUZE010000082.1 GCA_030590175.1 Clostridia bacterium
ATAATTTATTTACTCAGTTAGCGTAACAACATCACTAATTAGAATAGTAACACCATCATTAATCCATACTGAGAACAATTCGATTCCATCTTCAAAGGTAACATCTTCATCTTCAATATTTACATCCCATTCACCATTACCATCTTCATCTGTTATAAAAGTAAAGGCTGGAATGTTAGATGTTAATAAACCAGGGAATGCTGTATCTACCTCATATCCATTAGATATATAAACAGTATATTCAGTTTCAGGGTTTAATTCCTTCATAACACCAGCTACATTCACTAGATAATCTTCATCTAGAGGAGTAACTATTAGTTTTGACTTCACATCTGAATCTTCAATGTCAGCTGTACCATATGGAGGAGAAGGCATAACATCTCCTGATAGATAGAAATCATATATATCCATATCTACTAATGTTACTGTTTCACTTATTAATATAGTTGCACCAGGAGCATTAATCCATACTGAGAATAATTCAATTCCATCTTCATATGTTACATCATCGTTTGTAAGAGTTACTTCAAATATACCATTACCATCTTCATCTGTTTCAAAAGTAAAGGCTGGAATGTTAGATGTTAATAACCCAGGGTATGATGTATCTACCTCATATCCATTAGATATGTAAACAGTATATTCAGTTTCAGGGTCAAATCCTTTTATAACACCAGTTACATTCGCCACATTATCTTCGTTTAATTGTTTAACTAAAAGCCTTGAATAAATATCTGAACCTTCAATATCAGATAAACCATAGTTACCATCTGGTGGAGTAGGCATAACATCTCCTGATAAGTAGAAATTATATATATCCACATCTTTTCCATACTCCTTATTAAGGTCTCTTTCATATAATTTTGTTAACATTTCTTGATAGTTTGCTTTTGCTTTTTCATTTGCTTGTTCAGGTAAATTCTCTGGTTTAGCAGCAAATACAGGAACAGCTACTGAAAATAACATTACAATAACTAATAAAATACCAATAAATTTCTTCATATTCATCCTCCTAATAACTTGTAATTTATGCAATACTTTATTGAATGCATAAATTTGTAGAATTCTTCTTTAATATATACATACGAAAAATTATAATTTTTTTGGGGGTGAATGTCATTTATTTTTTGTGTTATTATTTATATAGTTGTCTAAAAAAGAGAAAAGTATACGGATAGTAATATAGGAGGATATAGTGAAAGAACAAGATTTGTACATGATGCTAATTAGTAAAGAACAACAAGCCATAACTTTATTACTATCTCAATATGGAGGAATGTTTGCTCATATTGTAAGAAATACAGGGATTATAAATCAAGAGGATGTTGAAGACTGTATAAGTGATATTGTATATAAAATATGGAAACGAGCGAAAAAATTTAACAAGGAAAAAGCAAGTTTTTCAACATTTATAACCTTAATAGCTAGAGGTTGTGCCATTGATTATGTTAGAAAACATAAAAAGCATTGGCATGTTTTAAGCCTTGATATTGAAAACAGTGCAATTTTAAATAAAGATATATCAATTGATTATCAAATCATTGTTGATAAGATCAACACACTAGATCCACCTGATGATCAGATACTATACCAAAAATATATTCTTGGTGAAGAAGTATCATATATTGCTAAATCTTTAGATATATCTATTGATAATGTATATAAGAGAATAAGTAGAGCAAAAAAAATGCTGCAAGTTCACTTAACAAAGGAAGGTATACTATGAAAAAAATAGACATACTAATTAAAAAGGATCAACACAGGTTTAACAAACTTGATGATATGATGATAAAAAGGATTAGTAAAAAAACTAAAACAAAAATCATGAAAGTAAAAGTAAATAATATTATTAATTCCCTAGTAGCTGTATTAGTTATTTCTTTTATTATTTTAGCTGCTATTCCCAATACACCAGTTAACGCATTCTTAAAAAAAACATTTTCATTTATTCCAGGTGTAGGAGTGATAGAACAAGATGATAATCAAGAGATTACATCAATTTTAATTAAGCCTGTTACTTATGAAAAGGATGGGTTGTTTCTAGATATTTATGCAGCTTATATACAAGGAAATACCTTTCATATAAAAGTAGAATCAAATATTTATAATGAAAACTCTGATGAAGTCCGTACTAAACTACAAACATCATCATTTAAAGATATCTCATCAGATTTATATTTATACATTGGGTCTAAGAAAATAAAACAATCAATGCTTTGGGGTTCGGAGGGAATATTTGAAGCAAGTTTTTTGCTAGAAGATGTGCCCAATAATAATGAAATATATACTATAGGTTTTACACGCTCTAATCTTACATTCGATTTAGCTATGACTACGATACAAACAGCATCTGATAAAGATTTGATTGCCAATTGGATTGTTGCAGATGATATTATTTTCTTTGCTAATATGGAACGGAAGGAAAATGATGTTTCAATAATTATTAGTCATGTAACATCTAGAGACTTAGAAAATCTTACTTATGAGTGGAGGGAATACGAAAGTGAATTGTTTTCACAACCTGTTCATGTTATAGATGAACAGGGTAACATTTATAAACCAATTAAAAGACCTGGTAACATTAACAGATATATAAATACTTTCTTTTTTGATATACCAATAACTAGCCAGGAGTTACAAATAGTTATTCCACAAGTTCTTTATACACAAAAAGCAGAAAAAGATATAACTGTATCAATTCCAAAACTGGATCAAATAAAAAAAATTAATGAAGTAATTGATAATAGCGCTTTTGAAATATTACTGAATCAATTAGAATATGAAATAATTAATGGTAAAGGCAATTTAAAAATTGATTTAAGTGGAAAAGATAATCAGATTGATGATTTTACTATTATCAGAAGGGTAGTTACAAAATTTTTCACAAGAAAAAACATTTTTAGCAATTTTATAATGACTTCACAAAGTGTGAATGCTGATATATGGAGAAACCTACAAGGCGTAGTGAATGGTGCTTATAATGATATTAAAGAAAAGGATAAAGTGAAAATTTCATTTACAATAGATTATGCTTATATAAAAGATATCATTATTCAATTACAATAAAAAAATATGATATAATGTTATTTGAAGGTGGAAATGGAAAAAATAGATGTTATTATCAAAATAATACCGTTAGTTATTACCATTGTAATTGGATATTTTCTCTATAAAAGAAATATCATAAGTGATAGTGTAATTGATTTTCTAAAAAAACTAGTTGTAACTATTACGTTACCAGCTAGTTTATTGTTAGCTTTTATTCAAATTAAATTTCAAACAGTTTATATATTAATTATAATTGTGATTTTTGTAGTTTGTTTATTACTTTTATTTATAGGTAAACTAATTGCACGTGTTTTTCATATTAAGTCACCATATTTTCCATATTTATTAACAGGATTTGAAGTAGGGATGATTGGATTTGCTTTATTTAGTGGTATTTATGGTACTGAGGCTATCTCTTCTTTAGGAATAATAGATATTGGACACGAACTATTTATCTTTATAGTATTAGTACCATCAATTATGTTATTAACAGCGAAGGAAACAAATAAGAGTAAAGCTGTTCAGTCAATAACACTTGCAATTAAAGCACCTGTTGTCTGGGCAATTATAGTAGGGGTAAGTTTATCAATTGCTGGTATTTATAAATTAGAAGGTTCCATGATTTACACCACAATTATTGATAGTTTGCGATTTATAAGTACGCCAACAGCATTTATAATATGTTTGGTTATTGGAAGTGGCCTTAAGTTTTCACTAAAGGGAATGAAACTAGAGGTTATAACTGCTTTTGCAAAAGTAACTATTGCATTAGTATTTGCAATATTATTAAGTAAGTTATTATTAGCACCATTAAAACTTGATAACCTAGATATAGCATTATATTCTATGTTTGTTCTACCAGCTCCATTTGTTATAACAGTATTCATGGATAGAAGCAATAAAGAAGAGGTTAATTATGTTTCTAATACTTTATCAATTGGAACAATCATAGGAGTTATTCTGTTTCTAGGGATTTCTTTATTATAAGTTATAAAAAATGTATAATGAATTTGTAAGGTTTATTTCACAAAAGGAGTAAAATATGAAAATCATTGAAACAACTAATCTGACTAAGTTTTATGGAAAAAACAAAGGGATTGAAGATGTCTCTTTGTCAATAAATAAAGGGGAGATATTTGGATTCATTGGGCCAAATGGTGCAGGTAAATCAACTACTATTAGATTACTGTTGTCATTAATTTATCCAACCAGTGGTCAAGCTACTATTTTTGGCAAAGACTGCTTCAAGTACGGTCATGAGATTAGAAATGATATTGGGTATTTACCATCTGAGGTATTCTATTATGATAAAATGCGTGTTAAAGAGCTATTAAAATATTCAGCAAGTTTCTATAAAGGGGATCACAGTAAAAGAATAAAAGAACTAGCAGATATAATGGAGCTTGATTTAAGTAGAAAAATTGATGAGTTATCTTATGGGAATAAGAAAAAGGTTGGAATTGTGCAAGGACTACTTCATCAACCTAAATTAATTATGCTAGATGAACCTACAAGTGGATTAGACCCGCTAATGCAACAGAAATTCTTTAATCTTATTTTAGAAGAGAATAAAAAAGGTGCTACTGTCTTTTTCTCATCACATATTTTAGGTGAAGTACAAAAACTATGTAATCGAGTAGCTATTATTAGAGAAGGACATATAGTAAAAATCGAAGATATTAAAACGTTACGCAATGATAATTATAAAAAGATAGCAATTAGAACAAATAACCATAATCAAAAAGTATTTAAAATTGATGGTGTTAGTAATATTGAGCAAATAGATGGTGAGATTAGCTTCTTTTTTAAAGGTGATATCAATACTTTGTTATCACTAATAACTAAAAACAAAGTAAATGACGTCATTATTGAAGAGCCAACACTTGAAGAAATCTTCATGCATTATTATAAGTAGGAGGATATAATGAATATCTATAAACGTGAAATCAAAGATAAATTAAAATCAACTGCTGTTTGGTCAATATCTATTTTCGCTTTAATTATGCTATTTATGTCAATATTCCCTGTTTTTTCTAAAGATGCAGCAACCCTTAAATTAATGATGGATAATTACCCAGAAGAAATGTTAAAAGCATTTGGTATGAGTGGTGTTGATTTAGGATCAGTTGCTGGTTATTTTACAATGACATTACTTTTTACACAGATTTGTTTAGCAATTCAAGCATCTAATTATGGGTTTTCAATATTGTCTGTTGAAGAACGAGAATTAACAGCCGATTTTTTACTTACTAGACCGGTAACAAGAAGCAAAATATTTTTCTCAAAGTTCTTTGCTGCATTTACTGCATTAACAATTACCAATGTGGCTACCTGGGGAAGTACTTACTTATCTATTGAAATATTTAGAAATGGTAAAGATTATGATATTGATATATTTATAAAAATGATGGCGACTATTGTTTTATTTCAACTTTTTTTCTTAGGAGTAGGAATGGTTATTTCAATGTTAGTAAAGAAGGTTAAAAGTGTATTAACATTTTCAATGTCATTATCATTTGGAATGTATATCTTAAGTGCGTTTGGAAGCATTATTGGTGAAGATACGTTAGGCTATATAACACCATTTAAATATTTTGAACCAAATACTTTAATTATTAATGGCGAGTATGATAGGACCATGCTTATTGTTTGTATAATAATTATTATTGTTTCACTGGTAGCAAGTTATATTTTATATAATAGAAGAAATATCCATTCAGCCAATTAGGAGGAAAAGATGAATATTATATTAAGAGAGTTACGAGCAAGTATAAAATCAATGGTTATTTGGTGTGGTGTTTTTACAATTCTTATTTTCATGTATATGTCAGAGTTTTCAGCTTATGCAAATAATGAAGAAATGTTGGCAGTATTAGATGGTATGCCAGAAGCTATGTTAGAAGCATTTCAGATGAATTCTTTTAACTTAACGACGTTAACAGGATTTTATGGGATTTTATTTACTTACTTTATTTTAATGCTTTCTATACATGCTATTTTAAAAGGAAATTCAATTATTTCAAAAGAAGAGAGAGATAGAACAGTTGAATTTACATTAGTACTACCAATTAAGAGAAGTAAAGTAGTAATTGGTAAACTTATTGCAGTTATTATTAATTGTATAATTATTGATGTATTTCTATATGGAATAATTCTATTTAGCATACAATCTTATTTACCAGAAGAGAATTTTATGGAATTTCTTTTACTTCTCTTTACTAGTACATTTATCATGCAAATGCTGTTTTTATCATTGGGAATAATGTTTGGATGTGCTTTGAAACAATATAAAAGAAGTGGGTATCTTGGTATATCAATTATTTTAATTTCATATGTCTTATCAATTGTTAGTGGATTAAGTGAGAAACTTGAATTCTTAAAATATATAACACCATTTAAGTTTTTTGATACAGCAGTTATTAAAAATGAAATGGCTCTTGATTGGAAATATATTCTTATCTCTTTTACGATTATTGTAATTTGCTTAACAATTGGACTTATTACATATAAAAAGAGAGATTTATATATCTAAATTAAAATATTAACAACATAAGGAGAAACAGATGAAAATTTGTCTTTTACAAGGTCAAGAGGTAACAAATACAATTTTTAATAAAACATCTATTGAGGAACTTAAAAAAATCGGTGAGGTTGTTATTAATCAAGAAGAGAAACCAACTAATGAGAATGTAAAAAAACTAATAAAGAATGCAAATATTGTTATTACCTCTTGGGGGAATGATTTACTAACAAAAGATATACTTGATAATGCACCTGATATAAAGTTAATTGTACATGCAGCAGGAAGCATAAAACCTATATTATCAAAAGAAATAAATAAAAGAGAAATACCCATAGCTAATAATGCCAAGGTCCTAGGAAAAGGTGTAGCTGAAACTACTTTAGGTCTAACTATTACTTCTGTTAAGAATATATTTTATTTAAGTCAACAAACAACAAGAGGAAATTGGATTAGAAAACCTATAAGAGAGATGGTTGATTTAACCATTGGAGTCATTGGAGCTGGATGGGTTGGAAAACACTATATTAAGTTACTTCAAGCCTTTGATGTTGATGTATTGCTATATGATCCAACTCTTACAGATGGTCAAGTAAGCAAATTAGGTGCTACAAAAGCAGATTTGAATAAATTACTAACTGATTCAGATGTTATATCAATTCATGCACCTGCTATTGATGAGACATATCATCTACTTCATTATGATAATTTATCATTACTAAAAGATGGAGCTATATTGATTAATACAGCAAGAGGAAGCATTATTGACGAACAAGGGTTACTACATGTTCTACAGGAAAAAGATATATTTGCATGCATTGATGTAACAGATCCAGAACCACCTACTGAAAACCACCCATTTAGGCAACTAGATAATGTAATATTAACACCGCATATTGCAGGGTTAGCAGGTAATGGAAAATTTGCTATTGGAAAAAATACTGTTGATATTATTAAACGATTTCTAAATAACGAGAAAATTGATGAAATAGTTAATATTAAAAACATAGATAATTTAGCTTAGAACAAAAAGACAGATTAAGGAGTTATTTTGAGTAAAAAAACAAAACCAAATATTTTATATATTATGACTGACCAACAATCAGCAAGTATGATGAGTTGTGCTGGCACTTCATGGGTAAATACTCCTAACATTGATCGTATTGCTAAAAAAGGAATTTTATTTAACAGGGCATATTGTAGTAACCCTGTTTGTATTCCCTCACGGTTTTCTCTTTTTACAGGTCGCTTACCAGAAACAATGGGGCTACGTTCAAATGCTCACAAACACTTACCATCATGTGATAAAAAATTATTACAAGAAGGAATGGGGCATTTGTTTAACAAAGAAGGATATGATTGTTTTTATAGTGGTAAACAGCATTTTCCAGGCTATAAAGCAGAAGATTTAGGATTTACTGTTATAACCAAAGATGAAAGAGATGAATTAGCTAACGTGGCAAGTGAATTTATACAAAGTGGACATGATAAACCATGGTTACTAGTAACTTCTTTTATTAATCCCCATGATATTTGTTGTAAAGCTTTAAGTGATTATTTAATTGATAATAAACTTGATTTTAAATCATTACAAAAAACTGTAGAGTATCAGACGATAAGTGAATTTAATAAGATACCAGAAGATATGAGTGAACAAGAATTTTATCAAGGTGTTTGTCCACCACTACCTATAAATCACAAACCGCAGAAAGATGAACCTACTATTTTAAAAGATTTTTTAAACCAACGTTTGTTTAAAAAGCATGTAGCCAACACATATACAGAAAACGACTGGCGCTTACATAGATATATTTATAAGAAATTAACAGAATTAGTTGATGTGCAGATTGGAAAGGTTTTAGATGCTTTAGAGAATAGTAATTATGCTGATAATACATTAATTATATTTACTTCAGATCATGGTGATATGGATGGATCTCATAGAT
>JAUUZE010000016.1 GCA_030590175.1 Clostridia bacterium
CACAACTATGCATAAAGACTTTTAACCCTAATTTGTGTGCTAGTTTAAATTCTTCTTCATAGAATGGTTTAAAAATCTCTCTCCATTGTGTGGGAGAAATCATTAGTGTGCTTTGTAATCCCCAATCATCACAGAACATAACTCCATCAATACCAGCTTTAGCATATCTTTTTATGGCATACAAATTCATATCTGTTAAAATCCTTAGAAGTTTTTTAACATCGTCTGGATTTTCATATAAATCAACCCATAAGTTTTCTAAACCTCTAAGAAAATGACTACGCTCATATAGTGACATTATTGAAGATAATATAAATTTATCAGTGGTGCTTTTATCAAAAGCATCAATATCAACCCATCGTTTAGGGTCAGTGATATCTGGTTTTTTACTATTATGGAACTCTTCCCAATCTTTAATGGGAAAATCACTGACCTCTCCTAACTTACACACTCCAATATTGTCCCAAACACAACCCCATTCATCAATGCCTTTTGAGTACCGTTTGTCAGGACTAGGATTCATGCTTATATGACGAATGTCATTAGTAAATGGTTCTGGCAAGTTAAGAGGCATTCGTTTTGGGTTTTTAAATTCTATTGCTCTTATGACAATTTCTCTTGAGTTCATTTTTTATACCTTTGTTACTTTTTCTTCCTTACCTGATTTAAGTGATCTAACTGTGGTATCTAATAAATTCATAACTTCCAAGGTATCTTCAAATTCTACTGGATTTTTACCACCAGCAAAAAATGTAGCTACTTGATCTAATTCACCTTTATATGCAGTGACCATTTCAATTGAAAAAGAATATCTCTCACTTGAGTTTCTAAGTGAACCACCATATACCCAAGCTCCTTCATTTAATTCAACTACGCCTCTTCTATTATCTTCATATTGAATTATGGCTACTACGCCTTGGTCATCTTGGTGAGCACTTACAGATGTTGCACCTCTGCCTAAAAGCTTTTGTAGCATTTCAAAAGTATGAACACCATACCATACTACTGATTCTCCTGCTGGAGCAATCCCTAATGGACCAAATACATTGGCTTTATCAGGTGTTTTTACTTCTTCTTTAGCATCGCTTAGTTCGCTCATAAAACGAAGTGATGAAGCTGAGAATACTTTTGTGTTATATTTTTTCATAATATTATATATTTTTATACCATTTTCCATGTTATCAGCTAATGGTTTATCTAAAAAGATAGGTAGTCCTAAGTTAGCACATTTTTCAAAATATTCAACATGTAAACTTGCATCGTTAACTTCTAGCATTATAGCTTCTGCCCCTTTAATGGCTTCTGCAAAACTATCAGTTACTAAAATTCCTAGTTTTTCCATATCTTTGGTTCGTTGCTTAATTCCCGCTTCATCTTGAAATGATGTAACAAAAGCCATACACGATATTGCATGTAATCCATTTACTTTCTGTGAAGCTTCACATTCAGGATCTTGCATCCTTGATGCAAACTGTAAGGAATGGCTTGTGTCTAATCCAATAATTGCTACTTTTATATCTTTCATATTTCCCCTCCGATTATGTTAATATTACTTAAGTAATATTGTACTATACTTTTTCTAAAAAAACTTATTAATAACTATATTTATCTAGATAATTTAGATTCTTCATTATTTTACTGTATACTATAAATATCATTTTATTTAGTGGGGTAAAAAATAGTGTTGCAATATATAATCTTAGCTTTAATTCCTGTCGTCATATTACTAATTGGTTTAATATTAGTCGATCGTTTTGATCGTGAACCTACTAAATTATTATTTAAATTGTTTATTTATGGATTTTTAGTGGCTCTTCCTATTATATTAGTAGAAAAATTATTAAATCAATTTAATTTTTTTACAGGAGTAATAGCCATTGCTTTTGAAGCTTTTATTGTTGCTGGTTTAACAGAAGAATTCTTTAAGCGAAAAGTAGTACTTAAAGTTGCTTTTCGTAATATTGCATTTAATGAAAAACTTGATGGAATTATATATTGTGCTTTTGCTTCTTTAGGGTTTGCTGCAATTGAGAACATCTTATATATTGCTTTTCAATCAGAAACAGTCAATGGTATTGCTTTAATGCGTGGTTTGCTTGCAGTACCTGCTCATATGCTATTTGCTGTTACCATGGGATATTTTCTTGCAATGGCTAAATTTGCAACTACACCTGCTTTGAAAAAAGAATATATGAGAAAGTCATTAATTCATCCAATTATTCTCCATGGACTATATAATTTTATCTTAATGATTAATATATCTTTTTTGTTTATCTTTATTCCATATGTGGTTGTTTTATGGGTTATAAATATAAAAAAAATACGTGCTTTTTATCGTTTATCTAAGCAAGCACATGAAAAAGTGGAATAAAAAAAGACTTCCTATAATAGAAAGCCTTCATTATTAATTTTTTTGATTTATTTAATCCAATTTGAAATATAGATTAATTGCTCATTATCGCAACATGTTTCAACAAAGTTTTCATCATCAGTATCATAAAGTAATGTGGCAATTGTATGCCCTGATGCAACTAAACCTTCCCAGTAATGGGCACAGTCTTTTTTGTTGTATTTATTCTGTTTAATAAATCTCTTTAAACCTTCATATGAATCGCATGTAAATAAAACATTTTCAAAAAGTGCTTTATAAATAGAAGCTGCTCTTTCCATTTTAATTGTCCCATTAGATAAATTTTTGACAGTGGTTTCGTATTCTTTAACTGCAACGATATATTTTGTTTCTTTCTTTGCCATTGATAATTCCTCCATTCAAATGTGATATTACTCATATAGTATTATATCACAATACCTTTTAGTGTCTACTTAATATTATATAAAAATTAACGTTATTTTTTGGTTAATCTATACAGAAAACCTTATCCACACTTAGAATATCCACAATAACGACAAGATACACAGCCACCTTCGTGCTCCATGTCCTTACCACACTCTGGACAAGCTCTAGTGAATTTATCCACAACAACAGCTGCTTTAACTGTTGTTGATGGTTCTTTTTCTTCGTTTACATCTGCTTCAATATTTATTTTTCCAACTTTTTCAATCAGTCGACCTATGGCATCTGGACAAGATAGTACTTTAAGACCTTTTTGCCTAATTGTTGACGCACATCTAATTCCTTTTAACTGTGCAACTATCTCTTTAGTTGACACACCAGATCGTAATGCAATAGACACTAATCTAGAAGTTGCTTCAGATTGAGAAGGACATCCACCAGCACGTCCTGTATTTGTAAACACTTCACAAATATTTCCATCTTCATCTTTATTAACAGTAACATACAAGTTTCCACACCCTGTTTTAAATTTTTGTGTTAATCCTGTGGTTACTTCAGGTCGTGGTGCTGCTACTCTTTCAAGGGTATCTTTACCATTAACTTTTCCAATATTTAACACTTGATAGTCTCTAGAACCATCACGGTATAAGGTAACCCCTTTACATCCTAATGAGTAAGCTTGTAAGAAAACATCTTTTACATTTTCAATGGTAGCTTCTTTTTTTAGATTAACAGTTTTTGATACAGCGTTATCTGTACTTTCTTGGAAAACTGCTTGCATTTTAATATGCCATTCAGGTTCTATATCATGTGCTGTAACATAGACTTGTTTTATATCATCATCTAAATCACTTATGTGAGCAAGTGTGCCTTCACTGGCAATGGTTTTCATTAGCTCATCAGAATACAATTTCTTTTCTTCCATTACTTTTTTAAATATTGAATTTACTTCAATTAACTCATCATTGTCCATAACGTTTCTTATATATGAAATAGCGAAAACTGGTTCAATACCACTTGATACACCTGCAATAATACTTAGTGTTCCTGTTGGTGCAATAGTTGTTGTTGTAGCATTTCTAATTCTTATCTCTTGATCTTTAAAAACACTTTTATCATAATATGGGAATACACCTTTTAATTCAGCTAAATGTATTGATGCTTTTTTAGATTCATTATTAATAAATCTCATAACTTTTCTTCCAAGTTCAACTGCATCTTGTGAGTTATATGGAATACCCATGGCATATAAGGCATCTGCCCATCCCATGACACCTAACCCAATTTTCCTAGTAGCTTTGGTCATTTTATCAATTAATTTATGTGGATATTTATTAACATCAATTACGTTATCAAGAAAATGAACTGCTGTAACAACAATTTTTTTCAACTTATCATAGTCAAAATCGCTATTATCATCTTGTAACATATTAAATAAATTTATAGAGCCTAGGTTACATGATTCATAAGGTAGTAATGGCTGTTCTCCACAAGGATTTGTACTTTCAATTTCACCTGCTCCTGGTACAGTGTTTTCTTTATTAATTCGATCTAAAAATACAATTCCTGGTTCTCCGTTATTCCAAGCGTTGTTAACAATAACATTAAAAACTTTCTCAGCATTTAATTTTTTTATAACCTCTTTTGTGTGAGGGTCAATTAGTTCGTAATCTTCACCTTTTTCAACTGCTTGCATAAAAGCTTCAGTAACTCCTACGCTAATATTAAAATTAGTTATTTCTAAATTATCTTGTTTACAAGTAATAAATTGCAATATGTCTGGATGGTCAACTCGTAAAATACCCATATTAGCACCACGTCTAGTTCCACCTTGTTTAACAGCTTCAGTAGCTGCATTATATACTTTCATAAAACTTATAGGTCCACTGGCAACTCCACCTGTTGTTTTAACAGTCGCTCCCGTTGATCTTATTTTTGAAAAACTAAAACCAGTCCCTCCACCACTTTTATGAATTAGTGCAGCATTTTTAATAGTTTCAAATATTGATTCCATGGAATCTTCTATTGGTAAAACAAAACAAGCCGACAACTGTCCAAGTGGTCTTCCTGCATTCATTAATGTTGGTGAATTTGGCAAAAATTCCAGATTAGTCATTATCTGGTAAAACTCTTCTTCAGAAGCTTTAATCTCTTCTGCTGATAATACACCTTCATCTGCCATTGCAATGGCGTGGGCAACACGCTTAAATAGGTCTTTTGTAGTTTCTACTACTTCACCTTTTTCATCTCTAGCTAAATATCGTCTTTCAAGTACTTTTATTGCATTTTCTTGTAATTTCATTGTTCCCTCCACGAACCACTAGATTTAGTGGTTTGTTCTTTTCGTTAGCACTATATATTGTATCACTATGAAATTATATCGTCAATATACAATAGATTAATTTTCTATAATTATTTATTTTTTTCAAAGCTTTTTTGTTGTTAAATAAAAAAAGAACAGATTATTCATCTGTTCTGGTCGGGATGACAGGACTCGAACCTGCGGCCCCATGGTCCCAAACCATGTGCGCTACCACCTGCGCTACATCCCGATATGCTTAGCGAAAATAATTTTACTATAAATTAGCTATGTTGTCTATATGTATTTTTTCATTTATACTATTTAAGAGGTGAGTAATGGGAAGTGTATTAGCTGGACAAGTACGAAATGCCATTAAAGATTATAAAATGATAGAAGATGGTGATAGGATTGCAGTAGGTGTATCAGGAGGTAAAGATTCTTTAGCTTTGCTTCATGTATTAGCTAATCAACGTCGCTATCTACCAGTAAAATATGAACTAAAAGCATTTACTGTGGCACTTGGTTATGATGGATTTGATACAGAAACCATAGCTTCACAATGTAAAGCCATGGATGTTCCATATGAAGTAATTAACACCCATATAAAAGAAGTGGTATTTGATGTGAGAAAAGAAAGCAACCCATGTTCTCTTTGTGCTAATATGAGACGTGGTGCATTAAATGATACTCTTCAAAAACAAGGATTTAATAAAGTGGCTCTTGGTCATAACAAAGATGATCTACTTGAAACTTTTTTAATGAGTATGTTCTATGAAGGTCGATTAAACACTTTTTCCCCTGTAACCTATTTATCTAACAAAAACATTTATGCCATTAGACCACTGGCATATTCTTATGAAAAAGATGTTAGATATTATATAAATATTAATAAATTAATTACTGTTACTAACCCTTGTACAGTTGATGGTAAAACCACAAGAAGTGATATAAGACAATTAATTAGAACCATGTCACTACAAAACCCCCATTATCGTGCTAATTTATTTGGTGTTATAAAAAGAAACCATATTTCCAATTGGTGATTATAAGCTTTTAGCTAAATCCTTAACATATTTTTTAACATCTTCAACTAAATCGCTTCTAGATAAAGCAATCTCCATTGTAGCTTGTAAAAATCCTAATTTCTTACCAACATCATATCGTTTACCAATAAAATTATATGCATATGAAGGATGTTGTTTTTGCAACTCCTGTAAAGCATCAGTTAGTTGTATCTCATTATTTTTTCCAGGTGGTAGTGTTTGTAAAATATCAAAAATTTCAGGGATAATAATATATCTTCCTAAAATAGCAATATTTGATGGGGCATTCTCTATTGTTGGTTTTTCAACCATACTGTTAATAGTATATATTCTCTTTTCAATTTGTTTACAATCAACAATACCATAATCACATACATTTTCCTTTTTAACTGGTTGTACCCCAATAATTGTCTGTTGGTATTTTTCATATACCTTCATAAGTTGTCCAATACAAGGAATTTCTCCTTGCACAACATCATCACCTAACATAACTGCAAATGGTTCATTGCCAATAAAAGACTTTGCACATAAAATAGCATGTCCTAATCCTTTTGGTTCTTTTTGCCTTACATAATAAATATTAGCCATTTCTGAAATACGTTTAACATTTTCTAGAAGATCGTATTGTTCTTTTTTTTGTAGGATATCTTCTAATTCATATGATTTATCAAAATGATCTTCAATAGCTCGTTTCCCTCTTCCTGAGATAATAATAATATCTGTAATCCCAGAGGCAACCGCTTCTTCAACAATATATTGTATAGTTGGTTTATCTACCAAAGGTAACATTTCTTTAGGTTGTGCTTTTGTGGCTGGTAAAAACCGTGTTCCCAATCCGGCAGCAGGTATAATGGCTTTTGTTACTTTCACTTTTCTGTCTCCCTTTGTCATGATAAATACATTATACACCATAAATATTGATAACCTAATAAAAGAAAATTGTTTGTTCACAAAATGTTAACATTTCATTCACATTATTTTTACATTTTAGGGGTATACTATATATATAATTTAATAAGAAAGAGACTGTATCATAACCCCGTAATTATCATATTTCTATAATATTCCCCCCAAATTAACAGTCTCTTTTCTTTTGCTCAAAAATAAAAACTAAATAAAAAAATAAATTTGATATTTTTGTTTTATTAAGTTTTCTCTGGGTATATATTATTAGAAAGAGGCTACTCACAATCCCCGTATTTATCATATCTTTAATCCCTTACAAATATAGCCTCTTTCTTCTTTATCTTTTTTTACTAATTTATTTACAAATTCATTAAAAAAACTTACTATATGAACATATTTTTTTGTTTTCATATGTATTTTATATTTTTTTTTAATATTTTTTAAATTTCTCTTGTTTATACAGGGTAAGTAAGGGTATACTATAAGTAGATTTTTCATTTATATTCCCAAAATGAACATATATATTAGTTCATTTGAATTGAGAGATACCATATAACGTTATTATTATTATTATAAAACTGGATCTCTCTCTTTTTTTGCCCTTGTTTACTATTTTTGATTAAGGTATAATAATTTTTGCCGTGCTAGACGGGGAATTAGCGGCGCCCTCTACCTGCAAACCGCTATAGCAGGGTACAATTCCCGTCCGAGGCCATAGTGTTTATAGCAGCCTTAACTAAGTAGTGTTGACATGTGGGTCTTGCGCAATGAAAATTTGTGAACTCCGTCAGGTCCGGAAGGAAGCAGCGGTAAGCGAAATCTTTTATGTGCCGCAAGTTTACCTACCTTGAGCTAACTGGCTAAGAAGCGTTTAGATATTGTGTTCAACGACGGGTGCACGGTTTATCATTTTATGTTTATTTGGTATAATTAATAAGCAGGAGGACCTATGGCATATAAAGTTTTATACAGAGAATGGAGACCTTTGTCATTTAATGATGTTGTTGAACAAGAACATGTCACTAGAACACTGAAAAAATCAGTCATGGCAAGTAGAATCGCTCACGCTTATCTCTTTACTGGAACAAGAGGAACTGGGAAAACATCTATGGCCCTTATATTTGCTAGAGCTATTAACTGCCTTAATCCTAAAAATGGGAATCCATGTAACAAATGTAGTAACTGTATAGGTATTTTAAATCATACTATTTTAGATGTTATTGAAATTGATGCAGCTTCAAACAACTCTGTGGAAAATGTTAGAACTATTAGAGAAGAGATTATGTATACTCCGTCAGTAACCAAGTTTAAAGTATATATTATTGATGAAGTTCATATGCTCTCACCTGGCGCTTTTAATGCCTTATTAAAAACTTTAGAAGAGCCACCTTCACATGTAGTATTTATTCTAGCTACTACTGAACCACATAAATTACCAGCTACTATTTTATCAAGATGTCAACGTTATGATTTTCACAGAATAACTGTTGATGGAATTAATCAACGATTAAATAAGATTATTGAAAATACTGGTGTGGTGTTAGAAGAAAAAGCAAGCAAGATGATTGCAAGAATTGCAGATGGTGCTCTACGAAATGCTATTAGTTTATTAGATCAATGTTTAGCACTTGATGAAAAAACAATTACTGTTAAGGATGTTCTTGAGTGTGCAGGTATTCCAAATGATTTAGCCATGGAAAAACTTGCTTTAGCAATATTTGAAAAAAACATTGCAAAGGTACTAGAAATTACTGGAAAAATCTTAATGGAAGGAAAAAGCCCTTCTCAATTATTACAAAGCATTTTATATTATTATCGTAATTTACTTATTTGTAAAAGTGTTACAAACCCTGAAGAATATATTGAGTGTACCACAGAAGATTTACTTAGGATGAAACGTTTAGTATCAAAAGTAGATGTTGACATATTAACCTATGTTATAAAAGAACTTTCCATAGCAGATGCTTTATTAAAAAGAATATCACAACCTAAAACCTATTTAGAGGTTGTATTAATAAATATTACCACCATGAACTTATCACAATTAGAAGACACTTCACTTCTTGAGAGAATTACTTCATTGGAGCGTAAAGTAAACAATTTAAAACAAGCAAAGGTTACTCCTAAGGAATTGCCACCTATCGTTGCTAAAAAGGTAAAACCTAAAGAGACGCAAAAAAGTCACATACAAAAAAAAGTAGAATCACTTGATTTTTCACAAGTTATAAAAATATTAACAGATGATAACAAGGTTGATGTATATCCATATTTATTAGGAAGTCATACAGTAATCAATGGTGAAGAATTACAAGTTATAGTTACTAGTGAGTTTAATAAAAATATGATACTTGATTCTAAGGATAATTTAAAAACACTAATAAAAGCAATTAAGCAAATTACTGGCAACCAATATATAGTTCATCTAAAAGTTGGTGACAAGGAGCCAAATAATAATTCATTTGAAGACATGACAAAAAAAGTTGCTAAAGAACTAGGTGCAACTGTTAATTTTGAAGACTAATGGAGGAAGAAAAATGGCAAGAGGACAAATGGGCGGAAACAATATGAATAACTTAATGAAACAAGCTCAAAAAATGCAAGCAGAAATGCAAAAAGCACAAGCTGAATTAGAAAGCACAATTTTTGAAGGTAATTCTGGCGGTGGTGCAGTAACCGTTACTTTTACTGGAAAAAAACAATTACGTGATTTAAAAATAGCAAAAGATGTAGTTGATCCAGATGATGTGGAAATGTTACAAGATTTAGTAACTGCAGCGATTAATCAGGTATTGGAAAAAATCGATAAAGAAACAGAAAGTAAAATGGGTCGTGTAACTGGCGGCATGAATATTCCAGGATTTTAGGTTATCATATGAGTCACATTTACCCAAAACCACTGGCAAAGTTAATTGAAGCTTTTGAGTCTTTTCCTGGCATTGGTCGTAAAATGGCACAACGTTTAGCTTTTGCTGTATTAAAAATGGATGACGAGCGAGTAGAATTTATTTCAAAAGCTATTTCTAAAGCAAAAAGTGAGATTACTTATTGTGAAACATGTTGTAATCTAGCAGATGCAAGCCCTTGTACAATCTGTAAAGGTAGTCGAGACAAAACAATGATTATGGTTGTAGAAGATCCTAAAGATGTAATTGCTTTAGAGAAAACTAATGAGTATAGTGGTTTATATCATGTTCTACATGGTGTTATCTCTCCAATGGAAGGTATATCTCCTGATGATATTAAAATCAAAGAATTATTAAAACGATTAAACGACCAAACAAGTGAAATTATATTAGCATTAAACCCTACAATTGAAGGAGAAGCAACATCGCTATATTTATCTAGGTTAATTAAGCCTCTAAGCATAAAAGTCACCAGAATTGCTTCTGGTGTATCAGTTGGAACAGATATTGAATATGCAGATGAGGCCACTTTAACAAGAGCACTAAAGGGCCGTATACTTATTTAAGAGCCCGTGTCTCAGGGTGTGAAACATATTCTTTACAAATTTTAATTGCCTCATTAAAAAACTCTTTTTTATGAGGTTTCATTTTGTTTCTAATATCCGATAATCTATCAGCCCATGTAGGCTCATGAAATTGTTGTAGCACATAATATTTACAGCCTTTAATTTCTTTTACCATATCTTTTATGTCTTGTAATGTAAAAGTAGGAATAACTGTAGTTCTAAACTCATAATCAATAGAAGAATTCATTAGTAGATTTATACTTTCTTTGATTTTAGACATATCAATTTTTCTCAATATAACTTCTTCATACTTAGGAAATGGAGCTTTAATATCCATAGCAACATAATCAAGTAATTGCTTATCTAGAAGATTTTTTAAAACATCTGGTTTATACCCATTAGTATCTAATTTGACAAAATATCCTTGTTCTTTTATCTTCGCTATAAACTCAACTAAATCTTCTTGTAAAGTAGGTTCTCCCCCACTAACAACAATCCCATCAATAAGTCCTTTACGTTTAGTTAAATAAGTAAAGAACTCCTCTACACTCATAACTTCCTGTGAAGCAGCTGATTTTTTTAGTAGTTGAGCATTATGACAGTAAAAACAGTCAAAGTTACAAAGGGGGGTAAAGACTACCGTTGAGACTTTACCCCTATAATCAACAAATGAATTTTTTTGCATTCCTGCGATTATCATGATATTTGTAATTCTTTAATAACGAATTTAGTTCTGTCAAAATATTCTTTTTTCTTGCCTTTATTATAATTTTCAACAGGACGTAGATAACCAACAACACGTGACCATACTTCTGTTTCTGCACCACAGTCAGGACATTCAAAGTGTTCTCCTCTAATATATCCATGTGTATTACAAATACTAAATGTAGGTGTTATTGATACGTAAGGTAATTTATATTTACTAAATATATTTTTTATTAATGCTTTACATGTTTTTGGATCTTCAATACTTTCTCCTAGATATAAATGTAAAACTGTACCACCGGTATATAATGACTGAAGCTCATCTTGTTTTTCTAATACTTCAAAAATATCTTCTGAAAACTCAACTGGTACTTGTGTTGAATTTGTATAATATGGAACATCTCCACCTGCACAAATAATATCTGGATAACGTTCTCTATCTAATTTTGCTAACCTATATGTTGTTCCTTCTGCAGGAGTTGCTTCAAGATTATACACATGTTTTGTTTCTTCTTGTATATCTTGTAGTAGTTCTCTAAGATAATCCATTATTTCAATGGAAAAAGCTTGACCTTCATCAGTGGTTATATCTTTACCCATGAAATTAAGCAATGCTTCATTCATACCAAGAATTCCAATTGTACTAAAATGATTAAACCAATATTCTCTAGTTGAAAGTTTTACATCACGTAAATAATTTGAAGAGTAAGGATAAAGTCCTTTTGCTGTTTGGTCTTCAATAATTTTTCTTTTAATTTCTAAGCTTGTTTTACCAGTTTGAACTAACTGCCATAATCTAGCTTTAAACTCATTTTTTGTAGTAGCTAAGTAGCCTATTCTTGGAAGATTAATAGTGTAAACACCAATAGATCCTGTTAGTGGGTTACTTCCAAATAATCCGCCACCTCTTTTTCTAAGTTCTTTTGTGTTCAATCGTAAACGACAACACATGGAAACAGCATCTTCTGGTGATAAATCCGAATTAACATAATTTGCAAAGTATGGTATTCCATATTTAGCAGTTATGTCCATAAAGGCATCAATAACTTCATTATCCCAATCAAAATTCTTAGTTATGTTTATGGTTGGAATTGGGAATGTAAATACTCTACCTTTTGCATCGCCTTCAAGCATTATTTCACAAAAAGCTTTATTAATAATATCCATCTCTTCTTGGAAATCACCATAGGTTTCTTCTTTTTCTTTTCCACCAATAATAACATTATTACCTTTTAATGTACTAGGTACTGTTATATCAAATGTAAGATTTGAAAATGGACATTGGAATCCAACCCTTGTTGGTACATTAATATTAAATACAAACTCTTGTAGTGCTTGTTTAACTCTTTCATATGATAAATTGTCATATCTAATAAACGGTGCACAATAAGTATCAAAACTTGACCAAGCTTGTGCTCCAGCTGATTCACCTTGTGTGGTAAAAGTAGAATTAACAATCTGTCCTAAAAAAGCACGTAAGTGTTTGGCAGGTTTACTTTCTACTTTTCCAGATACTCCACCAAATCCATCAGTTAACAACTGACGCAAATCCCATCCTGCGCAATAAGGTCCAAAGAACCCTAAATCATGAATATGTGCAGCCCCTGATAAGTGAGCATTTCTCACTTCCTCAGGATACACTTCATGTAACCAGTAATTTTTAGTAAAAACTTCTCTGACATAGTTATTTAGTCCGTTGACACTTTTTTGCATATTAGCGTTTTCTTTAACATGCCAGTCTTTTTCACCAAGGTAATCACTAAACATATTAATAGTAGCACCAATTAATGCATTCATCTGACGTGCACCACTTCGCTTTTCACGATATAAAATGTATGCTTTAGCTGTTTTAGCATGTCCGTTTTCAATTAAAACTTTTTCAACTAGATCTTGAACTTCTTCGACACTTGGAACTCGGTCTTTATACATAAGAACGGCAGTATCAACGACTTTCATTGCTAGTTCTTCTGACTTACTAAAATCATCTCCACCGCACGCTTTTGCTGCTTTAAATATTGCCCACGTAATCTTTTCTTTGTAAAACTTTTCAATCCTACCGTCTCTCTTCTGTATTTTATTTAGCATAATCACAGGCTCCCCTCAAAATTATCATTAGTATTTTTGTTATAAAATTGCTAATTGTGTTATCTCTATTATACCCATTGATGAATGTTAAAATCAACTACATATTGTGATATTTTTTTAACGAACATACTACAGGTAGTAGAAAAGCCTTTTATATCAGTACTTTACCTTTATAAAAAAAATAAAAAAAAATATATTTATGCTATAATAACTATTGAAATAAGTTTAAGAGGTGTCTTAATGTATGAAAAACTGTTACATATCGAAATTCGATATGATGAAATAACAAAATTATTGTCTGATCCAAAGGTTATAAACAACCAGGATATGTATAGAGATTTAATGAAAGAGATAAAGGAACTTCAACCAATTGTTGATGTTTTTCGTCAATATAGAAAAGTTAAAGAATCGCTAGATGAGTCGTTGATGATGTTAGAAGAAGATTTAGATAAAGATTTTAAAGAACTAGTTGAAGAAGAAATTAAAGAAGCTAAAAGGAAAATGCCTGAATTTGAAGAACAATTAAAAGTATTATTATTACCAAGCGATCCAAATGATAACAAGAGTGTTATTATTGAAATCCGCGGGGGTGCAGGTGGAGATGAAGCCGCTTTGTTCGCAGCTGATCTTTTTAGAATGTATACTCGTTTTGCTGAACGTAATGGTTGGGCAAGTGAAATATTAGATTCCAATGAAATTGGAATTGGTGGTTTAAAAGAAATTGTTTTTTCAATTGATGCACTTGGTGCTTATTCTCGATTAAAGTATGAAAGTGGTGTTCATAGAGTACAACGTGTGCCTGAGACTGAATCAAGTGGTAGGATTCATACATCTACTGTTACTGTTGCTGTTTTACCAGAAGCAGAAGAAGTGGATGTTGAAATTAATTTAAATGATGTGCAAATAGATACTTACCGTTCTTCAGGAGCAGGTGGACAGCATGTTAATAAAACAGACTCTGCCATTAGATTAACCCATGCCCCTACAGGAATTGTAGTTTGTTGCCAAGACGAGAGAAGTCAACATAAAAATAAAGATAAAGCTTTTAAGATTCTTAGATCTAAGTTATATGAAATTGCTCAAGAAGAACAAAACAGTGAAATTGCACAGAATAGAAAAAGCCAAGTAGGAACAGGTGATCGAAGTGAGAGAATTAGAACATATAATTTTCCTCAAGGACGAATGACTGATCACCGTATTGGACTGACATTATATAAACTTGATTCTATTATGGATGGAGCATTAGATGAACTAATTGATTCATTAATCACAGAAGATCAAGCAAAAAAATTAGCTCATCAGGAATAGGGTGATTGCTTGAAAACTAAGCATTATACTGTACATAATCAAAAACTTTCTAAACAAGATCTTGCCACATGTACTAAATTATTACAAAGTGGCGAACTTGTAGCCTTTCCCACAGAAACTGTTTATGGGTTAGGCGCTAATGCTTTAGATCCTTTTGCTATTTCTAAAATCTTTACTGTTAAAAATCGACCAATGGATAATCCATTAATTTTACATGTTAATTCAATAGAAATGGCTAAGCGGTATGTAATAGGTTTTCCACCTATTGCTTTAAAATTAGCAGCTATTTTCTGGCCTGGTCCTTTAACATTAATTCTTCAAAAAAATGAATTAGTACCTGATGAAGCCACAGCTAACTTATCTACAGTAGCCATTAGAGTTCCTTCACACCCAGTAGCTATTTCATTAATTACTGCATGTGATTTTCCTTTAGCTGCACCTAGTGCTAATTTATCTGGTAAACCTTCAACAACAGATGGTTGGCATGTGCAAGATGATTTAGAGGGTCTAGTTTCTGCTATTATTGATGGAGGAAAAAGTGCTTTTGGTATTGAATCAACAGTTCTAGATTTAACAAGCAAAATCCCAACAGTATTACGTCCAGGTTCCACTTCAATCAGACAATTAGAGATGGTAATTCCAAATGTTATATTTAAAAATAAATCTACTAATAAGGAAATAACAAAATCACCTGGTATGAAATATACCCATTACTCCCCTAAAGCTCCAATTACCATAGTAAAGGGAACCCCTTTAAAAGTTAGTAAAAAAATTAATGAAATTGCTAATGAGCAAACAGGTATTTTATGTATAAAAGAACATGCTCATTTATATAAAAAAGGACAAGTGATTGTTCTTGGTAGTAAAAATGAACCATCCCAATTATCTAGTAATCTATTTGATAGTTTAAGGATGTTTGATAAATTAAAAGTAACAAATATTTTAACAGAGTACCCTGATTATGGGGATTTAAAAGAAGCAATAGTCAATCGGATTGAAAAAGCTGCTGGTGGTAAAATTATAAAGGCATAATCCTTTGACATGTTAGGATTGATACTATAAAATTATTAATAAAGTAAACAGTTATTGGAGGGAGCAAAATGATTGCAATTGGATCAGACCACGGTGGATTTGAACTAAAAGAAATTATTAAAAAGTATTTAGATGAAAACAATATTTCTTATCATGATTATGGAACTTATTCTTTAGATTCTGTTGACTTCCCTGATTATGCTAAAAAAGTCTGTCAAGGTGTATTAAGTAAAGAATGTGACAGAGGTGTTTTAATATGTGGTACAGGTATTGGTATGTCTATTGCTGCAAATAAAGTTAATGGAATTCGTTGTGCTTTATGTAACTCTATTATGACTGCACGGTTATCTATGGAACATAATAATGCCAATGTAATTGCCTTAGGTGGACGAGTTCTTGGTAAAGACTATGCCATAGAAATATTACAAACTTATTTACAAACCGAATTTCTCGGTGGAAAATATAATAAAAGAAATGAACTGATTAAAGCGATTGAATCAGATCACTAGGAGGAAAAACATGAACTACGAAAAATATGATGATATGGTCTTTATCTTTGATCATCCTTTAATTCAACACAAAATCTCTTTATTAAGAGATAAAAATACTAACACGAAAGAGTTTCGTGAATTAGTCAGTGAAATTGCCATGTTAATGGGTTATGAAGTTACTAGAGACCTTCCCTTACAAGAAGTTGAAATAGAAACTCCAATCGGTATGGCAAAAACCAATGTTTTATCAGGGAAAAAAGTTGGAATAGTTCCAATTTTACGTGCAGGTTTAGGTATGGTTGATGGAATGTTACATTTATTACCCATGATCAAAGTAGGACATATTGGTTTATATAGAGACCATGAAACCTTAGAACCTGTGGAATATTACTGTAAACTACCAGAAGATGCAATAGAGAGAGAAATGATTGTTTTAGACCCAATGTTAGCAACTGGTGGTTCTGCTTCAGCAGCTATTAATTTTTTAAAGCAACGAGGAATTACTCACATTAAATTAATGTGCTTAATTGCTGCACCTGAAGGAATTAAACGTGTAAGAGACGATCATGATGATGTACAGATTTTCTGTGCCCAAGTAGATGAAGGTTTAAATGATACTGCTTACATCGTACCAGGATTAGGAGATGCAGGAGATCGTTTATACGGTACAAAATAAGGAGTAATTATGTCAAAACCTTTATGGGATATCTTTTTCACCTTAAAAAAGAGTATGTTTAACGAGGCTCGCTAATGAATTTTGTGTTAACCTTATTAAGTGCTCTTCTTTTATCGTTATTTTCTTATCCATTGGTTAAGAAGATAGCATATAAAACAAATGCTCTTAGTTATCCTACTAAAGATCGACATATTCACACCAAACCCGTTCCTCTATTAGGTGGGATTTCCATAGTTATTGGATTAGTTGGTGCAATTATTTTAAATTACATATTTAACGAACAATTTGTAGCTGATATGAAATTAATCAGTTTACTTTCAGGTTTAGTCGTTATTGTTATTATAGGAATCATTGATGATATTTTTGAATTAAAGGCCATCTATAAAGGAGCAGCACAAGTTATTGCAGCTTTGTTGGTTATCTTTTTATCAGGTACTACTATTAGTTCTTTTACAAATCCTTTTAATACTAGTGAAATTATAAAATTACCTATGATTATTGCAATCTTTATTACTTTAATTTGGATTGTAGCTCTAACTAATGCATTTAACTTTATTGATGGCTTAGATGGATTGGCAGCAGGAATTGGTGCTATTTGCGCAATCACTTTATTAGCTGTATCTTTGGTGCGACCAGATGCATATTTAGTAGGGACTTATTCAGGTATTGTAGTAGCAGCATTAGCTGGAGCATGTTTAGGATTTTTACCCTTTAACTTTAATCCTGCAAAAATATTCATGGGGGAAACAGGGGCAGCATTTATAGGCTTTACTCTAGCTGTTATTTCTATACAAGGAACATTTAAATCATTTACAGCCATTTCACTATTTATTCCCCTATTTGCTTTTGGTCTTCCAATCATTGATGTACTATTGGCAATTATTAGACGAATTAAAAATAAAAAACCTATCTATATTGGTGATAAAGAACATATCCATCATAAACTACTTCATTTAGGATTAGGTCATAGACAAGCTGTTATTGCCTTATATGTTGCTAGTATTTTAATGGGTATTGCATCTGTAATTCTTTCTGCCAGTGGTATGAAGTATATCTGGTTATTATTAATTGTATTTGTATTAATTCTAATTGCTTCTGTACTATTTTTATACCTACCAAGAAAAATAAAAGAGTCAATTGATATTGATGAAATAGAAGGGAATGTAAACCATGAATAAAATAAAGATAATGAGTGTTTTTGGTACGCGTCCAGATGCCATAAAAATGGCTCCTTTAGTTAAAATTTTAAAAAAAGATAATCGTTTTGATTCTATTGTTTGTGTAACGGGTCAGCATAGAGAAATGCTTGATCAGGTAATTGATGTTTTTGATATTAAGCCTGATTATAATTTAAAGATTATGAAAAAAAGTCAAACATTACAATATATCACCACATCTATTATGGAAAAATTAGGAAAAGTATTAGATAAAGAGTGCCCTGATATGATATTAGTTCATGGGGACACAGCTACTTGTCTTGTGTCTTCTCTTACTTCTTTTTATAGAAAAATTCCTATTGGTCATGTTGAAGCTGGTCTTAGAACCTTTGATCCATATTCTCCTTTTCCAGAAGAGATGAATAGAAAATTAGTTGGCTCGTTAGCAACTCTTCATTTTTGTCCTACAAATAGTAATTATCAAAATCTATTACGAGAAGGTATTAATAAAGATAATTTAATTATTACAGGTAATACTGTTATTGATGCATTAAAGACAACAATTACTGATAACTATACTTTTTCAAATGATAAATTAAATCAAGTTGATTTCACAAATAAGCGAGTAATTACTCTAACTGCTCATCGTAATGAGAATTTAGGAAAACCACTAGAAGATATTTGTGATGCAATATTAGAAATTGCCAATCAATTTGATGATGTCTTATTTGTTTACGCTGTTCATTTAAATCCAGCTGTAATGAATGTTGTATATAAAAAATTAGATAACCACAAAAACATCTTATTAACTAAACCACTAAATGTAAGAGACTTACATAACTTAATGAATCAATCATTTATGATTATGACTGATTCAGGTGGATTACAAGAAGAAGCTCCTTCACTGGGAAAACCTGTTTTAGTACTAAGAAAAGAAACAGAACGACCAGAAGCTATTGAGGCTGGAACTGTAAAACTTTCTGGTGTATCAAAAGATAACATTGTTAAAGATGCCATAGAGCTTCTAACTAATGAAGAAGTTTATAAACAAATGTCTTGTGCTGTTAATCCTTATGGAGATGGTCAGGCAAGTAAGAGAATAATTGATGGTATTTTCTCATATTTTAACAAAGAATAAATTCTTCATCTGCAAAAGAAATAATGTCTCCTCTATCAACTGATATGGGAGTTCTTTTTGTTAAGATTTCTCCATTAACAGATGTACCATTCTTGCTCCCTAAATCTACTAAAAAAATCTGTTGTCCTTCTACATATAATCGTGCGTGACTTCGCCCAATCTTTTTATTTATAATATGCATATCTTTTTGTAATTGTATTCGCCCAATAACTAATTCATCTCCCGATATGGGTAATTTCTTTGTAATATCATACATATTAGTTAACGAGAATAAAATATCGCTATTTGTAACTTCACAGGTTTCGTGGTTATGTTTATCTTTTGGTGTAAATAGCTGTTTTATTTGAATTTTAAATTTATGTGGTGTTGCTTTTATAAACTCACTATTTTTATTCATGTTAACTTGTTTCATTAAAGACACCATCTTTGTCAATTCTATATCATTGTATGGATGTGATTTTAAAAAGCGTAACCACTCTTCTCGTAAACGTATCTCACTAAATGAATTTGGAGTAAAGCAATTTCCAATCAGATACTTAAACAATCTATTTTCATTATAATCGCTTTCCACCTTTGCAATAATAAAACTAAATTCTGTCATCTTTTGATTTGTATAAATATATTCTTCATGAAAAACAATTAACGATTCATCAATTAAATATTCTTTTACTATTTGCTTTACTTGTCTTATAGCTAACCTATAATTTTCAATTTGTAAAAAAGCAATACCCGTTAAAAGCAATATCTCTTTTAGAGAAGTTAATCCAGTAACATCATACAAGATAATATCTTTTGATTTTTGATACATTTTAACAATTAATTGGCAATGATTTTCATTAACCATATAATGAATATAGTCAGGTATTTGATTATTAATTATTTTTAAGTACTGCTTATTATTTATCTGTAATAGTTGGTTGTTTTCCATAATTATCTCCCATTAGTTAATTGATCAATGATTTCTTGATCGTTAAACACACTATCAATCACATCACTGACAAAAGTGGTAATTGCTTCTCTAAATAATAAAGCTACTGCTACTAAAACTGCAATTATAATAACAATTTCCACTGTTCCCATTCCTCTTTGGTTGTATATTTTTCTCATAAACTTTCTCCTTTCATAATTGTCCTATTAATAAAATAGCTGGTGTTATTAAAATTATTAGCACACCTATTAATCCTAATGTTAGGGGAAGAACCATTTTAACACTTGCTTTTTCCCCATCTTTAATTGCTTGTAGTGATCGAATTTGTTGTAGTGTTGCAGAATAGCCTGCTAACTCTTCTTTAATTGCTCCTCCAAACTTAGCACTTCTTTGAAGTAGTGTTACAAGAGTTGTAACTTCATGGTTCATTAAAGTTTTTGATAATTGACATAGTGCTATAAGAAATATTTCTCCAGCTTCTGTTTGACTTATTACTTTGCTCATTGCTTGATAAAACTGACTATTTGTTTTATTAACTAAACATTTTTTACATGCTTGATAAAGTGATAGGCCACAACTTACATATAAGGATAATTGATAAGTAAATTTAGCAAAGTCAATTAACAACTTTGTTTGTTCGCTAGTAGCTTTTTGTGTTATTTCCCAATCAGGTAACAAAAACCCTAGAATTGGTGACCCAATAATTAATAATATTTCTATTACACCATATGATGTTAAAGTATTAGCTATAATGACTGATAGAAACATAAACAAAAGACTTGAACTAATTTTAATTGCTAAGTGATAATTAGATAGTATGATTTTATCCATATCATGATATAGCATACGTAATTCTCGCTTTATTTCTTTTTTTTGTGGTATATATTTACATATCAAGTAAATACTATTTACAAGAATCTTTGTATATCGCCCATGTTTTACAAGTTGTGTTTGTCTATTTAAAAATCCTATAAGTAAAAGTATTCCCATCGATAAAACATAAATAATCATTAAGACACCTCAACATTTGCTATTTTTTGTCCTAGAAGTTGTTGTGCTATAAATAGTAGAAGTGCTATTGTCATGACACCTCTACCAATCACGCCTTGATATAATATTGTTAAATAATCAGAAGATGTTAGAACAAATAGCAAAATAATTATAAATGGAATAGCTGTTATTAGTTGCTGTTCTATCTTTTTCTTAGCTATAATAACTTCTATTTGTTGGCTAGTTTGTACTTTCTGATGAATTAAAGAAGTGGTACTAGCA
>JAUUZE010000046.1 GCA_030590175.1 Clostridia bacterium
CTAGTTTTTGTACTTCATGAATATAGGCCCATTGAGCAGTAAATATAGCTGTTGATAAAATAATTGCTATAAATGTTGCTTTAAAACGATATATTGTTAAGTGCATTACAATTGATAATAAGAATATGAGACCAATCATAATTATTCGTTGGAACTCTAGTGGTTTAATCAAACCAACTGTCCAATCAAAAATAAATGTTTGTAAAAATGTAAAAAAGTCTGATAAAAATGTACTTTCAATTTTTTTTGTGGTGTTGTAAAGATTTAAAAAATAGAAAAAACTACTAGTACTCAACAATATTCCAATTGAAAGTAATAGTGATTTTATGTTTTTAAAAATAGGTTTACATATATATGAGAATGCAAAAGATAATAGCAATATGGGAATTATACCTAATACTTCATTATAGTCTAAATCTGTATATTGAATGCTAGCTAGACTAACAGCAAAAGTCATAAGAGAAGCTAATATTAAAAATATAGGATGTTTTTGTTTATTATTCATAATACAAATTTTCACTTTCTTCCACAATTACTAGTTTTTCATTGTTAACTCCATTAATTTCCAAATAGGTATCAGCTTTATTTTCAGACACACAATATTTAACAGTTAATTGCTTTCCAAGCCCACGTAATGCCATTAGATTATTAACCACTTGTTTTCGTAAAGTTATACTAAACACATAAATAGTATTAATTTTTTCTTTATTGCCTAAAAAATCAAATAAAACAGATTCTAAATTAGCATCTGTTGTAAAGGGAACTTCTGATAAGATTTTATATACTTTATAAAAATCATTAATAGTTTCTGCGTGTACATTTTTAATTCCTTCATAGTTAAATACAATATCAACAGGAATGTTTCGTTTTATAAAATAATGTGCTGTTGCAATAGCTTCTTCTATTAATAAGTCTTCATATACAATTCGTTTTTTTGTTACCATATCAACACGTTTTAAATCAATTGCCATAATAATCTGTGTATCAAGGACATGCTCTTTTTCTCTTACAAGTAATTCGTCTAATTTAGCAGATAATTTCCAATGGATTAATTTACTTGAATCACCATACATATAGTCACGTAAGTTAACAGTTGACTCGTCACCTTTGTTTTTATAGAAAAATGATAATTGCTTTTGAGACATAGTAATGTTTTGTGTGGAAGATTCAAATACTCGCTTGATTTTTGGGAAAATAGTGACCATATTTCTTAGAGAAGGTGTATAAGTCAATGTAAAAAGGCTGAGCATATCAGTTAATTCGATTTTTTGAATACCCATATCATAATGACCGCGATAGCGACATTTTACTCTATATGTAAAATGAGTAGACTTTCTACTGGAAACTAAAAGATGCTTTATATCCTCTTGATCAGTTAAATAGGTTTCTGGCGACTTAATATGAAGAGTAACATAAGCTATGGGTAGAAAATATTCAATGACAAAAAAACAAGTGTATTTAATACTATCACCTTTAACATAATTGTTTTCATTAGTTTCTTCTTTATAAGTAAAACGCTTAAATACAATATATAAATTAATAAAAGAAATTATAGGTAGTAATAAGACAAAGTAAAAAATAGACCAAGGAACAGAGCCGCCATGTAAATAAACAAATGACAGTGATAGAAAAAAGATAAATAAATAGAAAATTTGATTTTTTTTCATACCTTACCTAATTGGAACTTTAACAATTTTTAAGATATCCTCAATAATATCAGCCGGATCTACATTTTTTAGTTGTTCTTCTTGTTTTAAAATAAGTCGATGTGCTAAAACGTGTACAGCTAAATACTTAATATCATCAGGTGTAATGAAATCTCGTTCATCTATAAAAGCTTTAGCCTGTGCAGCTCTGATTAAAAGCAAAGAAGCACGAGGAGAACAACCAAGTGTTACAGAACGGTGCATTCTTGATTTTGAAATTATGTTAACCACATATTCATTTAAAACATCATTAACTTTGATTCTTTTTACTAATTGTTGCATTTTTATTACATCTTCACCTGCAACAACCTTACTTAAGGAGTTTAATGGACTAACTTCTTTATATACATTAAGTATTTCAATTTCTTGTTTTTGTGTTGGATACCCTATTTTAATTTTCATTAAGAAGCGGTCAAGTTGTGCTTCTGGTAGAGGATAAGTTCCTAAATACTCTACAGGGTTTTGTGTAGCTAAAACCATAAAAGGATTTGGTAATTTATAGGTGTTTCCATCAACAGTTACTTGTTTTTCTTCCATAACTTCTAACATACTAGCTTGTGTTTTTGGTGAAGTTCTATTGATTTCATCAGCCAAGATAATATTACTCATAATACTTCCTGGTTTGAATTCAAAATCACCAGTATGTTTGTTATACATAGAAAAACCAGTGATGTCTGATGGTAAAATATCAGGAGTAAATTGAATTCGCTTAAATCTAAGACCTAATGATTTTGAAAGAGCAGATACTAGACTAGTTTTTCCAATACCTGGGACATCTTCAATTAAAACATGACCAGAGGCCAATAATGAAATTGTAACTAATTCAAGAACCTCTTTTTTTCCAATGATAACTTTTCCCATATTTGAAATGATTAACTGTGGTAATTGGTTTAAATTTACCATAACAACCTCTCTCTCATATATCAATATACCTATCCTAGTATAACAAAAAAGATGGAATCATTTGTTAACAAAATGTAAACATTGTAATGTATAATATATAATAGGAGAAATAATCATGAGAATAATTGATATAAGAAGCGATACAGGAACTTTACCAACAGATAAAATGAGAGAATCTATGAAGATGGCCATTGTTGGTGATGATGTATGTAAAGACGACCCTACTGTTAATTTACTAGAAGAAAAAGCAGCAAAAATAACAGGAAAAGAAGCAGCTCTTTTTGTTCCTAGTGGAACCTTTGGTAATCAAGTTAGTTTGTTGACTCATTGTAACCGTGGCGATGAAGTTCTTCTTCACGATAAAAGTCATATTATTCAGCATGAAGCGGGAGCTTCTGCTATTATTGCTGGTGTTCAATTACGTGCCATTGATTCAGTTGATGGATTGATGAATCTTGACGAATTAGAAGAAAAAATCAGAAAGGTAATAGATCCACATTTTCCAGTAACCAAATTAATCTGTCTTGAAAATGCCTTGTCAAATGGGAAGGTATTACCTTTATCATATATGAAAAACATCTATAGTTTAGCAAAAAAATATAATTTAAAAGTCCATTTAGATGGAGCTAGGTTGTTTAATGCTGCAGTTAGTTTAGGAGTACCAGTATCAGATATTACTAAATACACAGATTCAGTAACTTTTTGTTTATCAAAAGGATTAGGTGCACCTATTGGGTCTATTATCGCAGGAACAAAAGATTTTATTAAGAAAGTGTTGTATAACCGTAAAATCATGGGTGGTGGTATGAGACAAGTAGGAGTAATAGCAGCACCTGGAATCATTGCTATGGAAGAAATGGCTACTCGTTTGAGTGATGACCACCTAAATGCTAAAGAACTGGCTACTATGATAAATAAGTTACCATTAGTAAATGTCATGACAGATTATCTAGATATTAATATGGTGTTTTTTACTATAAAACAACAGGTTGATGAAATAAATATGATCAACTTTTTTAAAGAACATAACATCTTAATTTATCCTCCAGAAGAAGGTGTATTTCGCTTTGTAACAAACTATGGAGTAAAAAGTGAGGATATTCCTTATATTGTTAATGTTTTAGAAAAGTTTTTATCAAAGTAAATACAGCAAAATAAAACAAATAAGCATATTGACATTGAGGGTTTAAAGGAGTACCCTTTCTAATAGATTATAAAAGAAGGAAGTGTTTACATGACAGATTGCGAAACATGCAAAAGCAAAGATAATTGTAATGTTGTAGATAAAGAAAACTGTGAAGTGAATAGTTTAATAAAACCAACTAATGAATGGAATCATATTAAAAAGGTTATTCCTGTTGTTAGCGGAAAAGGGGGCGTTGGTAAATCACTAATGACCGCTCTTATGGCAACACTATTAGCTAGAAAAGGTCATAAAGTAGGAATCCTTGATGCAGATATTACAGGACCTTCAATTCCAAAAATGTTTGGTCTTTCAAAAAAGGTCACAGGAGATGGAAAAATTATTTATCCTGCTACTACACATAATGGTATAAAGGTTATGTCTATAAATCTATTACTTGAAAATGAAGAAGATCCAGTTGTATGGAGAGGTCCTATTATCGCTGGAACTGTTACTCAATTTTGGACTGACGTATTATGGGGTGATCTTGATTTCTTATTAATTGATATGCCTCCTGGAACTGGTGATGTACCATTAACTATTTTCCAATCTATTCCAGTTGATGGAATTGTAGTAGTTACTTCACCACAAGAACTAGTTTCTATGATTGTGAAAAAAGCATATAACATGGCAACTAAAATGAACATAAAAGTGTTAGGAGCTATAGAAAACATGAGTTATGCTGTTTGTCCTGACTGTAATACAAAAATCGAATTATTTGGACCATCTAAAACTAGTCAAATATGTGAAGAAATTAATATTCCTCATATTGCTTCTATGCCTATTGATCCAAATATTGCTAAATTGGCTGACACAGGAGGAATTGAGAGATTTAATAAAGATTATTTAGATCAAGCAATTACTTTATTAGAAAAATAAAATTTATTTTGTTAAAGTAGAAGTACTATCTGAAATTAAGATAGTACTTTTTTTTAAATCTTCAATAATTTTATCAATAATCCATTCATGAGATAGCTCATTTATTTCTAAAGTAACATTTGCTTTAGAATTTTCTTTGATAATGCGATTATATAAGTCAAGAGAATGAGAAAAAGGAACACTTCTATCATGCTTTCCGTGAATTATTTTTACTTTTGCTTTTGCAATTTCTCTGGCATGAAAAATAGGAGAACGATATTTATAATCATAAATATTATGTTTGTTAGGAGACCCAGCTAAGCAGTATTCAACATGCTTAGCATAGTCAGAATTTTCATTTCTCCAGCGACTAAGATCTGTAACGGAGCAATTGGCAATAATGGTAGAAAACAGATGAGGTCTATAGGCTGCCATTAATAGAGACATATGACCTCCACCACTACTTCCTACTAGCATAATTTTTTGCTCATCAATATTATTATGATTTTTTACATAATCAATAGCATCAATAATATCTTGCTTAGCCAGCAATGAGCCACAAGCAAGTTGACCATTTTGGTTACTAGTTAAGTTGGGCCCTCTAAATTCTGGGAAAAGCATATTCCAGTTTGTATCCTTTTGATAAGGCAAGAAATCATTAATTTGATTATAACGATCAAAGCTCCAAGTATGTAAAATTACAAGCAATGGACTCTTTTTTTTAGAGGCTCTATAAAATAACGAAGGTTGTAAAGATTGATCAATTGATGATGGTACCCATATTTCCATAATGTTTCCTCTCTTTATATAAATTGTAATATATTTACTAAGAAAAGAAAATCTAATGTTTGAATATTTATTTTTATGGTAATATACTATTATATGAATTGAGGAAAATATATGAAAAAAGCAACTATCTTAATAATTATTCTAGCATTGATACTTAGCCTTAGTGGCTGTAGACAAAATGATGCATTGGTCACAGATTTTACTCCAGTAGAAAATTTTATATACTATCAAAATGATGAAATTGTTTTTCATGAAGTAATTCATGATGATGGTGGTTATTCTTATAATATTATGACTAGAACAGAAGACACATTACCAGTTGTTTTACAATATTATGCACTGTTAATAGGAGAATTTCTAGACGGGTTTTCAGGAGAGCGCTTGAAATTAAGTGGAGAATATATAGAAGATGGTACTTTCTTTAAATTTGAAGTATATAAAGAAGCTGGTTACACTAATACATTTATTGAAATTCCCATGACTAGTAACTTAGAGATTGATAAACTTATTGAGAATAAGTGGAGTAAGAGATGGGTGCCTAAAGCAAATGATACAGATGAGTTAGTTGGAAAAAGCTATAAAGATAATGGACAAGTTACTTATACTTATCTGAGTAAGGATATAAATACTTCAATCAATTATTATGTTGATAAGTGCCAAGATAAAGATGATTACTCATATATTGATTACAAGATTACATATCGTTATCAAGAACAATTGGTATCAATTTTATTTGACCAAGAAAACGATCTAATTATAATTACACAAAATAAGCAATTACTTGAATAAATTTTAATATAAAATTTTATTGACAAAAATCATATAACAACGTTATACTTATTTTAACGTACAAAAAAGTTGAACGGAGAGGTTAATGAATATTAAAGTGTTACTTAGGAAAAATACCTTATTACTAATTGCTGGTCAATTAGTCTCAATGTTTGGTAGTATGTTGCAACGTTTTGCCTTATCCCTTTATGTATTAGATGTAACTGGTTCAGGTGTAAAATTTGCTTCTGTCTTAGCAGTAGCTATGATACCTCAATTAATCTTTGGCCCTTTTGGTGGAGTTATTGCAGATAAGTTCAATAGAAAATGGTTAATTGTAATACTAGATGCCATTAGTGGTGCAGTTACTTTAACTTTTGCTCTTATATATTTTATAAATGGACAATTATCCATGATGGCAATTTATATACTAGTATTTTTACTTGCAGTTATCTCTGCAGTATTTGAACCAACAATTACTTCAATTATTCCAGATATCGTAGAGAAAAAAGATTTGGCTGATGTTAATAGTAGTGTTTCGCTAGTCTCAAGTATGGTTGCTATTTTAGGACCTGTATTAGGAGGATTATTATATGGTGCTTGGGGAATTTTCATTCTAATGATTATAAACGGTATAAGTTATCTAATATCATCATTTAGTGAAATATTTATTAAACCTGATAGAGATCACCATGAAGAAAATAAAGACATACCATTTTTCGAATCATTTAAAGAAGGATTTTTATATGTAATAAAAACACCAACACTGGTTATCTTTGCCTTTGTTGCAGTCATAGCAAATACAGCTATTAGCCCAATATTTAGTATTGGTCTGCCTTTTAGATTGCGTTCTGAAATAGGGGTGTCAGATTTTATATATGGATTAAGCAATTCACTAATTATGGTAGGAGCAGTCTTTGGTTCAATATTAGCTTCTAGTTTGATTAAAAAAATAACTTATACTAAAATGATGTCCTTTACTTTGACAATAACAGCCTTTATTTTGTTTGGAGTTTCTGTAATTTCAATTCCAGACTTCTTATCAGATAGTGCTTCATGGATTTCCTTAACAGCATTGTTCTTTGTTATAATTGTATTGGTAGTTATTACAAACATTACAATTGGGACAGCTAAACAAAAATTTGTACCAGGGAAAATATTAGGTCGTGTTAATGGTGTTTTAGGCACACTGGCCACAGCCAGTATACCCTTAGGTCAAATGGTTTATGGAGGAATGCTTGAAAAAAATGACATGTATGTCGTTACCATTATTTTTGCCAGTGTCTTGCTTGTATCGGGTATTATGGCTTATACTGGATTTGGGTATTTAAAAAAGAAAGATATGCTATTAGAGGTAAAAGATGAAGAATGAATTAGTATTAAAAACACTAAAAGAAATAAGGGTTTTTCAAGACCCCTACCGTCAGCAGATTATTAAAGTATATGAACAATCAAATAAACCAATGACGGCAAAGCAAGTAGCAGATGTGTTAGGAGAACCACCATCTAAGGTTCATTATCATGTAAAAGTTCTTGAAAAGTTTTTGTTTTTAACATTATCACATACTGAAAATATAAATGGGATTGTGGCACGTTATATGGAAATTGCATATAATGGAGTTAAAATTGAACGAAGTAACGACAATAGAATTAAAGATGAAATATATATAATGGTAGAAAACGAGTTTGATAAAATTAAAGAAAATTATATTGATAGGCTTAAAGAGTTGCCAGTTGGAAAAGAACATTTTAAACAAAATGGTAGCATTAAAAATGGAATTGTTTATCTAACAGAAGAGCAGATGTATGAACTAGTTGAATATATAGAAAAACTTTCTAAAGAAACAAAACAGTATAAGGGACAAAAAAAATACTACGGATGGGACATATTTATGTCTATGATAAGAATAAAAAAAGGGGGATAAGGTCAAATGAATGATTATATCTTAGCTATTGATTGTGGAACACAGAGTATCAGAGCCATTATTTTTGATAATAAGGGTAAGATGATTCATAAAGTAAAAGAGACCTTTGAATCATATTTTTCAGATAAACCAGGCTATGCAGAGCAACACGTTACAATCTATTGGGATAGTTTATGTCGTGTGACTAATCAGGTAAAAAAAGAGAATCGTGAAGCTTTTAATAAAATTATTGGAGTTTCGCTAACAACACAGCGAGACACATGTGTATGCTTAGATAAAAATCATGAAGTACTACGACCTGCCATTGTATGGATGGACCAAAGAAAACTAAAAGAGATGAAACCAATGAAGTGGTATTATAACGTTATTACAAAGTTAGTTGGTATGTATGAAACTGCACATAAATTAAATATATCATGTGCAGCTCATTGGATAGAAAAATACCAACCAGATATTTGGGATAAAACCACGGATTATGTAATGTTGTCAGGATATTTAAATTATTTACTTTGTGGAGAGTTAGTTGATAATGCATCTAATCAGGTTGGACATGTTCCTTTTGATCATAAACGATTCACTTGGGAAAAACCGCATTCAATTAAATCTCAATTTTTTCAAATTGATAGAGATAAGTTTATACCACTAAAAGCTCCAGCAACAAAAACAGGTATAATTACAAAGAAAGCAAGCTTGGCAACAGGTTTAAAAGAAGGGTTACCATTTATTTCTGCAGGTAGTGATAAAGCGTGTGAAACCATAGGTGTAGGGTGTTTAGATAATGATGTTGCTAGCATTTCTCTTGGATCACAAGCTTCCGTTCAAACCACATCAAGTAAATACTATGAGGCTATTCCTTTTATACCGCCATTTATGGCAGCAATTCCTTATAAATATAATCCTGAAATTCAGATATATAGAGGGTATTGGATGATTTCATGGTTTAAAGAACAATTCGCCCAAAGCGAAATAAAAGATGCAATTGCTCTTGGAACAACACCAGAGAAGCTACTAAATAAGAGGTTACATGAAGTGCCTCCAGGAAGTGAAGGTTTAATTTTGCAACCCTACTGGGGAAGTGGAATTAAAACTCCTGAAGCAAAAGGATCTATTATTGGATTCAGTGATGTTCATACAAGAATTCATATTTACAGGGCAATAATTGAGGGAATTGGATATGGATTATTTGAAGGAGTAAAAGCCATTGAAAAAAAATCTAAAGTCAAAGTTAAAACAATTATGCTCTCAGGTGGTGGTTCTCAAAGTGATGGTATTGCACAAATAACAGCAGATATGTTTAACCGACAGGTTAAGAGAGTGCAGACATATGAAACGTCAGGATTAGGAGCAGCAATTGTAGGATTTATAGCCCTTGGAAAATTTTCTTCTTTTGAAGAAGCAGTCAAAGAAATGGTACATGAGTCCGAAACATTTTATCCTAATAAAAAAAACGCAAAAATTTATAATGATATCTATCATAATATTTATCAAAAAATTTATAAAAGTTTACACTCCCTTTATAAAAAAATGACATATTAATTCTCTCGATAAGTAATTGTTAATTTGCGAAATCTACTCATAAATCTATTGAATAATAATTCATAAAATTGTAGAATAGAGAAAAGCAAAAAATAAAAAGAGGGACTCTATGATTATTATTAAGAAATCAAAAGCAAGTCATAATAATACTAATTACTATATCAGTATAATAGACCACATTAAATATTTGTGTATTGTGGGTAGCCATAATGGATTTGATGGAAAATATTTAGATGAAGTTTTTATTGCTCCATTATCAGCAAAGAATGCTAAGCAAGTAAGAAAGATCTTTCCATGGTTAACTCCAAAACCCTTATCCATGAATACTTCATTTGGATTTGGAGATCGACTTGGGTATGCTACATGTGGTCATATTAGTGCAGTTGAAGGAACGTCAATTTATCCTGTTTTTGCTCAGCAGTCAGTAAGAGAAAACCAACGAACAGGACGTACACCACAACAAGTGATAGATGATGCTATGTGGCAAATATTTGAAAGTGGATATCATGGTATTTGGGGAGCAGATGCCGATCATATTAAAGAAAAAGATGATTTTTCTTCTTTTATTAAAGCAGGTTTTACTTTTTATACCATTGACCCTAGTGATTATGTTAACAACTTGGCTAATCAATATTCAATTAGCGAGTTACAGGGTTTAGTCAATAATCAATCATTGGTTAATGAATACTTATCTTTAGACAACCCTTTAGAGTTAGATATTACTGAAAAAAAGGTATTAATGGCAAAAGTTAAATATGGAAAAGCAATTGAGCATGCTAAAAAATTAGTTTTATATTTACAACAAAATTTGAGCCATTTTGATTTAGAGATATCAGTTGATGAAACAACTTTAGCAACTACACCCTTTGAACATTTCTTTATTGTTAGGGAATTACGAAAAAATAATATTCCATTTGTTAGTATTGCACCACGATTTGTAGGTAGTTTTGAAAAGGGAGTAGATTATATTGGTGATTTAAAAGAATTTAGTTCACATCTTAAGAAACACGTTAGAATCATGAATTATATTGGTGGATATAAATTATCTATTCATACCGGAAGTGATAAATTTAGTATATATGAAGAACTTTCTCTTAGAACAAATAATAAGATTCATGTTAAAACAGCAGGAACTAGCTATTTAGAAGCACTAAAAGTTATTGCAACGGTTGATAAAGAATTCTTTTCTGAAATTTATGACTTTTGTCAGAAGAGATATATAACAGATAAAGTTACCTATCATGTCTCAGCTCAATTGGATAAGTTACCTAAAGTTGATAATTATATTGAATTGTTTTCAAATTTTGATGCAAGACAAGTGCTTCATGTTACCTTTGGCTCTGTTCTCGATAAGTATAAAGAGCGTTTTAATGAGATTCTTATTTCTCATATGGATTTGTATAATACTTATTTAAAAGAGCATTTTACAAAACACTTAATACCATTTGTAAAAAAGTAGGAACTATATGTTTTCGTGCATTTAGCACAAAATTTATAATAGAATTTTTATAATAAATATAATACTCATTCATTGACTATAATTTTTACAATTGATATACTTTAATATATTACATTGACGGGAGAAATTTTTTGTATTTAGGTATTGATGTTGGTTCAACAACTGTAAAATTAGTGTTATTTGATAATGATTATCAAATAATTTATAAAAAGTATCAGCGGCACTTATCTGAAGTTCGTAAAACAACAATTGAGTTGTTGGCTACAGTTGATCAATTTATCAACAAAAAAAACAAGTTAAATGTCTGTTTAACAGGTTCTGCAGGACTAGGCTTATCTAAAGATTGTGAACTTCCCTTTGTACAAGAAGTATATGCTACACAGTTAATAATAAATGAAAAAATCCCAGATTGTGATGTTGTCATTGAATTAGGTGGAGAAGATGCTAAAATTATTTTTTTAACTAATGGATTTGAATTTAGAATGAATGGTTCATGTGCCGGTGGAACAGGTGCTTTTATTGATCAGATGGCAACATTACTAAATGTTTCAATGGAAGAGTTAGACAAATTAAGTCTAGCTCATGACAAAATATATACCATTGCCAGCAGATGTGGAGTTTTTGCCAAATCAGATATTCAACCTCTATTAAATCAAGGTGCTAAAAAAGAGAATATAGCTGCTAGCATTTATCAGGCTGTGGTAGATCAAACTGTTGCAGGTTTATCTCAAGGAAGAATTATTGAAGGAAAAGTAGTTTTTTTAGGAGGTCCACTAACTTTCTTTATAGGATTACGAGAACGATTTGTAACTAGCCTTACCTTAGATGAAAATAAAGCAATATTTCCAGAAGATGCTCAATATTATGTAGCAATGGGAGCGGCCATGTATGCAGCCAATGAAGAGGCTATTTTATTTGATCAATTAATGGAAAGTATACGGCATAAAGTGTCTGATAATCAATTGACAAATACATTTAACCCTTTATTTGTTAATGAAGAAAATTATGATGACTTTTTAGCTAGACATCAAAAAACAAAAGTAAAAAGAGAATCATTACACAATTATTGTGGAAATGCATATTTAGGTATTGATGCTGGAAGTACAACAACAAAACTTGTCTTATTGTCAGAAGATAATAAAATTTTATATGAATACTATACATCAAATCACGGAAATCCTGTTTTAGTAATAAAAGAGCAACTCCA
>JAUUZE010000136.1 GCA_030590175.1 Clostridia bacterium
AAATGCATACATTATCACAAGTACAATAAACAATAATGCAAAAATGAAAGGTACAATTAATTTTTTCATTATATTCACCTCTTTTTTATACTAATATTATACACTATATATTTCATTTCTACTTTTTCCTTCTACTATTTGATGATTCCCTACAAATAAAAGTAGAATAATCTTTTCGTTTTGATACTTCCAAAGAAACCTATATGATATATTTATTGAACTTTCAAAAATCTGTTTTTTATATAACTGACTAGCCACATGATTCTTCTTTGTTCTAAGAGAAGGATGCTTTGGATTTTCCGATAGTAAGTTTAGCTGTTTTGCTAGTTTTTTCTTCACTTCCTTATTTAATTTTTGACTATCTTTTTGAAATTTTTTCGTATATGAAAGCAAGTACATCTATAATAACTCTAAATTCTTTACAACTTCCTTAGCTGTCATTACTTTTGATATGTTTTTATTTTCCATATCATTCATAGCTATTTTTAGTTCATTTAGCCACTTTTTTTCGACTATGACAACTGGTGTTAGAATTATTTGATTATATTCGTTCATTGATATCTCAATTTTATCATTTGGAGATAATCCAATTTCTTTCACAATCTTTTGTGGTAATGTTACTTGGTTTTTAGTACGCAATGTTGCTATCATATTGTTTCCTACTTTCCTTCTTTCTTACTTTCCAACTATAATTTATCACATAATTTAGTTTTTTTCAACAAAAAACACTATAGTTTTCACACAATATCTCTTCTAGATTATATCATTTTCTTAAATTCTTCTAATAGCTCATCAAACATTTTCATGCCTGCTTCAATAGGTGCTTTTGATGTTAAATCTACACCTGCTTTTTTAAGTAAGTCCAAAGGATATCCGCTACCACCAGTCTTAAGGAAATTTAAGTATCTATTAACAGCTACTTGTCCTTCTTTTTCAATCATATCCACAATAGCAACAGCAGAAAGAAAACCAGTTGCATATTTATATACATAAAAATTCATATAAAAATGTGGGATTCTAGCCCATTCTAATTCAATTAACTGATCTGGGTCACAAGCATCGCCATAATATCGCTTATTTATTTCAAAGTACATATTACACAAATCATCACATGAAAGTGGCTTATTATTATTAAAACTTTCATTTGTGTCACGTTCATATTCTGCAAACATGGTTTGTCTAAATACTGTTCCTCTAAAACTTTCAAGGAAGTGGTTTAATAAGTATGCTCGTTTTTTACTATCAGTGGTTTCTCTTAACATGTGTTTTAATAATAATATTTCATTAACAGTTGATGCTACTTCTGCCACAAAAATTTTGTAATGAGAGTTAATATATGTCTGATTAGCATTTGAATAATACGAATGCATAGAATGTCCTAGTTCATGAGCCAGGGTATACATGGCATCCATAGTTCCATTAAAATTTAGTAAAATATATGGATGGGATAAATATGTTCCCCAAGAATAAGCTCCTGATGTTTTCCCTTCATTTTCATAAACATCAATCCATTTAGATGTCATTGCTTTATCTAGTAATGATACATATTCTTCACCTAGTACAGCTAATCCAACTTTTACAGTTTCACAAGCTAATTCATAGGTATATTTTGTATCATCTTGCTCTACAATTGGAACATATATATCATGCATACCAACTTTATCAAGCCCTAATGCAGTTGCTCGCATTTGTACATATTTATGCATTAATGGTAAATTTTCATTAATAGATTCAATTAAATTGTTTAATACTTCTTTTGGAACATTGTCTTGATCTAATGAAGATTCTAAGGCAGATTCATAATTTCTAGCTTTAGCATAAAATTTTAAATTCTTTATTTGTGAGGTATATGCAGTTGCTAAGGTGTTCTTAACTTTCTTGTACTCTTTATACATAGTTTCAAAGGCATCTTTTCTTACTCGTCTATCTTTACTTTCCATGAAAGCAATATAGCGACCTTTTGTTAATTCAACCTCTTCACCTTCCTCATTAATAATAGATGGGAATTTAATATCAGCATTATTAAACATTGAAAATATATCACCAGCTGCTGATGTGGCTTCTTGGCTCATAGCTAGCAATCGTTCTTCTTTATCTGATAAAGTATGTTCAATTTGTCTAATTATTTCACCTAGAAACATTTTGTATTCACTTAGTTTTTCATCAAATAGAACTTTTTCATCAATTGTTACTAGTTCAGGTTGTAAAAATGATGCAATAGTTTCGCTTTCTACCATTAACTGCTGAGTTCTACCAACATTAACCTGTGATTTAGAATTTCCATTATCTTCATCATTTTTCATCAATGAGTAAACCACTATATTTTCCATTTTACTCATTGTAGTTGCATATAAATCAAGACAAGCTTTTATTGTGTCAACTCCCTTTGATAAAGTCCCCTTATACTCTCCTAAAGATTTAGCCAATTTCTCTACTTCTTTATATACAAGTTCAAACTGTTCATCATCGCTAATCATTTCTGATAAGTCCCAAATATAATTAACATCAACTTCACTTCGTTTTTTTAGCTTTTCCATTATTTTTCCCTCTTTTCTCTTACTGACAATTGTAGTGATATTTTAAATTCATCACTGTAAATTTTTAAACTTCTATATTGGCCACTTCTGTTGAAAAGTTGATTATTTTCTAAATTAAATTCATATTTTTTTGACCATTTAGCATAATAGTCAAATTTATTTAGTGAGTGAATTAAACCTTTAGGTGTAATTGAAATAGCCATTTTTTCTTTTCCATTATTAATTAAAACTGGAAGATGATAAAATATATTAGCAAAATTACTTTCACATGTAATATGTACACCATTTTTATTTAATATATATTTTTCAATAATTATTCCCTTTGCAAGATAATATGTAATTGTAAATTTAACAGCTTTTTTGTTTTCTGATATAACATGAAGAAAAGCTGGTTTAATCATTTGTTGCTCAGCTAAAAATACTTCTTTTCCATCTTCATTCCACCCTACTCCCAAAGCTCTTGCTTGTGTTTGTTTATAATCTTTTAAAGAAAATTTTGGACTAGATGAAAAAGGCATGGATAATATTAATTCAACAGGAGCTAACGCTTTATGAATTCTTCCTAACCCTGTACTATCATAATGTTCATCTGCAGAGGTGTCTACTTCAAGTGAATATCCATTACTATTTGCAAATATTTTATGGAAATCATTACTGGTTGCAAAGACATAACCACCAAATTCCATTGGCGTTTTGTACTCACAAATCTTTTTATTTGAAAATAGTATTCCTGGCATTATAAAGCAACCAGCGGTTACCATATATCCTTCATAGGTACCATATGAATCACATCCATACATTGAATGTTTATCATAATAGTTCTTTATATGAGTACTTGGCCAAGTACTAATGGCTTCCATGCTTTTTCTTCCTAATCGCTTAAAAGCACCTGCTATCTTCATTTGTTGTTTATCATAAAAATATTGAGCATAATATCCACTTAATGAAGCAAGCAATGCTTCATTCATATGATATCCATTACTACGTCCTCCATATGGGAATATATAATTCGTTGAAGCATAAAACAAAGTGGTCATAGCTGATTTTGATAATATATCACGTATATCTTGTGCTATTTTCCCTTGATAACCTGTCTGTAACATTAATGCTAAATGCATCCTAACAGTTAAATCATACAACATAGGATTGTTAGGATCTCGATACATACCATTAATATCAAATTTTTCTTTTTGTATTTTCCAGTTTTCCTCAATATATAAGGAAGTATCTACTCCTGTTAAAACTTGTCGCAAATGTTCACCAACAATATTGTAAATAACAAAATTATGCTGTTCTTCTATAGGCTTATTTCGGCTATTCACTTTATAATGCTTCCATGGATCTAGCGTAGCTAATAAATTGACACATTGTAGATAAGTTTTTGTTGATAATAACGACTTAGAATTTATTAAAGCAAAATACAATTCAATGACCATAAAATCTGAACCATATGATTCATTATCACTAACTAAGTCTTTTATTAATACTATTAATAATTTTTCAAGTAAGGAAAAGTATTTCTTTTTTTTGCCTTTACTAATTTGATAAGATAAAACATTACTTATTCTTACTAATACAATTCTTCTCATCTCATCTAGATAAGTAACATAATTTCTTTTATTTAGATTTTTTTCGATTTCATTTAAATCATAACCCTCTAATGAAGACATTAAAAAATCTTCATAAACTTTATGATATTTCCCTTTTTGAAAGTATATTCTTTTTGATTGTCTGTTTACCAGGTCAGTTAAATATCCCATTCACTAATAATAACATTAAATGATTAATAGATAAATAGGTGAAAAGCATCTTCCGACATAGCTACAAATCAATAGTTAGTCATATCATTGCCTCTTTTCACCTAAATATATTTCTAAATCAAGGGCATTTATAATTTTTATCATATTTCGTAAATTAGGTGAATATTCACGGTTTTCAAATCGCGATATTGTTTGTTGAGATAATCCAGATTTATCAGATAATTTTTTTTGGCTAATCCCTTTTTCTCTTCTAATTTTAGCAATTGACATTACTAGCTCAAGCTCTTGTTTCACTAATTGATATTGTTCCTTATCTATCTCACCTTTACTAATCTTCTTATTTATCATTTCATTAATATTTATTTCTTTAAATGGCATTTTTATTCCTCTCAATCATTTGAATCCTTTTTAGTGCTATATTAATATCTTTTTTTTCTGCTTTGTTTTTTTGTTTCTTACAGGCATGTAGTAAGTAAATAGAATTTGCTTGACGTATAAAATAGAAAATACGATTATATCTATAAAATTTTATTTCATATAATTTATCTTTTATCTTTTTTGTCAAAACTCTATCGAAACCGTTTTTACTCAGTTCTTCAAGTATTGCATAACCTTCAAGTCTCTCTTTTTCTGGTAATTGATCTATAAACTGGGTAATTACATTCTTCCCACCACTAGTAC
>JAUUZE010000029.1 GCA_030590175.1 Clostridia bacterium
AATTAGGCTTAATACCAATTGATAAAATAACTAAATCACTTTTTATGATTTTTCCACTTTGTAAAGTAATTATAGTTTCTCCATTTTCATTTGAAAAGGATTTAACTCCATCATTTAAAGTTAATGATACTTTTTTAGAAGATATATGACGATGTATAATTTGTGCCATATCAAAATCAAGTGGAGCCATAACTTGATTAGCCATTTCAATTAATGAAATTTCTATTCCAAGAATTTCTAAATTCTCAGCCATTTCTAACCCAATAAAACCCCCACCAATAATTGCTGCATTTTTAGGTTTTTTCTCTTCAATATATTTTATGATTTTATCCATATCAGGAATTGTCCATAATGAAAAGATTCCCTCACCATCGATTCCTTGAATAGGAGGTTTTAATGGCATTGAACCTGTTGATATAACTAATTTATCATATGATAAATCATATGTTTCACCAGTTATATGATTTTTTATAACAACTTCTTTTGAATTGTTTTTAATCGTGGTAACTTCTTGATTAATTCGTACTTCAATATTAAATCGTTCTTTAAAACTTTCTGGTGTTTGAAGAATAAGTTCATCTCTCTCTTCAATAACTTTTCCTATATGATAAGGTAGACCACAGTTTGCAAATGATATATATGGTCCCTTTTCAATTATAATAATAGTTGCTTGCTCATTTAGTCTTCTAAGTCTAGCCGCAGTACTAGCTCCACCTGCGACACCGCCGATAATTACATATGTGTTATCCATTTTTCTCCTTTAATTAAATAAAATTGTGATAATTTTTTTGACATCATCATTAATGATTGAATATATTATTTCTTTTCCAACACGCTCTCCTTTTATTATTCCATAAGCTTTTAATTTTCCTACATGTTGAGACAGAGTTGATTGTGAAGAATTAATACATGATTGCATGTGTGAAACTGTACAGCTTTTACTCTCTAGTAAACCGCGCACAATGCATAATCTTATTGGATTGGAAAGGGCTTTTAAAATATCAGCCTTCTTTTCAATAATAGCTTGATCTTGGTACATATTCAACTCCTTGTTAATAAATTAACATATTATAATATTATAATATGTAATTTGCCTTGTCAATAGATAAAAAAACATGATAAATATCTGTATCTAAATTGAAAGTTGAGAACTGATGTAGATTCTGTTATACTCTATTAAAGAAAATGCTATGAACATTAAGTAGTAGGGATTATTCTTTTAAAAAAGAGAGTTACTGGTTTGGTGAAAAGTAACAAAAGAAATTTCGAACTCGTTTTGTGAGCAGTTCTGATGAAAGTAAGTAGTCAGAAACGGTGGTTACATCGTTAAAAATTTCAAGTGAACAAGAAATTGTTAACTAGAGTGGTACCGCGGATTTACTTTCGTCTCTTTTATGAGATGGAAGTTTTTTTTAAGAAAGGATTTTTATATGACACAGTATAATCATCAAGCAATTGAAGCGAAATGGCAGAAAAAATGGGAGCAGTTACAAACTTTTAAAATGAGTGATTCTAGAGATAAGCCTAAATATTATGCATTAATAGAATTCCCGTACCCTTCAGGAAATGGTCTTCACGTTGGTCATCCGCGGCCTTATACAGCACTAGATATTGTTGCTAGAAAAAGACGATTAGAAGGATATAACGTTTTATTTCCAATGGGATGGGATGCTTTTGGATTGCCAACAGAAAATTATGCTATAAAAAATAAAATTCATCCAGCCAAAGTTACTAAAAGAAATATTGCACGATTTAAAAAACAATTACAATCAATTGGTTATTCATTTGACTGGGATAGAGAAGTTAATACAACAGATCCAAATTACTATAAATGGACTCAATGGATTTTCTTAAAATTATTTGAAAATAATTTGGCATATAAAAGAGAGATGTCTATTAACTTTTGTACTTCATGTAAAGTTGGGTTAGCCAACGAAGAAGTTGTAAATGGTCATTGCGAACGTTGTGGTTCTGATGTGGTAAGAAAATTAAAAAGCCAATGGATGTTAAAGATTACAGAATATGCAGACAAACTAATTGAAGGATTAGATGATGTTGATTATTTAGAAAATATAAAAACACAACAAAAAAATTGGATTGGACGTTCTTATGGTGCTGAAGTCGACTTTATGATAAAAGATACAGATGATTATTTACGAGTTTATACAACTAGGCCAGATACATTATATGGAGCTACATATATGGTTATTTCTCCAGAGCACCCATATATTGAAAAGTATAAAAATCAAATCACAAATTATCAAGATATTATTGATTATGAAAAAAAAGCATCATTAAAATCTGATTTAGAGAGAACTGAATTAAATAAAGATAAAACAGGGATTGAGATTACAGGATTAAGCGCTATTAATCCTGTTACACAGAAAGAAATTCCCATATGGGTATCAGATTATGTGTTAATGACTTATGGAACAGGTGCTATTATGGCTGTTCCAGCACATGATAGTAGAGATTATGAATTTGCGAAAAAATTTAATTTACCAATTGTTGAAGTAGTAAGTGGTGGAAATATCGAAAAAGAAGCTTTTACAAATATTGACCAAGGTATCATGATTAATTCAGGTATTATAAACGGATTACCAGTAAAACAAGCTAAAGAAAAAATAACTACTTATCTTGAAGAGAAGAAAATTGGTTATGCAAAAACCAACTATAAATTACGCGATTGGGTATTTTCAAGACAGAGATATTGGGGAGAACCCATTCCACTTGTTTATTGTAATGATTGTGGATGGGTACCAATTGATGAAAGTGAATTACCATTAAAGTTACCAGAAATTGATGATTATGAGCCAACAGAAAATGGTGAGTCCCCATTATTAAAAGTAACTGACTGGGTTAATACTACTTGTCCAAAATGTAAAAAACCTGCAAAAAGAGAAACAGATACAATGCCACAATGGGCTGGATCATCTTGGTATTACTTACGATATATTGATCCTCATAATGATAGTGAATTAGCAGATAAAGAGTTACTAACTTACTGGACACCTGTTGATTGGTATAACGGTGGTATGGAACATGTAACACTACATTTGTTATATTCGCGTTTCTGGCATCGTTTCTTATATGACATTGGTGTAGTACCTACAAAAGAACCTTACTTAAAACGAACTGCTCATGGAATGATTTTAGGAGAGAATGGCGAGAAAATGTCTAAATCTAGAGGGAATGTAGTTAACCCTGATGAGATTATTGTTGAGTATGGTGCTGACACATTAAGAATGTATGAAATGTTTATTGGTGACTTTGAAAAGAGTGTTCCATGGTCTATGAATGGTGTTAAAGGTTGTAAACGATTTTTAGATAGAGTTTTTAGAATGAGTGACATGATTGTAGATGGCGATGAATACTCTTCTGATTTAGAAAGTAATTTTCATAAAGCTATTAAGAAAGTGACTTTTGATTTTGAAACGTTAAAATTTAATACAGCCATTGCAACACTAATGGCATTAGCAAATGATATTTATCATAAGGGAAGTATTACAAAACACGAAATGTCCACATTCTTAATACTACTTAATCCTGTTTCACCACATATAACAGAAGAATTATGGGAACAATGTGATTTTGGTGGATTACTTAATGAACAATCATGGCCTTCATATATAGAAGAAAAGACTATTGATGATCAAGTTGAGATTGTTATTCAAATTAATGGAAAAATTAAACACAAAGTAATGATCTCATCTACAATGACAAGAGATGAAATGAGTGATCTTGTGAAATCTGATAAGGAAATTAAATCGTTAATTGAGGGTAAGCAAGTAATTAAGATAATAGCTGTTCCTAAAAAATTAATTAATATAGTTGTAAGATAAAAGGAAGGGCTAACCTTCCTTTTTCACACTTGCACAATAACGTGTATAGTAGTTTTTTCATCAATCTTTTCTGAAAGACCTTTTGAAATAGTATAGGAAAACTTGCTTTTGCATCTACTCCCATGAACATTCTTGTATTTAATTTTAATTTTACTAATACCTAAATGATTAACTAATTCATTTGGTATGGCAAGAAATAGGAAAGCAGATTGATGACTGCCAAGAGAAAATAACCGATTTTCCATACCATCTGATGAAAAATAACCAGCCATCTTTTTTAACTCAATATCTATTGCAGCACTATTACCATAGTTTTTAAGTGGTAATATAGCTAAATTGCTACCTTCTTCAATTAATGGTGAAGAGTGTTGATCTTCTAATATTTGTATTAATTTTTCTTTATAAGCATTTTTATTTTTAGATATGGTCTCAATAGCTTCTTTTATAAATTGTTCATCAGCATCAGGTCTTATAATAGGCATAATAAATCGTTTATCTCTATTACTTAAATATATTATTATTAATAAAAAGGTTAGTGTTACAAATAGTAAAATTAGTAACATACCAACAAGCATTGCCTCAATATTTGCTAAATTTTCAATCATGATTTTTACTCCTATTTTTTGTTTTATTAAATCGTTTCAGAATTACTAAAATTGATAAAACTATTATAACCCATATAAGAGAAATGATAAACCAAACATAGTGATTAGATACATTTTCTATCTGGTTTTTTGTCAAGATTATTAAAGTGTTATTAATTGGAGCTTCTATTACATATTCTCTAGCAGCGACTAATAAAGATTGCCCAATGATTACATCATTTTGAGAATAAGTAATTTCACCTAAAATATCACCTTGATAAATTGGTGGAGAAATGGATTCATTCATGGTTATAGTCTTATCGATTTGCCAAGTTGAACTATCCTTTGGTAGGAGGTATTCAAGTTGCTTAGAAGCTGCTAATGGAATAGATACTTGGTCAATTAAGAAATTTGATACAATTTCACCTGAAGTAATAATTGACTGTACTTTATAATTATCATATGCCTGTTTCATTAGATTCAATGAAAATTGTCCTGAAAGAAGGCGAGTATCACATCCAGTTACTACACAAATAACTTCACGTCCATCATAATTCCGACTACTTGATACTAGGACATATTTTGCTTTACTGGTATATCCTGTTTTTATTCCAGTGACAATAAATTCATATCCATCATTTTCACCTAAGATGGGATTGCTATTTACTAACCGTGGAAAGATGGATGTAATGTTGTTTCATGTAACATGTAATCAGTTTTACTAGTAATTGATGAAAAAGTATAATTATTCATAGCATAATCAGCTAAGATTGCTAAATCATATGCAGTGGTGTAATGATCATCATCATGTAAACCGTGAGGATTGACAAAATGTGTATTAATCGCACCTTTTTCAAAAGCAAAATCATTACACATTTCTTCAAAATCAGATACACTACCTCCAATATTTTCAGCAATAGCTATGGCTACATCATTGGCGCTTTTTAAGAGTAAGGCATGAAGTAAATCGTAAAACTGCATTTTTTCACCTTCAATTAATCCTAATCTAACAGCACCCGATTCTAATTCTCCCGTTGCAATATCACTAGCTGTCATTATACTTGAAAGGCCTGCGTTTTCAAGTGCAACAATGGCTGTTAAAATTTTTGTAGTACTTGCAGGATATATAAGTTCATGTGCATTTTTTTGTAATAAAATATTACCAGATAGTCGATCTATAACTACATAAGAATAAGGTGTTGCTTGCTCAGCTTTTATAGTAGGTGCTGAGTAGGTAAGCAATATAAGTAAAATAATTATGACACCACTGATGTACTTAATTAGATTTCGTCTTTTGTTCATATTATTATTATATCAGAAAAAGTAAAAATATAAGCAACTAAATAAATGACAAATAAAGGAAATTAGTTAATAGAGATGAAAGTATTACTATGAAGATTATTCAATATCTATATCAAAATAGAGTAGTAGTAATTATTTTTATAATAACATTAATAGTACTTATTGTTATATATGTAACAAGCTCTAGAAATAAAATTATTAATTTAGAAGATCCAAATTTAACACCTGTTGCTACTGAAATTGAATTGGATACGATAAAAGTATATGTAACTGGAGAAATAATAAATAGTCAGATTGTAACAGTTCCAATTGGAGCAACCATTGATGACATTATAAAACTATGTGGTGGTGTTACTAATCAAGCTAGTAAAAACATTAATCTTGTATATGAAATAAATCAGAATGTAACTATTGTTATTAAAGGAAGCAACTCACTTGAAGGAGTTGATATAATTAAAGATGCAGGGGATGTAACCATAATAAGCGATGAAGGAGGACTTATTAATGGGAAGGTTAATATTAATGAGGCAACTTATGAAGAGTTATTGTTATTACCAGGGGTAGGAGAAAGTACAGCTAATGCAATTATTAGTTTTCGTACCAAAAATGGAGCATATAAAAATATAGAAGATATTATGCTTGTACCAGGCATAAAAGAAGCTAAATATAGCTCTCTAAAAGATTTAATAACTACTTATTGACGTTGACATATAAATAATGTAACATTACAATGAGAAAAATTGAAGGAAACTTATGGAGGAAAAAATGTCTGGTTATATTATTATGGCTGCAGCGGTAGTTATTACGTTATTTGTTGCTTATCTGAACTTTAATAAAGTTAAAAAAATGAAGACAGGTACAAGCACTATGCAAGAGATTTCAGAAGCAATTCAAGATGGTGCAAATGCTTTTTTATTGCATGAATTTAAAGTAATGTATAAAATCGCTATATTGGTAGCAGTCCTACTCGGAGTAGTAGTTAATTGGTATGTTGGTGTTACTTTTATTTTAGGTGCATTAATGAGTGGTACGGCAGGATTTGTAGGAATGAGAATTGCTACTTTAGCAAATGTTAGAGTAACTAATACAGCTAGAGAAACTAAAAGTTTAGGAAAAACATTAAAAGTGGCTTTCCAAGGTGGTTCAGTAATGGGCTTATCTGTAGGTGGCTTTGCAATGTTAGGACTATTAATTGTCTTTGTTATTTTTGGAAAAATTTTAGGACAATTAGATATTTCACAATTATCTATCCAATCAAATTGGATTGGTATTAATTATATACCTTTCACAATGACTGTGTCAGGATATGCTTTAGGATGTTCATTAATTGCTATGTTTGATAGAGTTGGTGGAGGAATCTTTACAAAAGCTGCTGATATGGGTGCCGACTTAGTTGGAAAAACTGAAGCACATATCCCAGAAGATGACCCAAGAAACCCTGCAACTATTGCAGATAATGTGGGAGATAACGTAGGAGATGTTGCTGGTTTAGGTGCTGACTTATTAGAAAGTTATGTTGGAGCAATTATTTCAAGTATTGTATTGGCCTCATATATGTTCTTTATTTCAAATCAAGTTGGTAGAGATGCTATGTCAGCTGAACTTGTTTCAAAATTAATTACTTATCCAGTTATGTTTGCTGCTATTGGCTTACTATCGTGTGTTATAGGTATATTAGTATTAGTATTTAAGAAGGTTTCTGAAAAGCCCCATAAAGAATTAAATATTTCTGTATGGGTTTCAGCTGCAACTACTGTTTTAACAACAGGTGTGTTGACGTACTTTATGTTCAAAGGAGAAAGTACACTTGCTACTGCTAATTTTAATGTTGGATTTATGTCACCATGGATTGCTGCAATAACTGGTATATTAAGTGGAGTCCTTATTGGATTAGTTGCTGAATATTACACTAGTTATGATTTTAAGCCAACAAAAAATATTGCAAATTCTTCTATTCAAGGAACTGCACTAACAATTACAACTGGACTTAGTTCAGGAATGAAATCAGTGCTTTTACCAGTATTTATATTAGCCACAGCTATTATTTCATCATATTACTTTGCAGGTATTTATGGTGTTGCAATGGCAGCAATAGGAATGTTATCGTTTGTGTCTACTACCGTATCTGTTGATACTTATGGACCAATTGCTGACAATGCTGGTGGAATTGCAGAAATGTCTAAATTAGAACCTGATGTTAGAAAAATTACAGATAAATTAGACTCTGTTGGAAATACAACAGCAGCTATAGGTAAAGGCTTTGCAATTGGTTCAGCCGCATTAGCCGCTTTATCATTATTAGCATCATATTTATATTCACAAGTTGGTGTTGATACAGCTTCAACTTTTTCATTATCACTTAACATCCTTAATCCACTATCATTGGCAGGAGCAGTTATTGGTGGAGCTATACCATTCTTCTTTTCTGGTGTGTTAATTGATGCAGTTGCAAAAGCTGCTGGAAAAATGGTTGATGAAGTTAGAAGACAATTTAGAGAAGAACCTAGAATTTTAACAGGAGAAGTTAAACCTGATTACAAAACTTGTATTAGTATTTCTTCAGAAGGCGCTTTAAAAGAAATGAAATTCCCAGCATTTATAGCTATTTCACCTCCATTAATTGGTGGATTTATATTTGGAGCAGAATTTGTTGGTGGATTGTTAATAGGAACATTGATTTCAGGAATTATGTTAGCATTATTTACAGCAAACTCAGGTGGAGCATGGGATAATGCTAAAAAATATGTGGAACAAGGTGGAGTGAAAGGACATGGTAAAGGTAGTGCTGTTCATGATTCAACTATTGTTGGAGATACAGTTGGTGATCCTTTAAAAGATACAGTTGGTCCATCACTTGATATCTTAATTAAAATTATGTCAGTAGTTTCACTAATTGGTGTATCTATATTCCAAAAATTCAATTTGTTTGCTTTACTAGGCATTACTGAGTTATTTAAATAGGAGTAATTAATTGATTTATTATAAGTATAGAGATAATAATGAAATAAAAGATGGGAAAATTTCCAATGAACAAGTTAGCCAATTGGCTGATATCGAATTGGTGTCTCCTGTTAATCCTGGAAAGATAATAGCAGTTGGATTAAATTATTTAGACCATATTAAGGAATTCGGGGATCGACCAATCCCTGAAAATCCTACTTTATTCATAAAATTCCCACATACTGTAATTGGACCAGGTGAAAGTATTATTTTACCAAAAGGATATGAGCGAGTGGATTATGAAGCTGAACTTGCAATTGTGATTAGTCGTGATTGTTATCAAGTTTCGCTAGATGAAGCAAGTGATGTGATTTTAGGTGCAACATGTCTTAACGATGTAACTGAGAGAATCATTCAAAAAAAAGATGGACAGTGGACAAGAGGAAAGAACTTTCCAACTTTTTGCCCAATTGGTCCATATATTGTTTCTGATATTGACTATAATAATTTAGAAATCAAATCAATATTAAATGGTAATGTGAAACAACACTCTAATACAAATCAGTTTATCTGGAATGTATATGAATTAATTAGTTTTATTACACAGTCAATTCCACTATCAAAGGGTGATGTGATTACAACGGGAACTCCAAGTGGTATATCACCAATGAATAATGGAGATACTATTGTGATTGAAATTGAAGGAATAGGACAATTGATTAACCATGTAAAAGAGTAATTAATCAAAAATTTGTGGTGCTTGATCAAATATTTGCTTATAGATATTTGTCACCACCATCTTAAATGGTTTTTTAGAATCAGCAATTAGTACAATGTAATGAGATGTTGTGTTAATAGCTGATTTTTTTATGGAAATTTCTGTTGATACACAGTCTATGGAATGGGCTTTACCATCAATGATTACAAACCCTTTTATTCTATATGTGCTTGGAGCTATAGCTATAATAAACTTTTCGAATAACTCACGAGAAACACTATTAGGAAATTCAATGAGGATTTTTCTTACACCACTTTGAGCAGCTGTTGTAAAGGCCTCAGATCCTTTTTCTAATATTTCTTGTAATGAAAGAAGTGTTTGTGTGTCTTTTGGTTTACAGTATGTGGTGAACTCAACAGGTGCGTTCTGATTAAGGGCTTTTACAGTTGAAAGAATTTTTTCTTTATCAACAGCACTGATTAAATCACTTTTGTTAATAAGTATATAGTCAGCAAATGCTACTTGTTTATTAATGGCATTTATTGTATTAGACATTTTCATAAATAATCTACCATCAACAACTGTTATACAGCCTTTATACTCATATGCATCTGATGTTTTACTATTAGCAATTGAAATAACCTCAGGCATTGACCAAGGGTTGGACATACCTGAGGTTTCAATAAATACACTGTCAAGATCTTCTTTACCTAAACTGATTAATGCATCAATAAACAAATCAGAACGGCAAGAACAAAATATACTGCCATTACTGATTTCTGTCATTGTCAATTGTTGATTATCAAGTAGTTTTCCATCAACATTTTCTTTGCCAAATTCATTGACAATAACACCTGTTTTTAATCCTTTTTGTAGGTTTAATAAATTCTTCATTAAAGTTGTTTTACCTGAACCTAAAAAACCAGTGACTAGATAAAGTTTCTTTTTCATTATTTTATTTCACTCGCTGCTTCATCAATTTCTTTGTAAAGAATTGCTCTACTAGGGATTATTGATGAATGTTTTAATTTACCATTAATATAAATACTTGGTAAGTTAGAAACTCCCATTTTTTTACATCTGGCAATATTTTCTTTAATTGTAAATTTATATTCAACAACATCAATTTTTTCACCATAATTAGATTTAGCTTCATCTGCAGCTGCCATCATATAGGTACAAGCAGCACAAGTTGCAGAGTCTAAAGTAAATACTTCAACAAGTGGTTTTGTTAAATTATCATAATCAGGTAATTCAATATATATGTCTTCATCAGTTGATTCGTAATTTTTTATCATTTCACGTACTTCTTCAGTTTCCAAAACAGCTTGAGCAACTGCAATAACATTTTTTGCTGGCACATGATATGGCATATCACAACCAGGTGCGATTATTAGATTATCATGGGTTAAACTATCAATAAGATCAACTGTGTATTTCATGTTATCTTGCTGTGTTCCATGTAGCATTACAGATGTTAATGGAATATTACCACCAATAACAACATCATATTTATCAGTAATGACTTTAGCTGTAACCAAGTTAACATTTTCATCAACAAAGATTGAGTCAGGTTTGGTCTTACACATAACTTCAATATTGTTTGTTGCATTTCCACAAACAAAGAATGATGAATTAACACCTAATTGTTTAATGTAATCAAATACTTTTGAAAATGGTTTGTCTAAAAAGTCTTCAAAGTGAGTAGGAGAAATTTGTGATACTAGAGGATCAACAACTGCTATTATATCCATTCCTGCTTCAACATAGTAATCTGCAAATGCTTTATTTACTTCAACTGCATACGATAAAAGTGAATTAACATATTCTTCATCATCGTACATGTCCATGAAAATATTTGATCCACGTAAATGTGAAGCTAAGGTAAATGGTCCACATATTAATCCAAATAACGCAGTGGTTTCACCAACTTCATCTTTTAAACGTTTCATAACATCAAGGACTAGAGGAATTCTTCCTTGATCCTTTGTTGGGATTTTACATAAACAAGGAATTTCGTTTGTATCTGCAAGGGGATGTGTTTTTACAGAAGGTGGGCCAAATTCTTCCCACTGCAATTCACAATCAAGTAATTCAGCCTCAATTTGCAAATCAAAGACAACAGGTTGTCCATCTGGTTTGTATAGTTTGTTAGATTCAAGAACTGCTTCATACAATTTATCTGCATCTGTTAACATTTCAGTTGCATTGTAACCTTTTAATATTCCAGCGTGAACACCTGCAAAAGGTATCCAGGGTATTCGTGATTTATTTTCCTTTTTATTAAGTAAATCTAATACTAATTGTTTTCCAGTCATAATGACCTCCTAAAATAATATTCTTATATACTATAAGGAATAAGGTGGTAATTATATTGTAAAAAAATGTTATTAATAAGAAAATTATGACAATAAGATTGAATAAATTCATTTCTCGCATAATAATAAGTTTGATGTATAATTTATTATGTGAGGTGTGAAAAATGAATATTACAAAAATTATTAATACAAGAAGAACCATTAGAAGATTTATTGATAAACCAATTGACAAAGAAATATTAGTAAATTTAGTGGATTTAGCCAGAATGGCTCCCTCTGGTAGTAATATGCAACCACTTAAGTATGTAATCATAAATGATACTAAACTTGTAAAAGAGGTATTTGCATTTACAAGGTGGGCAGGGTATTTACAAGGTAAAGGGAGTCCTACCAAAGAGCAAGCACCTACAGCTTTTATTATAGTCTTAAATGATCAAACCATTAGAAAATCAGGATATGAACTAGATGCTGGTGCTAGTATTCAGAATATATTATTAGGTGCAACTGATTTAAAAATTGGAACTGCTTGGCTAGGAGCCATTGACCGTGATCAAATTAGAAAGCTACTTACTTTACCAAAAAAATATACTATTATTTCAGCAATAGCTTTAGGAATAGCTGATTACAAGACAATAGTGGAAGATGAGCAAGGTGATATTAAATATTATGTTGATGATTTAAACACTCTTCATATTCCAAAAAGAAAATTGAATGATATTATAGTATTGACAAAGTAGTAGTTATTTACTATAATTCTTTAAGTGATTTGCGGGTGTGGCGGAACTGGCAGACGCGCTAGATTTAGGATCTAGTGTCCTTTGGATGTGTGGGTTCGAGTCCCTCCACCCGCACCACATTTTATTGAGGTTAAGAATGAAAAGAAGAAAACTATTTATAAAAATAATCGCAATTGTAATTGCAGCAGTATTTATACTATCAACTTTTTCAATGTTGATTTTTTACTTATTTATTTAAACTATATATCTGCTATACAAATGCATGTATTTTTACTATAATAAAATGTATAGTAAGTTAGGTGACGCAATGAATTTATTTGATAATATTACATTTAAAAACTTTTTTAGACTCCTACCAGGAGATTTATTAAATCCCATGACCATTATTGGTGCATTAATTGATATTGCAATCATTACGTATATCATCTATAAGCTAATTACATTTGTGAGAGAGACTAGAGCAAAAAGCTTATTACAAGGACTTATTCTTGTGGGGGTAATTGCAATTGTTAGTGACATCCTTAACTTACGTACCATTACTTTTCTAATTGATCGAATTTTTGCATTTGCTGTGTTAGCAATAGTTGTTGTTTTCCAACCAGAAATAAGAAGAGCGTTACAAAAACTTGGTACAGGAACATTAAAAGATTTATTTGGACCATCAAATGGCGATTATGAACCAAAAATAACAGCCATGGTTGAAGAAGTAGTAAAAGCTTGTGTCGAAATGTCAGCAAGTTATACTGGTGCATTAATTGTTATTGAAAAAGAAATTAAAGTTGGAGAATATATTATTACTGGTACAAAAATTGAATCAATAATATCAAGTGAGTTAATATTAAGTATTTTTATGAAAAATACTCCTCTTCATGATGGTGCTATTATTATTAGAGAAGATTGTCTTGTTGCTGCTTCTTGTTATTTACCATTGACAGATAATAAAAGAGTTAGTAAAAAATTAGGAACAAGGCATCGTGCAGCTATGGGGATTTCAGAAGTTTCTGATTGCATTGTTATTGTTGTATCAGAGGAAACTGGTAAAATATCTAAGGTTACTGATGGGAAATTACAAAGTAATTTATCAAGTGATTCTCTTAGAATTGCAATATTAAATTGGCTTATTAAAAAAACCGAGAAAAAGGAAAAAAAAATTCCATCATTGAAAGGAAAAAAAGGTGCTAAAAAAACTAAAACATAATTGGCTTTTTAAAATTGGAGCCGTTCTTATAGCGATTATAATATGGGGACTTGTATATAATAGTGATAATCCAGTTGAATTAATTAAATTAGCAGTACCAATTTCCATTGTTAATCAGTCTGCTCCACAATCAGCTAACTTACAAATCATGAATGATTTTGACAAATCAGTAATTATTGAAATAAGGGGAAGAACTACTGAATTAGAGCAAGTAAGTACATCTGATTTTATTATACAATATGATTTTGCGTTGGTTTTAGATGAGAGTATAACTGAAATTTCATATTTTAAATTTGATTATTTAGGTACAAATGCAATTGATTATAAAATTGTTAATGAAGGAGTGCTTCATTTAGATGTTGAGAGATTAAGTGTTTTAGAGAAGAAAATTACTGTTCAGTTACTAGGTGAACCAGCCTATGGATATAGTATTGTGTCTACTTCATATACTCCTGAAAACTTTTCAATTAAAGACATAAATTCACTTGTAACAAATATTGAATTGGCAGTAGTAAATATTGATATAAGTGGGATAAAAGGAAATACTAATATTAGAAAATATTGTGAGTTTTACGATGAAAATGGAAATGAAATTATTGAATTAAATGAATATATTAGTGTAGATGTTACTATAGAAGTAGCTAGAGATATTGAAGTTAATACTGCAATTTTTGGTGTAACTAATCCTGAATTCTTAGTTGTTTCTCATACAGCGCAACCTTCTGTTGTTAGAGTATCAGGTCCAGAAGAAGCTTTGTCCTCAATTGAGTCTTTAACTGCAGAATCAATAAGTGTATCTGGAGCAATAAAGAGCTTTGTAACTAAAGCTAATATTATTAATTTACCAGTTGGATGCCAATTAATTGGTGGCTCAAATACTGTTGATGTGGCAGTTGTCTTAGAACAATTAGTTACAAGAGTATTTACCTTTAGTAAAGAAGAAATTAAATTCATACAAGAAGATCCATATGGTAATTATTCATATTCTATTTTAGATAGTACAATTTCTATCACTTTAAAGGGTCGAAATAGTGAATTACAAGAACTAACTAATTATGCATTAGCACCATATATCAGTGTAAAATCATTACAGGATAATATAATTTTACTTCCTGTGGAAATAAATATTCCACTAGGAGTTAAACAAGTTAGCTTCCCACAGGCAGAAGTTCAAATATTAAAAAATGTAACATTACAAATGAATGTTGATGATATTTATCTACCAAATGCAAGATATGAAACATATACATATTCGTTTTCTGTTGAGAAATATGCCATTGTTCTTTCAGGATTTTCAGAGTACCTATCAAATATTACTATAAATTCATTAAATCCATCAATTGATGTAATGAGTTTAAAGGAAGGGATTCATCAGGTACCACTACTTATAACCTTACCAGATAATGTAATAAGCAATGGTGACTTGATAATTACCTTAACGATTACGGTTAAATAATTTATGAAAAAAGTCACTATATCAGGAATAAAAATACCAGTTGAACAGGCATATCAGGCAGATTTGTCTGGTTTGGTTATTCAAAAAATTAGCGATGTTATTAAAACTAGTGATTTTACCTATGAGGGGTTAGCCAAAAAATCAATTGATGCTAGAAGAAAAAACCAAATATATTACCAGATTAGTGCTAATATTAGTATTGAAAAAGCTGATGAGATACTACAAACACCTAATGTTTCTATTTTAAAAGAAATACAAACAAATATATTATCTAAAGGTTCCATGGCTATTTCATCTCCACCGGTTATTGTTGGAGCTGGTCCTTGTGGGTTGTTTGCAGCGTGGATGTTAGCAAAAAACGGATATCAACCAATAGTGATTGAGCGAGGAGAACCGGTTGATAAGAGATATATAAGTGTGAAAAACTTTTGGGTAAACCATCAATTAAATAGCGAAAGTAATGTACAATATGGTGAAGGTGGAGCTGGTGCATTTTCCGATGGGAAACTAGTCACAAGAACTAAAGATCCAAGAGGAAAATTGGTGTTTGATACTTTAGTTTCATTTGGTGCTAATCAAAATATTTCTTATGAAGCACATCCTCATATTGGGACTGACCAATTTAGAGATATTATAAAAAATATGAGAATGGATATTATTAGCAATGGAGGAAGTTTTCATTTTAATCAAAAAGTGACAGACATATCTTTTACTAATAAAAAAGTAAAGTCAATTACTATTAATGAAACAGATGAAATTCCATGTGAAACTGTGATATTTGCAACAGGACATAGTGCGAGAGATACATATGAAATGTTACTAGCCCAAGGTGTTACTATTGTACAAAAGCCATTTTCAATGGGAGTAAGAATAGAACATTTAAATGAACAAATTTCGCACGCACAATATGGGAAACAACAAAAATATATTCCTGATAGTGCTACATACCAACTCCATGAAAAAATAGGGCAGAGAACAGCTTATACCTTTTGTATGTGTCCAGGGGGAGTTGTGGTTAACGGAGCAAGTGAAGAAAACATGTCTGTTACTAACGGTATGAGTTGTTCAAAAAGAGATGGTATAAATTCCAACAGTGCATGGGTGGTTAGTATAACACCTGATGATTATGAAAGTAGTCATCCCCTAAGTGGTATAAAGCTACAACGCCAACTTGAGAAAGCTGCATTTTCACTTGGTGGTGGCTATAATTTACCTGTTCAACGCTTGGGTGATTTTTTAACAAATAAACCAACCAAAGCTATAGGACATATTAAACCAAGTGCTACTAGTGGTTATACTATTGGTCAGGTTAGTAAATTACTACCTAATAAGATATATGATACACTGTGTAAATCAGCAGTGGCATTTAATAGAAGGTTACCTTGTTTTTTAG
>JAUUZE010000019.1 GCA_030590175.1 Clostridia bacterium
AAATAATATTTTTAAATTAATTGAAAAATTAAACAAATTAGAAGAAAATGAAACCTTTGCCTTTGAGAGTAGTTTCATTTTAAGTCTTATTGTGAAAATAGTAGTGGACATGGGACTAAGTTATAATTTATCAGTTATTAATCCTAATAAAACAATAATGTCAATTCACAAAAAAAGAATAGGTAATTGGAAAGATAGAAAAGAAACTTTTGAAAAATTAGATGTGCGAACTATGCAAAGTGACCCATTTGATATTATTATAAAAAAAGCCTATTCAACAAATGAAAAGGATGGGTTTATATTAGTCCAAACTTTTGTGCCAGAGCCAATGCTTAATATGCTAGAAGAGATGGATTATGAGTACGAAGTGGAAAAAAAAGCGATAGGAGAAGTATGGGTATATTTATATAAAAAGCCAACTAAAAAAGAAAATACAAGCACAAAGAATTCAAATAAACCAGCGGTTGTGATTCAATCAGCAACACCAGTTGGATATCCTATTATAATGAGATTGTTACAATCTAGAAAATTACGTGATGCTATTTCAATTAAACAATTAAAAGTTTGGGAAGAAACAGAAAAACATTTAGGTTGGATTGCCAATAAAACTGCAGATATTAGTTTTTCGGCACTTATTACAGCATCAAAACTAACAAATAATGATGTGATTATGCCCATAGTATTTGTTTGGGATAATTTTTCTATTTTAACAAGAGGATATAAAGCAAATAGTTTAAATGATTTAAAAGGAAGAACTATAACAACACCACTTTTTGAAGATGCGCCACCTGCAAAAATAACAAAATATTTAATTCAGGCAAAAGGCCTTGATATAAATGATTTTAAATTCGCTTTTGGAAATCCTTTTGGTCGCCCTACTCAAATTATGAAAGATTTCATATTAGGAAGAGTAGATACTGTTTTATTAAGAGAGCCTGAAGCTAGTTTTGCTATAAGAGGGCTTGAAAGTAAAAATATTGAATATTCAGAACTTGACTATGGGAAAATGTGGAACGAAATAAATAAAGGTTTTGGATTATATCCAAATGCTGGAGTTATAATAAAAGGTGAATTTGCAAGAAAGTACCCTGAAATAGTAAAACTTCTTGCAAAAGAATTGGATGAATCTATTAAATGGGTAAATGAAAATAAAAGAAAAGCTGCTAAATTATCCTTTGATATGATGAGAAGAAATATTGATGATGTGGAGTTTTTCTTAAGCAGAGTTACTTTTGAATGTAAATCAGGTGACGAATTAGTTAAGAAAGTAGAAGATTTCTATAAAATTTTGGTTGAGAAAAAGATACTTAATATTAATATAGATAAGAAATTATTAGATATGTTTAAATAATGGATAAATAGGGAGTTTATAAAGCCTTCAACTATGACCCATTTAACAATCAGAAATTTAGTTTCTGCCTTGTAAGACGCTAATAAAATCAAGCATTTCACTCACTTATAAAAATATATCAAATTCTAGATATTTTTCGATTTATTACATTCATCATTTCTGTTATTGTATTTACAGAAATGAAGGAGTAAATGTTTAGGAATCTACCATCAATATAAACTTATCCTGCGAAACTGTATAAAAGTCAGGTTCTAATGCACGTTGAAACAGTAACTTTGCTGGAAAGAAAGTTTGGGCTTATTAATTTAAATAAAAATAGAAATTTTAGGGGATATGATTTGGCGGAATTGGTTTGAGAGGGAATAATGGTAATGGATCACAAAACTATTTTACTTTATCATTGATTTAAATTAATTAGGAAACGCTGTATAATTGTTGCATAGGCGAAAGAACTTTAGAAATAATAGAGTTAAATTTATTTTAGAAAGAGGAGACCAATGACACATATTAACGCTAATGAATTCGGGTTTTTACCAAAAAATAGTGGGATATTAAATTATAAAGCATTACAAAGAGCTGTTGATCAAGCAGGAACAATAGAAATTGTTAAACCAGGTGAATATAAATTAGCAGGTTGTGTATATATTGGCAGTCATACTACATTAAAATTTGGGAATGGTGTTTTTATAAAAAAAGTAGATGAAATCGGGAAATTTACACATGTTTTATTAAATAAAGGTGCACTAACAAAGAGTTATGATGAGCATATTAGGGTAGAAAACTTACATATTATTGTAAATAATGTGGATGTTAGAAATTTTGAGGTATTTGGTTTAATTGGTCAAATATCTTTTCATTACATAAAAGATTTAGTTATTAAAGGATATAGATGTTTGGATTTAGGTAAATTGGAATTTGCCATTCATATTTGTACATTTGAAGATGTTATTATTAGAGATTCAATTATAAAGGGGGATAAAGATGGTATACACCTTGGAAAAGGAAAGCGTTTTCATATCAGTAATTGCGTCTTTGAGACATATGACGATGCTATAGCGTTAAACGCTCAAGACTGGGATATATCTAATCCTGAACTTGGGTGGATTGAAGATGGTGTTATTGAAAATTGTCATGATCTTGATGACAATAAAGAAAAAAAAATTGGGTTTTTTTGTAGGATGCTTGCAGGTGGGTGGCGTGATTGGTATAAGGGAATGAAAGTTCAAAAGTCTGATACAGTTGTTTCAGAAGGCAAACTTTATAGAGTAAGAGCTAATCCTGATGGAATTAGATATGTATCATTAACGAAACCTACACATACTAGTGGTGAAAAACAAATAGATGGGATTAAATGGGTAATGGCTCAAGATACGGTTGAATATACTGCTGGAGTTAGAAATATTGTTTTTAGAAATATATTTTTACAAAAAGCTAGAACAGGTTTTATATTTCATTTGTGTGATAATGAATATAATCGATCATATTATCCAGATTCAAAAGTTCCAACACAGAAAAAGATACTTTTAGATAACATAAGAGTATTACATAATAAACAAATACCAGCCGTTGAAATTGGCACGCCACTTGACTATGTGGCCATTACAAACTCATGTTTTGCAAACAGTAATATTCAATTTTATGATAGTACAGTTATTGATGATTACTTAGTAACTAATTTGCACATTACAGGATGTACATTTAATAGCAAAAACATAAATAAAGTCATAAAAAACAAAGTAGAAAAAAAGATTGTTAAAATACACGAATTTTCTAATGTATTTCTAGATGTTTAATAAAATTATTACAATAGAATTATAAATAAGACTGATGTACCAATTATATTTATAAAGGCAAACTATGATAGTAAAATTAATAAATATATTATGAAGATTGATTCTATATTGAAACAAAACAAAAACGTCAAATTTGTTGAGTTTGAAAATGTTGGACATATTGCAAATTTAGAAGAGCCAATGAAATATAATTATTTAGTTGATGAAGTTATTAGAAAATACAGTTAAGACAAACGGAACAGTATCTTCTTGCTATTATTCCGGTAACGGTATAAAATGATTGTAAGAGGTGATAATGTGCCATATATTAGTGTGAAGGATGCAAGCGAGAAATGGGGTATCAGTGATCGTAGAGTTAGAGCCCTATGCAGTGAGGGTAGAATAGAAGGCGCTCTAAAAGTTGGGAGAAGCTGGTCAATACCAAATAATGCAACTAAGCCAATTGATGGAAGAGAAAGCCAGAATAATCAATATTTAGGCATCAATTATAATTTCGATGTAATTGACCAACTAAAACAAAGAATTGATGATCATAAACCATTATCTATAAATCTAGCAAAGTCGCTTCATGAAAAGTTGATTGTTGAATGGACATATAACAGTAATGCTATTGAAGGAAATACTTTAACGATGTCTGAAACAAAAGTTGTATTGGAAGGTATTACTATTGGTGGGAAAAGTGTTATAGAACACTTAGAAACAATCAATCATAGAGAAGCCATACTTTTTATAGAGGATATTATAAAAGATAATGAAAAATTGACACAATGGAATTTGAAGAATATTCATACGTTAATCCTTAAAGAAATTGATAATAAAAATGCAGGGAAATACAGAAAAGAAAATGTCTTAATAAGCGGTGCCAAACATATACCTCCCAAATATTTTGAACTTGATTGTTTGATGCAAAAGCTTTTAAAAGAGTATCATACAGAGTGGCTGTCTTACCATCCAGTAGTTAAAGCAACACTTTTACATGGAGAATTTGTAAAAATTCATCCTTTCATTGATGGAAATGGTAGAGTAGCTAGGTTATTATTAAACTTTGAATTGATGAAGAATGGGTACACACCAATTATTATAAAAAATGAACAACGTGCAAAGTACTATGATGTATTAGATTTGGCACATACAACAATGAATTATGGACCTTTTATCTCATTAATTTTTGAGCTTATGATTGAAAGCGAAAGATTATGGTTAAGTGTTATAGAATAATGTTGTGTCTGAATATATAGAGTATATTTCATACGAAGTTATCGAAATACTGATAAAACATTGATAAATTATCGAAATACCGATAATGTTATAGCGAGGTGATTATATGAATTTTATGAAATATTTAAAAGCAAATAATATATCTTTAAGAGAGTTAGACTTTGTTTTTGATATCCCATATGTAACTTTATATAATAAGGATTATCAAAAATGGTTGAAGAATTGAGAGTACTGTAAAATAAGATGACAAGTAACAGTTGATGTATTTGGCGCTCATTTGTAATATAGGTAGAGACATATATTAATTATGGTATTATATATAAATATTAGTAAAGGTTAGCAAAGATGGAAAATATTAAATTAACAGAATATAGTCATGGTGCAGGGTGTGGTTGTAAAATATCACCAGAAGATTTAGATGTTATCTTAAAAACAACAGAGGATGCATCAAGAGTTTATCCCAACTTATTAGTTGGTAATAGTAGCCGTGATGATGCTGCTGTATATGATTTGGGGAATGGTACATCAGTACTAAGTACCACAGATTTTTTCATGCCTATTGTAGATGATCCATATACCTTTGGGAAAATTGCTGCTACCAATGCAATAAGTGATATATATGCTATGGGAGGAAAACCTCTTATGGCTATTGCCATACTTGGATGGCCTGTAGATGTGCTTTCACCTGAAGTTGCAAGAAAAGTTATAGAAGGTGGGAGAGAAATATGCAAACAAGCAGGGATTCCACTTGCAGGAGGTCATTCAATTGATACTCCAGAACCTATTTTTGGATTAGCTGTTACTGGGATAGTAGAAAATTCACGGTTAAAACATAATAATAAAGCCATAGAAAATTGCGAAATATTTCTTACAAAACCACTTGGAATTGGTATTTTAGCAACTGCACAAAAAAGAAAATTAATAAAAAAAGATCATATTGATGTTGCAATAAAAGCAATGACCACACTAAATAAAATTGGTGAAAAAATTTCACAATTAAAAAGTGTGGTTGCGTTAACAGATGTTACAGGTTTTGGATTATTAGGACATTTAGGTGAAATTTGTGAAGGAAGTAATGTATCTGCAGTTATAGAGTTTGATAAAATACCAATATTACCAAATACTAAAAAATATCTAGACCTTGGCTGTATTGCAGGTGGAACTATAAATAATTTTAAAAGTTATGGGCATACAATAGAAAAAATGACTAGCGAACAAGAACACATTTTATGTGATGCACAAACATCAGGAGGTCTTTTAGTAATAGTTAAAAAAGAAGGTGTAAGCAAATTTTTGGAAATAACAAAAGAAGGGGGATTGACACTTTCATCAATTGGACATACTTGTAAAAAGATGGATAAACTAATTAAGGTAATATAAAAATGAATACGACTAAGGATTATGAAAAAATAATAATAAATAAAATACCGTTAATTGATGTAAGAGCACCAATTGAATTTGAAAAAGGAGCTTTTGAAAATGCAGTTAATTTGCCTCTTATGAATGATAAGGAACGGCATTTAGTTGGAATATGTTATAAGGAAAAAGGTAGTGAAGAAGCATTAAAATTAGGTTATGAATTAGTTTCAGGAAAAATAAAAGAAGAGCGAATTGATAATTGGAAAACACAAATTAAAAAATATCCTAATAGTATCCTTTATTGTTTTAGAGGTGGTAGTCGTTCTAGAATAAGCCAAGTTTGGATAAAAGAACATCTTAATATAGATATACTACGATTAGAAGGTGGGTATAAAGCATTTAGAAATTATCTATTAGATGAATTAGAACCTTCAAAACAATTAAGTAAACCTATTATTCTAGGAGGTTGTACTGGTTCAGGAAAAACCATTTTATTAAAAAAACTTAAAAATAGCATTGACCTTGAGGGTATTGCAAATCATAGAGGTTCATCTTTTGGTAATCAGATTACTGACCAACCAACTCAAATAAATTTTGAAAATAATTTAGCTTATGAAATTATTAGACATAGAAAAAAAGGTTATTCATATATGATACTTGAAGATGAAGGAAAAAATGTGGGTAGACGTTTTTTACCGCTATCTTTATCTTCATATTTTAAACAAGGTGACTTAGTGGTATTAGAAGAATCTTTTGAAAAAAGAGTAGAAATAACTTTTGATGAATATGTAACACAATCACAACTAATCTATAATGATATGTATGGAGAGAATACAGGACTATTAAAGTGGAGTGAGTATATAGAAAATAGCATAGAAAAAATTAAAAGACGTCTTGGAGGCGAAGGATATAAACATATTATGGGATTATTTAAAGATGCCTATGAAAAACAGCTTAAATCAGGTCAAAATAATTCCCATAAAATTTGGGTAGAAGTACTATTAAAAGAGTATTATGATCCTATGTATAATTATCAATTAAAAAATAATACCAAAAAAATTATTTTTAAAGGAAACGATAAAGAAGTTTTATCTTTTTTTAATAGTTATATATAGTTAATAAACAAAAAGGGGGTGTATATTCTTGGGAGAAAAAAAGAGCAATTTACTATTTAATTTAATAGCGCCTATTTATGGACTGTTTTACAAAGGGCAAAAGAAAAAATATGCAAAGATTATAGATGAAATCCAGAAAGAAATGGATATATCATCTTTTGAAACAATTATTGATGTGGGATGCGGAACTGGTGCATTATGCTCTGTTCTCAATGATAAAGGGTTGGAAGTGACGGGTATCGAACCTGCTAAGAAGATGTTGAAAATTGCTATGGATAAGGTAGAAAATAAGAGTATCAACTTTGTTCAGGCTAATGTTCTTAATTTTTTACCCTTTGATGATAAAAACTTTGATGTTGCCATTGCATCTTTTGTAGCACATGGGTTAAAGGCAAGAGAAAGAAAGCGTATGTATGCTGAAATGGGTAGAGTTGCAAAACAATGGGTTATTATACACGATTATAATGATAAGAGAGAATTATTAACATCAATTATCGAATGGCTAGAAGGTGGAAATTATTTTCACTTCATAAAAAATGCTGAACCAGAGATGAGAAACTGCCTTAAAGAGATGAAAGCTTGTTTTTCAGATGTTCATGCAGTTCAAGTAGATATAAGGACAAATTGGTATATCTGTAAACCAATTGAATAATAACTAATTTACTTGTGACACTCTCCCATCTAAGAGGTGGGAGCTTCTTATATCTTACTAATAAGTGAAATAAAAACATATCAGAAAAATTGTCATAAGAAGATTTATATGGGTATATAAAAGTGATGATAAAAAAATGATAGAATTGTTTTTAATAATGAGGAGAGAAAAATGAGTGAATTAATTAACAACAAAAAAGAAAAACAGCAGAAATTAAAAGAACTGATAAAAAAACTTCACGATGGGGCAAGCGTAGAAGAGGTTCAAGATGAGTTTGACAAACTAACTATTGGAGTAACAGCAACAGAAATAACTGAAATGGAACAAGCATTAGTAAATGAAGGAATGCCTGTAACAGACATCCAAAAATTATGCGATGTTCATGCAGCTGTTTTTAAAGGATCTATAGAAGATATTCATAAAGACGTGATTCCACAAAGTAATGAAGGTCATCCAATTGATACTTTTGAAAAAGAAAATAGAGCCATTGAAACATTGCTTAATAAAGGAATTATTAGCGAACTAAAATACTATAGTGATAATCAAGAACCTGTGAATAAAGAGCGACTACTTGAATCAATGAAGAAATTACAAACAATTGATAAACATTATAGCAGAAAAGAAAATCTAATATTCCCATATATGGAAAAATATAATATTACAGCACCACCACAAGTAATGTGGGGAATTGATGATGAAATAAGAGGTAAAATCAAAGATACCATTGAATTATTAAGCAGTGATACTATGGAATTAGCACCGCTTAATGAATCAGTTAGAGAAGTAGTTAATCAAGTTAATGAAATGATTTTTAAAGAAGAGGGAATAATGTTTCCAATGATTGAAGAGAAATTTTCACAAGAAGAATGGATTGAAATAGAAAAAGCAAGTGCAGAAATTGGCTTTACTATATTAGAAGAAATTACTAGGTGGATGCCAGCTATAATAGATATTAGTCATAAAGAAGAAAAAATAGACGTTTCTCCAAATTATCAAAATGATAGTGGTGATATAAAATTTGATGCTGGAAGTCTATCTGCAGAAGAAATCAATTCAATTTTTAACACAATACCTCTTGATATGACATTTGTTGATGCTAATAATCGTGTGAAGTATTTTACTCAAGGAAAAGAGCGAGTTTTTGAAAGACCACTAACAATCATAGGGCGAGAAGTTAAATATTGCCATCCTCCAAAAAGTGTTCATATTGTAGAAAAAATTGTAGATGACTTTAGAACAGGAAAAAAAGATAATGAAGATTTTTGGATAAAAATGGGTAAAATGTTTGTATATATTAGATATTTTGCTGTTAGAAACAGCGAAGGTGAATTTTTAGGAACATTAGAAGTTACACAAAATATTAAACCTATAACTGAACTTGAAGGTGAAAAGCGACTTATGTCGTAAATTAAATAATATAAAGAATTATTATCATAAAGGGTTCATTTCAAAAATGTTCCCTTTATGATTTTTTTTACCTTTATGAATTTATATTTCGTTGCGTGAATAGTGATTTTGCGATAAAATAAAACCGTGAAAAAAGGAGTCTGTTATGGAAAACAATATCGATACAATTAGGGGCGAATATGAAAAATTATTATCTGAAGCAAAATCTAAAGTTCTTCGAATTTTTAAATTTATTGGATTTATTTTATTAGTAATTATTGTAGCCTTTTGTACACTCTATAGTGGTGATAATATTTTTTCCCCAATCTTTCTTGTTATTTTAGGGTTATTTGTACTTGTAATTTTAACTTATTTTATTATTTTACAATTTTATTCTAACAAAAAACTATTTTATCAATTTTTTTATAAGGCCATTACTGATGATGTAAGTAAAACACTAAATATTCCATTAGGATACGAAATACCTATAAAAGGAAACGATTACTCTAGAAAAAATGGATTATTTACAAATATGGCTACTTACACAACTAGATATAAAATTTCATATACTAATAATGATGACAATCAAGTTGCCATTTATGATACAAATATTACTACTAGGTCAAATAAAACAACAGTTATTCATTTTGATGGTGATTACTATGTATTATCACATAATACAGACAATGCTTTTCAACTACGCTCCAATGGTAGTCCTAAATTAAAAGGAGTTCGTTTTGAAAAAATTAAAACAAGACAAGATATAAAAGAATATATTGAAAAATTTAAAAACACATTGATTGAGAAAAAATATTATGATGTATTTGACTATATTAAACAACAATACCCAAATAAGCGAGTTTATATTAGCTGTGTCGCTAATGAAATTCATATAGCAATTTGGAGGCCAATAGTTTTTAAAAAGTTAAATCAAATTACTGATGAAAAGTATAATATGTTAAAACAGAATATTATAAAAAGAATAGAACTTGCAAATAAATTTCATGAAATAATCAATTAATCTTAAATAGGTATTGCCAACTATACCAGAAAGTGAGAATATATTGACAGGCTTATTTGCCTAGGAGGAAAAAAATGATTATTTCATGTGCAACAGATGATGGTAAAAATTTTGTAAGTAGACACTTTGGTGATGCTAACTATTATGAAATTTATGAATTAATTGATGATGAATTTCATTATATTGATAGGATAACAAACACTACAGGTGAAGAAGAAATGCATGCTGACCCTAAAAAGGCAAAGGGGATAGTTGGTTTACTAGTTGAAAAAAATGTAACAGTTGGATTAACAAAAGTATTTGGACCAAATATAAAAAGAGTTAAAAAGCATTTTGTTCCAGTATTGATTTCAGTAGATTCAATAGAAGATGGGCTTAAAAAAATCTTAAAAGCAAAAGAAGAAATTCAAAAACAGATTGAATTAGGAGAGAATCGATCACATATTGATTTAAGATAAATAGCATCAAAGGAAGTTAACAATGGAAATGAATCAACAGGTTTTATTAACACCAAAAGAAAACTTTATACAATTTATAAAATTTAGCTTATTTTCTGCATCAGCAGGAATTATTGAAATTAGTAGCTTTACATTACTAAATGAATTAACAACTTTTAAATATTGGCCAAGCTACTTAATAGCTCTAACATTATCAGTTTTATATAATTTTACAGTTAATCGTAGATTCACATTTAAATCTGCTGCAAATATACCAATTGCAATGTTAAAGGTATTTGGATTTTACTGTGTATTTACACCGCTATCCACATGGTGGGGAAACCAATTTGTGCTTATTGGTGTGAACGAGTATTTAATAATTGGAGGAACAATGCTTGTTAATTTTGTTAGTGAATTCTTATTTGTTAGGTTTTTTGTTTTTAGAAATACTATTAATACAAATGACTTAGTAAAAGAAAAAGCGTAAAATTTTCAAATATACCAAATATAGTGTTTACGATGTTAAAATCATTTGATATAATACTAGATGTAGAAAAAACATTAAACAATATAGGGGGAGAAAAATGAAAAAAATAATCACAATCGTATTAGTACTTGCAATGATGAGTGCTCTGTTCGCAGGCTGTTCAACAGGTGGAAGTATTAATCCAGACGTTCTTGAAGTACAATTAATTCCTTCAAGAGACGCTTCAGTGCTAGATGCACAGAGAAAACCATTACAGGATTTATTAGAAGCTGAATTAGGCATGGATGTTAATGTAACAATCGCAACAGATTATAACGCATTAATTGAAGGTATGGCTTCAGAGCAGATTCATGTAGGATTACTAGCCACAACTGCTTATGTATTAGCAGCTGATGAAGGCGCAGCAGAAGCTATTTTAAAATCACTTCGTTATGATGTTGATGATGATGGAAACAAATTAAAAGAGCTACCTTTAGTAAGTGGTTATAAATCACAACTAGTAGTTGCAGCAGATAGTGGAATCACATCAGTTGCTGACTTAAAAGGCAAAAAGATTGCTATTTCATCTTTCACATCTACTTCTGGTTTTGTATGGCCTGCAAACTTATTAGCAGACAATGGTGTTGACCCTGAAAACGATGTTGAATGGTTAAATGCTGGTGGTCATGATAATGCTATATTAGCAGTTTTTAATGGTGATGCAGATGCAGCTTTTACTTTTAAAGATGCACGTACATTATTTGAAGATGAAGATTACTATGCAGACTTAGTTTCAAAAGTTACATTTGTTATGAATACAACACTAATTCCAAATGATACTATTTCAGTTATTCCTAATTTAAAAGATGATTTAAAAGAAGCTGTTAAACAGGCATTTTTAAATATTGCCGCATCAGAAACTGGATTAGAAATCATAAGAGCTATCTATTCTCACGAAGGATATGCAACTGCAAAAGATTCAGATTATGATGGAGTTAGAACATATCTTGAAAGACAAAAAGAATGGAGTTTCGAATAAAAGAAACTTGGTAGAATAATTTATAATTGATTATGATATGGCTGTTTCTGTTTTTATTTCAGGACAGCCCTATTATTCTACATAAGATTGGAGACAAACAGTGATAGAGTTTAAAAACGTTAGTAAAACCTACGATAATGGTGTCAAAGCATTAGAAAATATTAATTTAACAATTAATGAAGGAGAATTTGTAGCTATTATTGGGTTATCAGGTGCAGGAAAATCTACACTGCTACGGTTAATAAATAAGTTAATTGAATCAACAGGGGGAGAAGTATTTTTTGATGGTATCTCTGTCACAAAAGCCACTGGACGAGATTTAATTAGTATTAGAAGACAAATTGGTATGATATTTCAAGGTTTTAATATTGTTAAGAGAATGTCAGTTCTTTCCAATGTTCTATCAGGGCGAGTTGCTTATAATCCTACATGGAAAACCATTTTAGGGCTTTTCCCTGAAGAAGATAAACAAATTGCTTATCGAGCATTGAAAAGAGTGGACATATTAGAAAAGGTTCATAATAGAGCTAGCGATCTTTCAGGTGGTCAACAACAACGTGTGGCCATAGCTAGAGCGCTGGCGCAAGAACCAAAGATTATGCTAGCAGATGAACCCGTCGCTTCACTTGATCCAATTACCACTGTTCAGGTAATGGATTATTTAAAGAAAATAAATGTGGAAGATGGAATTACTACAGTATCAAATTTACATCATGTGGACTTAGCTTTAAAATATGCAACGAGGGTTGTTGGAATAAAAGAGGGTAAGGTTGTATATGATGTTCAAATGGTTGATATAAAAAAAGAGAAGTTTTATGAAGATCTTGAAATAGTATATGGTAGACCTGTACATCATGATGAAGTTTTAGGGGATAAATAATGGACAAAATATCAGTTTCAAAACCTAAAAAATTCAAACGCAATTTAATTATTCTTACAGTTTTATTTCTTATTGTAGCTAGCGCTTGGTTTGCAGGTTTTAATGTTATAGAGGTAATGATAAACCTTAATAAGGGAAGCCGTTTACTAGGTAGAATGTTTTTTCCCCCTGACTTAAGTTATTTGCCTAATATAGTAGACCCAATGGTTGAAACAGTTAGAATGGCAATTGTGGGAACATTTATAGGGGCTACATTGGCATTACCAGTTGCTGTATTAGCAGCTAACAATTTTATAAAGAGCAAATTTTTACATGGACCACTTAGAATTATATTAAATATTTTTAGAACTATTCCTGCATTAGTATTAGCATCACTATTTGTTGCTGTATTTGGCACAGGACCTTTTTCAGGGGTTGTAGCTCTATCAATATTTACTTTTGGATTAGTATCTAAATTAACATATGAAACCATTGAAGCAATTGATTATGGGCAGGTTGAAGCATTAATGTCCCTTGGGGCAAATAAAATGAATATTTTACGCTATGCAATTATGCCACAAATTTTACCTCAATATATGTCATACACTTTATATGGATTTGAAGTTAATATAAGGGCGGCTGCCGTATTAGGATATGTGGGAGCTGGTGGTATTGGGCAAACGTTTGAATTTAATTTAGCATGGCGAAATTTTGATAGAGTTGGTACTATTATAATCTTCTCGTTTTTCATTGTACTTATCATTGACTTAATTAGTAGTAGCATTAGAAAGAGGTTGGTGTAATGGAAAATATTATTGTTAAAAAAGAAATAAATTATTTACACATCACCTTACGTACTTTTTATTATATTGTTGTATTTGGTTTGATTTTTTGGGGATTTAAAGGGATTGAATATAAAGGGATTATGCAATCAGCATCAGGGTCTATTAATGCATTAATAAAAGGATTTTTAAACCCTGATATGGCTTATGCCACAAATAATACAATTGATGGTCTTCCATTTGCGATTCTAGAAACAATTGCAATAGCTATTAGTGGTACATTTGTATCTGCGATTATTTCTATTCCATTTGCATTACTAGCTAGTCAGAATATTGTGGGATCAAAAGTTTCAAAAATTGGTAAATTGATTGTTACCATGATTAGAACTTTTCCAGAGTTAATTTTAGCATTAATTTTTATTAGTGTTGTAGGACCTGGAGCACCTGCTGGTATTTTAGCTTTAGGAATTCATTCCATTGGAATGCTTGCAAAACTATTCTCAGAATCCATTGAAAGTATGGATTTAGGAGTGAAAGAGGCATTAGAGTCTTGTGGAGGTAATTACTTTGAAGTACTATTTAGAGCAGTACTACCACAAGTTAGTCCTGAATTAATGAGTTATACTTTATATCGTTTTGAGATTAATATGAGGGCTGCTTCAACCTTAGGGTTAGTAGGAGCTGGTGGTATTGGAGCGCCTCTAATCTTTGCCATTAGAACTAGGTCATGGTCAAGGGCCGGGGTAATTATCATTGTATTGGTAATTACCGTAACGATTATTGATCAAATTTCAAGCCGAATTAGAAAGAGAATTGTTTAATGAATATTTTAGTTGTAAATGATGATAGCATAAATGCCTATGGCATAAAATTATTAGCTAAGAAGTTAATGAAATATGGTCATGTATATGTAGTTGCACCTCATACAGAGCAAAGTGCAATTAGTCATGGTATAACTATATTTGATTCAATGAAACTACATATTCAACCAGATTTTTTAGAAGGTGTTGATGCCTGGAGCTTAGAAGGAAAACCAGCTGACTGTGTCAAATTTGCCTTATATGGATTAAACTTGGAAGTTGATCTAGTGGTATCTGGAATTAATAATGGTCCTAATTTGGGAACAGATATTATGTATTCAGGTACATTAGCAGGAGCCTCTGAAGCAATTATTTGTGGAATACCAGCAATTGCTTTTTCAACTGATTTTGATTCGTTTACATTGGCTGAAGAGGAAATAGAATGTGTTCTTGATAAAATTATAGACAAAGGGATTCTAAGCACTGATAGTGTGATAAATGTGAATTTTCCAAAAGGACATTTTAGTGAAGTAAAAGGTATTCGTGTTACAGAACAAGGTTTTCGTCCATTCTTACATAAATTTGAACTTGAAGATGATGTCTATTGGGCCAGAGGAACATGGGATGTTATTGATAATAAAGAAAACACTGATGTCTATGCCCATGAAAATGGATATATTTCCATTACTCCAATTCAAATTAACAGAACAAACTTTCAATATATGAAAAAGCTAAAAGAAAAATTTCCTGAATGGGTGTAATAGATTGAAAAAACAAGGACATTTCCAAGAATTGATTATAAAGATATTAGAATGGGGAATTTTACTAGTAGGATTATTAGGATTAATAATAAATTTTTCTACATTACCTACTTTTAAAGATGCACTAAATCTATTTTCCTATTATACTATTCAATCTAATCTGATGGTTGTTATATTAATTGGTATTAGAATATATTACCGTATTAATAAAAAAGAGATAACTAAAATTATTTCATTATTTACAATTGCAGTGACTAGTTGGCTATTGGTAGCTGGTCTTGGTTATGCTTTATTACTATCTACTATTTATTATCCAGAAGGCATTAAAATAATTTCAAATATATCTCTTCACTATATAACACCACTTATGATGTTACTATATTTCTTTATAAGTGAAAATAAAATTAAGAAGAATAAATCACTAGAACTTATATTTATATCTTATCCACTACTTTATTGTGTTATTTCATTAATTAGAGGAGCAATTTTTGGGATTTATCCATATTGGTTTTTAAACCCCACATTGTCTTATCCTGATGGAATAGGATCCTATGGAAATGTATTAATCTTATTAATTGGGGTGAATGTTCTTTTTATATTGATTGGATATCTGCTATTATGGTTATATAAAAAAATAAAAGGTGAGATTATTGATTGATAGATACCCAATTAAGTATATTAACTACTACTTAATTGCAACTTTAATAGTTGCACTGGTGTTTTCAATAGCCATGGGTTTAACAAACAGCACAACTACATTTTTTATAACTGCTCAGCATATATGGGCGATTGCCTTAGGAATTTTTGTTATTTTTCACGGATTTATGGAATATGGATTAATTAAATTGCTTTTATTTTGCTTTTTAGCATTTGTAATATCATATGCAACTGAAAGTATGAGTATTTCCACTGGATTTCCTTTTGGACATTATCACTACACAACAAAGCTAGGGGATGTGTTTGGTAGAGTTCCTTTTAAGATTATGCTAGCATATTTTTTTAATGGTTATTTAGCACTACAAATGGCTGTTATCTTTTTAGCAAAAAAATCTTTTAAAAAATATAATATTGTATTAATTCCTATTTTAGCTTCGCTATTAATGGTTATTTGGAATATATGTTTTGAACCAGTTATGTCAATTGTACAAGGATACTGGATTTGGGAACAAAGCGGGTTTTTCTTTGGGGTACCTCTTATTAATTTTTTTGGTTGGTTTTTAACCACATATTTAATATTTCAAATATTTTACCTACTAATACAAAAAAAGGGTAGAGAATATAAATCTTTTCAAAATATGACTTATTGGTTGGTAATTCCAATTATGTATTTTATTCAAGGAATTCCTTATCTTTTATATCCATTTTCTCAAAGTTCTTCACTACATATTTATACAACACAAGCAATAATAACACTTGCAACAATGGGAATAATCAGTTTATTATGTGTTATAAATGTTATTAAGGGTTATGGTGATAAATAATGGAAATGAGAAACAATGCTCATAAAATAAGGAAAAAAACGTTGGAAAACTTATTAAAGCTTTATTCAAAAGCTTCATATGAGCATGGGTTAAAATTAAATTTAGTTAGAACTGCTGATATAGATATTAAAGATATTAAAGGAAATAGATTAATTAAAGCCGCTCATATGAATATTAATAATGTGGATGTTTCATACATTACCCCCATAGAAGAAACAAAAAAAAATGAAGTATTAATTTATCTTCATGGTGGAGCATATGTTAGTGGACCTATTAAATATCAAATAAGATTTATAAAAAAGGTTGTAGTTAAAACTTTAATACCTGCATATATTGTTAAATATAGAAGGGCTCCTGAATTTACTTATGAGCAAGCTTTAGAAGATGTAATGTCTATATATCAATATGTTTTACATAAAAATCCACATAAAAAAATTACATTTATAGGGGACTCAGCTGGGGGAGGATTAGCACTAGCGTTTTGTTTGTATCTAAAAAACCTTGAATACCCAATACCTTATAAAAATGTGTTAATTTCACCATGGTTAGATGTCTCTATGTCAAATAAAAAAATCAATAAAAAACAAGGTAAAAACGATGTAATGTTAGGTATGTCAGGTTTAATAGAGGCAGGTAAGGCTTATGCTGGAAGTACAAGCACAAAGAACCCATTAATATCACCTATGTTTGGAGATTTAAACGGACTACCTAAAACTCTAATTACTGTGGGTACAAAAGAGCTGTTAATTCATGATTGTCGTCTTTTTAAACAAATGGCAAAAAATCAAAACTTTGAATTAAAAGTTTCAGAGTATGTTGGTATGTTTCACGCTTTTGTAGTTGCACCAGAAGTGTTACCTGAAATTCATGAAGGATTTATGGAAGTAATAGACTTTATAAACGAAAATTAAAGATCTTTGTTTTTTTCTATAATTTTTATAGGCTCTTCTTCATCAAACTTATTCTTTGGTCGTTTAGAAAACTCAATAGAAGATGGAACTTTTTGCCAATGATAAGCTTTACTGTCGTCTGTGACAATAGGTAAGCAAGCCATTCTCAAACGGGCACATCCAAGGGGAATTAAAGTTATTTCTTCAGTAGGTTGATCTGAAAATACAGGTGAAGTTTGTAATGTTGACGCAGTATCCTCTTGTAATGTCCAGTTAGGAATTTTTTTAGCTTTAATTGTTAATTCAATTGGTGCATTATCGACGGTAAAAGGTTGCCCTTTATAATTTGTTTTCTTTTTAATGGTAGCTAGGGGTAATTGATTATTTTTATTAAGCAATAAACCATAATTCCAAGGAGACTTAGGATGAACTTCATAACTTGGCCATTCTTTAATTGACTCTTCTTGATAGGCACCTGCATCTTTTAATTTAAACCAATTCTCTTCTATTTTTATAGAATAACTTAGTGGACCTCTATTAACTGTAACTGATTTATTAGGCCATGTGGTTAATGAAACAACAGCTTTCATGCTAATATCTATTTTATCATTAGAAGAAAATAAATTAGTTAATTTAACAAAACAACTGTTTTTACTTGTTGATATAACTTTTTGATTGTTATATATAACCACATATTCACTACACCAATCTGGAATTCGTAGATATAGAGGAAAAGTGGTAGGTTGGTCTAAAGACATTTTAATTGATAATGTTTCATCAAAAGGATAGTTTGTATCAACAGTTAGTTTAATTGGTGTTTGGGTTTTACCAATGGTTGTATCTATTGTACATGGAGCATATAAAAGACAAGCAAGACCATTATCTGCACTATGTTGCCATAAATTATTTGCATAACCTGTCCAGCCAATACCGTCATTATGACCGCAACATCTATTATATGGTGTGTATGCTAAATATGATGTGTTCGAACGCTCGAATCCATTTCTAATGGGGTGATGATGATATCCACTTAATTTTGGCATGTTAGCTGCTGTTACATAATGCAATGCCTTATAATCGGGTGTGTGAGCAGCAGGGAAGTGATTTAACATAACATCTTCTGTTCGTTGTGCATATATTGGATTTCCAGTAATTTCTCCTAGTAACGTAAAGTTTCTAGCAAATTCAATCATTCCACAAGTTTCAAATCCTTGCCTAGGGTCAGTACATCCAGGACGAATTCGCTCATCAGCTGCAAAAATACCCTTTGGCATTTGTCCCCATGTAGCCATATGCATGTTATACCAATATTCACTATTCTTTATATGTTGTTTTTGCTTAGAAAAAACAGAATAAAGACCATCATAAGCAAAGCGTTGAGCAAAGTTAACAGCATGGTGATCTAGCCACTCATCCATAGGTGGACGAATTTTATCATAAAAACGTTTTGCAAGTGTTAGTAGATATTCTTCGCTAGTTTTCTGATAAAACCACCATATATGTGGTAGCATATCTCCAGCTCGTGAATATTGTAAAAATGGAGATAGGGTTCCAAAAGTACCACCACCCCAGCCATAGTTTCCTTTAGTATCTTCTAGAATAAATTGTTCATCTGGTATGTTGCTGCAATATTTAAAGAATTTATGTAAAAAAGGAAAAACTAAATCGTCTTTTTCATATTCATAATATTGAATAATAGGTTCTAATAATAACATTGCAGGCCATAAATCAGTGGTGACTTTTCCATTTTTACCAAGCATATCTTGTAAACCAGAAGGACCAAAGAAACCTGTCTCATTTTGAGATTCTATTATTTTATGTATATATTCTTTTGTAACTTTTAATAAACGTTCATCATTAGTTAGTACTGCTAATGGATATGATCCACGTAACCAGTATGGAATTTCTTCCCATCCGTTATCATTACCATAAAACCATCCATTTTTTTCTTCCCTAAAATATTTACCATACTCATATAATCTACCTGTAACACCATCTACCATTAATAAAAGTTGTGTCATCAACCATCCACTTGGGATAATACTTCCTGGTAGTAATTTTTTAGTAGCAATATTATTAACTTGGTCATTCGTTGTTACATTAGTTGGTAATTCATTAATAATTGAAGTTTTCATATTTCCCTCATATTTCTAGTAATAATTCATTAATATAAAGTTTACCACTAATTAACTAATTTTACTTAGAAAAAAAAGATAATTTAACTTAGTTTAAAAAATGGTATTGACAATGTGAACTGAGCAATGTAATATATGTAAGCGCTTACTAACATAAGGAGGAATAATGAATACACAAAAAACCGTTATAAGAATGAATAAAGAAGATCGTAGAAAGCAAATATTGGATGCAGCTATGACAGTATTTGTTGATAAAGGTTTTAAAGGCAGTACAACTTTAGAAATAGCAAAAAAAGCTGATATA
>JAUUZE010000110.1 GCA_030590175.1 Clostridia bacterium
TATCCTTGCTAGTTTCTAAAATGAACTCCTGATAATACTATTATGTTTTTATATGAATTTAAGTTTTATGTTATATAGATTGAATTCCCATACCAATTGCTTCATGCTCAAACCCACGTCTTGGTGAACCTATTAATCCATATAAAACAACTGCAATCCATTCACCATTTTTTTTATCACTGACTGAAAGATTACCTCTTACAACAGTAAAAACAAGTCCTGTTGTTCGTAAAACACTTTCTAATGCAACCGGTCCTCTGCAATATCCGTTAAATGCTTCACTTATTGCATGATAAAGAGCATGCTCTTCATGATAGTTTTCTTTTATGATATTCTGTCTAAAAACTGCTGTTTCAACAGCTGCAAATATTTTACTAGCATCCATTGCCCCCACATGTCCTTTTATAAGGCTATAACCTTTTTTCTGATATAACTCAATTATTTTATCATCGTTATAATCTGAAATTGCTAGGGAAATTGCAATTTTACCAATACCTGTACTTTTTGCTTCACTCACTTTATCACCTTCTAAATAAATTATATCATAGAAAGCAAATTTGGGTGTTTAAATAGAAACACTTTTTAGAATTCTTGATTCATCATTAATACATCTTGCTTCTAATTCATTAACTTCTTTAGATAACTTTTCAACAAATTCATTATCGCTAATAGAACTTAAATTTATTTTTACATTTAATAATGCTGAAAGTACAGCTGTTCTAGCAAGCATTGTACAAACTAGACCATCTGTAATAGCATTTTTGTTGCCCTTTTCAACTACAATTGATGAAAGGCTCATTATTTCATATGATTTTTTTGCAACCTCCATTGGTACAGTAGCAGCTTTTTTTAATCTGTCTTGTATGGTTTTTAATCTTATTAATTTTTCCTCATCCGTACCTTTTGGCATTTTATATGCATCCATTACCAACATAAAAACATCACTGTCTCTTTCTATATCATTCATTAGTGATTCTCTTAATATTATCACCTTATCTCTAACGCTAATCATGTCAGTTTCAACCTTAATATACTTTTTGTTTCCAATTGTTAAATTAGATACCATTTCAGCAAGTGCTCCACTTAAAGCCCCACATAGCGCTGCAACACTACCTCCTCCTGGCACAGGGCTTTTAGATGCAGTTTTGTTAGCGAACTCAGTTAAACTCATGTTTTTCATAGTTGGCCTCCTTGTCTGTTTATCACAATTTTTCCACTTTTAATAACTGTTTTTACAATATTTATTCCAATATTATATGGTAGAAAATCAATAGAAGGATAATCAAGTATAATTAAATCTGCCTTCTTACCCACTTCAATACTACCTACTTCATCTTGAATATCTAGAGCGGCTGCCCCATTAATTGTTAGAGCTGTTATAACCTCATTAATACTCATATTCATATGCAGTACCCCAAGTGCTATTACAAGAGGAATTGAGTTTGTAAAACAACTTCCTGGATTAAAATCTGTGGCCAGTGCAATTGCACAATTACTATTAATCATTTCTCGCGCATTAGCATATTTTTCTTTTAAACTAAAAGCAGTTGTTGGTAAAAGGGTTGCTATAACATTGCTCTTAGCTAATGCCTTTATTCCTTCTTTAGATGCATTTAAAAGATGATCAGCTGTAATAGCATTAAGGCTAGCTGCTAATTCTGTACCGCCTAATCTAACTATTTCATCTGCATGTATTTTAAGTGAAAATCCCATTTCTTTAGCTTTTGTTAGATAATATTTAGACTGTTCAATATTAAAAACACCTTGCTCACAGAAAATATCTATAAATTTAGCTAGATTCTCTTTTTTAACTGTTGGTAATACTTCATTAATTAAAAAATCTAAATATTTTTTTTCGCTGCCTTTATATTCCATTGGAACAGAGTGCGCTCCTAGAAAAGTTGATATAATATCCACCTGATGAATATTATTTAATTCTCTCATGGCCTTTAGCTGTTTTATCTCTGTATCATAATCAAGTCCATAACCACTTTTACCTTCAACAGTGGTAACACCAAATTCTAACATGGAATCAAGTCTCCTTCGTCCTAACTTGATTAATTCATCAAGAGAAGCTTCTCTTGTACTCTTGACTGTGTTACTTATACCTCCACCTCTTTTTAATATATCCATATATGAGTCGCCTTTAGCTCTTGCTAAAAACTCATCTTCTCTATACCCTCCAAATATAAAATGGGTATGAGAGTCTATAAATCCAGGTAATACAGCTTTATTAGAACAATCAATACTTTCATAATCTTTTATATTGTATTGACTTAATAACTCGCTAGTTTTACCAACTGCAATAATACGCCCATTTTTAATAACCACACACCCTTTTTTAATAAGGCCAACGTTGTTCATTTCCTTACCACTTTTTGGTGCATGTCCTTTGCAAGTTATTAATTCGTTTATATTTGTTAAAATTATATCATTCATATTAAAGTCGCGATTCTAATACTTGATCAATACTAAAATTCTCAAGACCAAGATAATATTCTGCACAGTCAATAAGAGCTTTCATTGGAACAAGTCCTATGATTTCACTTCCTAAAACATTTACTCCATATCTTTTACATTCCATCTTAACTGTTTCAAAAACCCTATAAATTGCAGTTTTACTATAATCAGTTAAATTCATTGAAACTTCTACAATACCTCGTTCTTTAAGCCCAACTCCCATGGCTTTACAATATCTAAACCCACCGCTAACATGTCTTATTTGATGTGCAATTTTTGTAGCGATTTCAATATTATCTGTGTCAAGTTTTATATTATATGCAACAAGTGGCATTCTAGCTCCTATTGCTGTTACACCTCCTGTTGGATGAATTGTATCAGGCCCAAAATCACTTTTCCATTTTTCACTTTTCATTTTTTCTGCCATACCTTCAAACTCACCTTTTCTTATATTAGCTAGATTTTGTCTATAAGATGTTTTTGCTGATTTTTCATATAGTATAAATGGCTGATTACATCGCTTACTTGCTTCCTTTGCAACTTTAATTGCAATATCATTTGCATCATCAATAGTTACATTCTTAATGGGAATAAATGGTATAACATCAATAGCTCCCATTCTAGGGTGTTGTCCAGTGTGTTTAGTCATATCTATAAGCTCAACTGCCTTAACAACCGCTTCCACTACAGCATTTTTAAGTGCTTCTGGTTCCCCAATAACAGTTACAACACTTCTATTATGGTCATAATCACTACTATAATCTAGAAGTTTTACTCCTTTTTTTCCTCTAAATGCATCCACGATTTTTTCAATTTTATCTAAATCTCTTCCTTCACTAAAATTCGGTACACATTGAATTATTTTATCCATTTTTTCCTCCATCTTTATAACTGCTAATTGCTTTTTTTATAATTTCATCACTAACTATATATGGTAGCGTAATACTATTATACTCGCCAAAGTTCTTATTATAATCAATTGTTGTTTCAATAGAGTGCTCACATCGTGCCCAGCTTCTCCTAGCAACACCAACCATAACATCCCATGGAATAGAATTACGTAATACTTCATCAACTCGTTTACTACCATCTAGTACCATTCCAAACCCACCATTTATGGCTTTACCTATTCCAACTCCTCCACCATTATGAAGTGAAACAAGGCTCATACCACGAGCTGCATTTCCAACAAAACATTGTACGGCCATATCTGCTGTAACATTGCTTCCATCTTTTATATTTGAAGTCTCTCTAAATGTAGAATCAGTTCCTCCTGTATCGTGATGATCTCGACCTATCATAATAGGTCCAACTTCTTTATTTCGCACCATATCATTAAATTTTAATGCAATATCCAATCGTCCAATAGCGTCTTGATATAGTATTCTAGCTTTTGTTCCCACAACTAGATTGTTTTTATGTGCATTTTTAATCCAAATCCAATTATCTCTATCTTGACTTCTTTTATTGGGGTCAATACTATCTAGGGCAGCCTTATCTGTTTTTGTTAAATCATCATCACTTCCACTTAAGCACACCCATCTAAAAGGTCCATAGCCATAATCAAAAAGCATAGGACCCATAATATCTTCCACATATGAGGGGAAAATAAAGCCATCAGTTGTATCTACTTTGTTTTTTGTAATTTCTTTAACTCCTGCATCATATATTGCCTTCATAAATGAATTACCATAATCAAAAAAGTATGTACCTCTTTTTGTTAGTAATTTTATAAGCTCAAAATGTTTTTTTAACGAAGTATTAACATGCTTTTCAAAAGAAAATTTATCATTTTCTAACATAACTGTTCGTTCATTAAATGTCATTCCCTGTGGACAATAACCTCCATCATATGGAGCATGACATGATGTTTGATCTGATAAAAGATCTATATGAATATTATTTGTAACAGCATACTGTAATAAATCAACAATATTACCATGGTAAGCAATGGATATAGTCTTATTATTTTTAACACAATCTAATGCCGTAGAAAATACTTCGTGTATATTATCAGATACCATTTGAACCCACCCTTGGTTATATCTAGTCATAATACGAGATTTATCAACCTCAGCAATTATACCAATACCTCTTGCAATTTCTATGGCTTTTGGTTGTGCTCCACTCATTCCACCTAGTCCTGATGTTACAAAAAGTTTTCCTTTTAAATCTTCATTATCCTTAATACCTAGTTTCATTCGTCCAGCATTTATTAATGTATTATATGTGCCATGTACAATGCCTTGAGGACCTATATACATCCAACCACCAGCTGTCATTTGTCCATAATTTGATACTCCCATGGCAGCGACCTTTGACCAGGTTTTTGGATTATCAAACATACCTATCATCAGCCCATTTGTAATAATTACTCTAGGGCTTTGAATATCAGATTTAAAAAGACCAAGTGGATGGCCCGATGAAACAACTAAAGTTTGCTTATTCGTTAGGTTTTCAAGATATTTTTTTATTAATCTATATTGCATCCAATTTTGACATACCTGCCCTGTCTCTCCATATGTCACCAATTCATATGGATAAAGTGCAGTTTCAAAATCAAGGTTATTATCAATCATTACTTGAAAAGCTTTTCCTTCAATACATTTACCCTTGTACTCATTTATAGGCTTTCCATATATTCTTCCATTCGGTCTATACCTATAACCATAAATCCTTCCTCTGGTCATAAGTTCTTTTAGAAATTCTGGTGCTAATTGTTCATGTAAGACATCAGGAATATAGCGTAAAGCATTTTTAAGAGCTAATTTAATTTCATTATTATTAAGTAGTAACTCTCTTTTAGGAGCTCGCCTATAACTATTATCAAACTTTTTATATTCAGGTAAATTATCATCTAATTTTATGGTCATAGCTTCTGAAATTTTTGAATTTTGTACCATTTTATTCACCTCTATATAGTCATTTTAAAATTTTTACAAACTCTTCTTGTATGATAAGTTGCTCGCATTTATTAATATCTTCATATAGCTCTCTGTCGTATCTTAATATTGAAACCTTTTCCCTTATCATATTATACGCCTTTTCTGTGATGTTACCTAACTTAAAGCTATTTCCTAAATCAAGTGCTTGACATGCACACATCATTTCCATTGCTATTACTCGTCTTACATTCTTTAATATTTCTCTTGCTTTTCTAGCACCTATGGTACCCATAGATACGTGATCTTCTTGATTCCCAGAAGATGGTATGCTATCAACACTTGCAGGATGAGAAAGGATTTTGTTTTCAGATACTAATGATGCTGCACTATATTGGACAATCATAAATCCTGAATTTGGACCTCCTTCTTCAACTAAAAATCCAGGAAGTCCACTTAATGCTGGATTCACAAGTCGTTCAATTCTTCTTTCAGATATATTTGCAATTTCTGAAAGAGCTATACTCATAAAATCAAAAGCAAGTGCAACTGGTTGACCATGAAAATTTCCACCAGATATTCCTTCTTGTGTATCATTAAATATAATTGGATTATCTGTTACTGAATTCATTTCTATTTCAATTTTTTCTTTAACAAAATTAATTGCATCTTTACTTGCTCCATGTACTTGTGGTGTACACCGCAATGAATATGCATCTTGAACTTTACCTTCTCCTTGTAATTGTGTACGCTTGCTTCCTTTAAGTATGTACAACATATTCTTTGCTGTATTTATCTGGCCTTTGTGTGGTCTTAGTTGATGCAACCGTAAATCTAAAGAAGAAGTTATGCCATACAAGGCTTCATATGTAAGTGATGCTGATAAGTCAGCAATATCTAATAGCTTTAATGCATCATATAGTGTATGTACACCAACAGCTGTCATAGCTTGAGTACCATTTATAAGTGCTAAACCTTCTTTTGATATTAACTCAACTACATTAATCTTTGCTTTTTCCATAGCATTTTTACCACTTAATATTTCACCTTTATATTCAGCTTTTCCTAATCCAATCATTGGTAAAACCATATGAGCTAGTGGTACTAAATCCCCACTTGCACCTAATGAACCTTTTTCAGGAATAATAGGATGAACTCCTTTATTTAACATTTCAACTAACGTTTCTATAGTAGAGTACCGTATCCCCGAATAACCTCTACACAAATTATTAATTCTAAGTAGCATTATTCCTCTTACAATCTCTGTATCAAAAAGTTTTCCTCCACCAACTGCATGTGAAACAATTAAATTCTTTTGAATAAGTTTTGATTCTTCTTTGTTTATAAAGACCTCACTAAACTTACCAAAACCAGTAGTTATTCCATAAACCACTTTATTCTCATCAACAAATTTATCAACTATTTCTCTTGATTGATTAATCGCTTCTATGGAACTTTTCGAAACATCAATATGTGTATTGTGTCTACATACTGAAATAAATTCATCTAGGGTCAAACTACTACCATTAATAATTATCTTATTTTTCATGATTACTCCTGTTCTAATATGGATAATGTTTGATTTAAAATACACAAAAGGCAAAATGAGTTGCGCTCTTACACAATTCATTTCGCCTTCTTATATCTAA
>JAUUZE010000160.1 GCA_030590175.1 Clostridia bacterium
ATTACACCTTTATTTTATATTAGGTAAATTATAACTTGCCAAGTTTCTATTTACAAGTTATTTATACGCCTTATAGCTTCTAATCCTGCTGCCTGTCCTGTTATGAAACAAGTAGGCATAATCCTTACGGAACCTTGTACTAATCGATCAGTAGAAATACATCGTCCTGCTACTAATAAATTGGTGAAACCTTTTGGTATTAATGAACGAAGTGGAATACCAAATGATTCATAATCTTTGATATGATATGTTTCTCTCATTTCTGTTACTAATTGTGTAAAACTTTCTTTACTTCCATTACCTTTGTGTATATCAATAGAATAATTACACCGTCCTATCTCATCTTCAAAACTATTCCTTTTCTTATAATCTTCTATTGTAAGAACATATTCACCTACAATACGTCTTGTTTCCCTTACACCAACTACTGAAGCTGTTGCACATAATTCAGCATTTTCAAATCCTGGTACATATTGTTGATAAAATGTTGTAAACTCTCTAGCTATTTTTCGTCCCCAAGTTATAGCTTTTGTAAGCCCAGAACTTGACAAACAATCAGAATCAAACATATGACCACAGTTCATCCCAACAACATTTTCTCCCCAGCGAAATGGGCCAGGCACATGTCTGTCTGGAGTTATAAATATTTGATCACCTATGGCTTTTTCTACATAGTCTCTCATATGAGTTATTACATTTGAATATTTAGAATAATCAATACCTGATAAGATAAAACACAATGTTGGAGGCATTGTTTCCCCTTGGTCATCACCTATTATATATTTTGCTCCTGCATAATAACTTAAAGTTGCATCTCCTGTTGTATCAATATATTGTTTGGCATGAACCATGGTTAGTTGCTCATTTTCTGATATTAAAACTCCACTAATTTCTTTATTCTCCACTATAACATCAATCGCTTTAGTAAATAATTTAACATTAACAGATGCTTCATTAGTTAAATCATCATAAATTAATTTTAATTTTTCAGGGTCAAATGGAATTGATTTTCTAAATCCATTTAATAATGCTTCTCTATTTTCATGTCCTACTAATACTCTCTCTAAAACCTCAGTTCCAAAGCCTTCACAAAGTAATTTATTTCCATCACCTGATGGCATAAATGCAGGCACTAGACCAGATGTTCCCATACCACCTAAACAACCTGATTTTTCTACTAATAAGACTTTTTTACCTTCCCTTGATGCAACTACTGCTGCTGCTACTCCTGCAGGTCCTCCACCAAATATAGCAATATCAGTATTAATAATATTATTTATTTCTTTTTGGTAAGTTTCACTCATTCTTTTCTCCTTTATAAAGTAAATTATTTATAACTTGAAATCCTTTAATCGCTTGATTTTTATGTTTCCCATATTTTTTATTATTTTTCAATATAAAAAATCCTACACATATATATAAGCTAATGGCCTTATGAGACCAAGTTTGTGTTGGAATATACATATCAACATCTCCATCAAGTTCAATCATTTTTTTTGTTCCATATGAAATTAATGCTTTTCCAATCCCTTTTCCTTGGTATTTAGGATGGCATGCTACCCAATGCATAAATGGTACTTGCTTGTTATTAAGCAGCTCATGCCAGCAAGTAAATGTTGCTACTTTTTTCCCTTCGCTATTTTGAACAAAAATACTTCGTTTATCTAATTTATTAATATCTTTAATATATTTGTTTACAAAATATTCTTTTGCTTCACTAACTGATGTAAACTCAAATACCGAAGTTTCAATGATTGCCCAATCATCTTCATCACCTTTTTTAAAGTTTATAAAAGAAAATCCTTCAGGTAGTGAAGCGAATGGAACTTTAGTTCCACTTTTCCTTTTTAAAATAATACGATAATATGGGATAGATTTATCCAACATTATTAATAAACCACCTTTTGACCTAATATTATACTTATTTATCTTCTTTGTTAATTTCTTCTGACACAATATACCTTGGTCGTCTTTTTACTTCTTCATAAATTCTAGAAATATAGATTCCAATAATACCTAAACTAATCATTAAAGCACTACCTAAGATTAGTAATAATAAAATAACAGTGGTAAATCCATCTACAGCTATTCCACTAAATTTCATATACAAGGTATGTATTCCTAAACCCAATGAACCAATTAGAAAAATAATACCAATAAAAGTAACGATATGTAATGGTACTGCTGAGAATGATGTTATAGCTGTAACTGCTAATTTAAATAAAGTAATAAAAGACCATTTTGATTGGCCATCAGTTCTCTTAGCTACACTAAACTTTATTATAGTCCGATTAAACCCAACCCAAAATGACATCGCTCTAAAAAACGTATCTCGCTCTGGCATACTTCTCCATGCTTTTATAACTTTTATATCAAGTAGTTTATAATCAGAAGCATTTTTAAGATTTATCCCTGAAGATTTTTTAAGTAGTTTATAAAAAAGACCTGCAGTTAAAAAGTTGAATATACTTTCTCTTCCTCTGCTCTCTTTAACACCATCAACAACATCATATCCATCCGTTTGCCAAAGTTTTACCATTTTAGGAATAATTTCAGGTGGATGCTGTAAATCTGCATCCATTACAATGGCACCATCTCCACTTACCATATCTAAACCTGCACAAAGAGCAGCCTCTTTACCAAAATTTTTACTAAATTTAATAGCTTGTAGCGATTTTATCTCTTTTGATAATCGCTTTAACTCGTTCCAAGTATTATCAGTTGAGCCATCATCAATAATAATAAACTCATATGGTATATCACTTGTTTCTAGTATTTCTTTTATTTTCATAATATTTTTATAAATCAGTTTTTCTTCTTCATAAACTGGTATAACTAGTGAGAGTAAAAATTTATTCATTTATTATATTTCCTTTCATATATATTATTTCTTATATATGACCGTTTTGTAAAGCACAAAATTCCATATAACAATCAAACACATAATTAATATCTTTGAAATAAGTGGAGACATACCTAAAACAACTGATGAACCATAGATAAATAAATTAGAAATACTAATATTAAAAGTAAATAGCAACCCATAAAGTATTAGTTGTCTTGATAGTTTTTCTTTTGATTTAAATGACCAATATCTATTCATTAAAAAATTAAACCAAAAAACTATTGCAAGTGCAATTGAATTAGATATAAATTCATTAATTCCTAATAATCTAAATAGAGTATAAAACAAAATATATTCAAGAACAAACGATGATATGCCTGTAATAAGGTAACGAATCAGCTGACCCGAGGATTTACCGCCTAAAAAGAAATTATAAACTCTTTTTATAAGTGGTCTTTTTTCTAAGAAATCCTCTTTCATATTATTTCCTCACTTTTGCATCTTTTTCCTTTTGATGATAAATAAGAATATAAGACCAAGAAGAGATAACAAAGATATAATGCTACCTGTAATAAATCCATGTGGAATAAACCGTAACTCCATATTTTGTTGACCACTGCCAAGTTCAAATGCCATTAGTGAATCTAGTGTTTCTATAGGTTGCACTTTTTCACCATTAATTGTTACTCTCCAACCAGGTTCATATGGAATTGAAGTAAATAATATATCGCTTTCATTGGCCATTGTATTTATAGTAATATGTGTTTCACTTAGCTTGTTTATTGTTATTTCATTTTGTTTAAGTTTTTCAATATCTGTTTTAAAAAGCTCAGCATCAAGATAATAAAACATATTATTTGTTAAATAATAATCCCCCTCAATAGGTGTGGTTATAAGAGATATAGTTTCCTCATCTGGATGTGAACCTAATGGCATAATACAAGTTGATGAGTAGTCAAAAAATGTATCTACATATTCTTTATTTAACCATATATTAACTTTTCTTGGATATTCACTATAAAGATACATATATATCTCATTATCGCCTACTGGTTCTAAGATATATTCTATGTGTGCATTCAAACCTGGTGTTATTGCATTGTATGCTACAAACCCATCTTGTTGAGAACCTGCCATATTTTCAAATAATATTTCTCTTATTGTTAATAGTTTAAA
>JAUUZE010000052.1 GCA_030590175.1 Clostridia bacterium
ATTTTATAAAAGTTCAGAAAAACTTAATAAATGGCTTTTGAAAAATAAAATTCTTGGTGAGTATATTTATAACTATAAAACCTATCATGCCCTTAAAAGAAGAACAAAAATTTCAACAATAATATTTCTGTGGATTACTCTATCTATATCTTTTTATCTGTTGGATAATTTGATTATACGTATATTTTTAATAGTTGTAGGAATAGCTGTGAGTATTCATTTGCTTAGTATGAAAACACTTGAAAAGGTTATAAATAAATAAACACAAACTAATTACTGTATATTTAATAGATTTCTGATTTACCTAGTTACAATTTATAATTAAATATTTTTTATGGAGATATATATGTCTTTTTTAGAATATATTTTTTATAAATTGGGTATATTATGAATAGAAGAAAACGATGTGAGGACATTAATGTTAATAGAAATAAAAAGTACGATGACAATATATGATTTACTAACAACATATCCTAATATAAAAGAAATAATGGTTGAACTAGGATTTCTTGATATAGTTAAACCAGGCATGTTACAAAGTGTGGGAAGATTTATGACAATTGAAAAAGGATCTAGAATGAAAAATATCGATTTGGAATTAATAAAAAAAACATTTTATGACAACGGATATCTGATAATAAACAAGTAAAAATATAAATATTGAAATAAGGTAGTAATTTTATAATGTATAGAATATACTTTTAGTAGGGTAAATGATATTTTGACGGGTGTATAGAAAGAGAGTCTTGTCTTGAGCAAAAAAGCACATTTTAAAATATTGTTTTTATTTTTAGTACTTTTTATAGTAATATTTCTAAACACAAATCATATTAATGCAAGTATAAATAGCAATATTCGTTTAGTTGTTAACAATAATGATATTACTTCATTTGCAAGTCCAATTATTGAAAATGATCGTACACTAGTTCCTGTAAGGTTTATAGCTGAAGAAATTGGTGCTACTGTTTATTGGGATGGAATTAACAGAACTGTCACCATAAAAAAAGACGGGAAAAGTATTTTACTATTTATAGATAGTTACTTAATATCATATAACAATAATCAATCACATATGATTTCTGATGTTGCCCCTAAAATTATTAATGATAGAACTTATGTACCAGTTAGGTTAATTAGTAATGTTTTTGGTATAGGAGTTTCGTGGAATAGCGAAACACGAACTGTATATATTAATACAGATGAACAATCTACAATAACTCCTTTCTTTGATATTGATTTTAGTTCTCACACATCAGGTGATACTATTTCTGGCAAAACAATAATTGATATAAAAATGGGAGATAAATTTAGCGAAACAACAAGCGAAATTAAACTTATTTTATTAGATAAAGGAAGCAAAAAAGGTTTTGTTGTATCCCAAACTGATGATACAAGTGGGATATTAGAATATATCCCAAAAGTTGAAGATAATGGTGAAAAAGTTCTCGTTGCAACCGCATACGATAAATATGGAAAGTTTATTGGTGGTGATGCTATCACAATAAATATTGATGTAAATCCTGTTGTTGTTCTAACTGGTCTTGATACAACAAAATTAATAACAGATACTATATATCTTAAACCTTCTATTAATTTTTTAGCAACTCAAGTTAAGTATGAAATTATTAATTATAAAAATGGGAAAACAATTACAGTTACCTCACAAGATCCATTTGGGAGCTATGCCTTTGTTCCCACAATGGAACTAAATGGTGTTTGTGCTATAAAAGTAATTGCATACGATGGAAATGGACATGCTTATGAGAGCAAGATAAGGTATGTAACTGTATTAGTTAATAGGCGCTTATCCCTAAAAGGTATTAGCGAAGGAAAAAGCATTACAAAAGCTGTAACTTTATCTGTTAATAGAAATTTTGATGTTATTGAAACACAATTTGTTGTAATGAATACATTAACAAAAGAAAAAGAAATTCTCATGAAATCAAATCAATATTCATATGAGTGGTTTCCAAGCCCAAATAATCAAGGAGATATGGAGGTTTATACTATTGTAACTGATACTAATGGAGTAAGTTATGAAAGTGAGCATATTAAAGTTATTGTTGATATTGATGCAATTTTGTACCTTAAAGGAATTGGCCCTAATCAAGTAATAACTAAAGATACAACCCTTTCTATTAAAAGCAATGTTGATTTATATAATGTTCGATATGTTTTAACTAATGTAGATACAAAAGTGGTTAGGTATTTAAGTACAAATATGAATGACGATGATACTTTCGTATACTCGCCAACAAACATTGATGAAGGAAACATAACTATACAAGTAGAGGGTTTCTATCAAGGATCTAAAATATATAGCGAATCCATTCCACTTATTGTATATCTTGACACTATTTATGGGCCACAAGCAATTATTGCAAAGAATCAATTCTTAGATTTTGCATCAAAATTAGCTGTTAACACATGGAAAGAGACAGGTATGTCTGCTGCATTACAGACTGCACAAGCTATTCTTGAAACTGGCTGGGGACAAAGCGTACCAGTTGATAAATATACTGGTAAGTTATCATATAATCTGTTTGGTATAAAAGGAAGTGGTAGTAATGGTTTTGTTATTTCAAACACATGGGAAGTATATAATGGAGTGGTTTATAGAATAGACGATGAGTTTAGAGCATATTATAATGTGTCTGAGAGTTGGGAAGACCATTTGTATTTTCTGTTAAATTCTTCTAGATATAAACCATTTACAGATGTTATGTATGATAGTACATTAGGAGCATGGGCAATTAAACGTGCTGGATATGCAACAGACCCATTGTATCCAATTAAATTAATTAGGATTATTAAACAGTATGATTTACTTGAATTAGATAAAGTTGGAATACAATAGCATAATAGATTCTAAATATGTAAAACAATTATAATATGTTAAAATGTTATATAGAGGAGGGTAAATATATGAAAAAATACATTTGTCCTATTTGTGGTTTTACATACAATGAATCAGTAGGGATTGAAGAAGAAAAAATTAAAAAAGGAACGAAATGGAAAGATATGCCAAGTGATTGGGTTTGTCCATTGTGTTCCACAAAAAGAGTTGATTTTTTAGAAGAGGCAATTGATGTAGCGCTTAATGAGAAAGTACCATTTAGCGAAGAAGGTGAAGCTAGTACATTAAGAAAACTATCTATCAAAGAAATGAGCGCACTTTGTTCTAATCTTTCTAAAGGTTGTGAAAAACAGTACAGAAATGAAGAGGCTGATCTTTTTAAGCAGTTGTCTGAATATTTTAAAAATAAAGGTGACTTTACTAAAGATGCTAGTTTTAAAGATTTAAGCAATCTTATACAAAAAGACCTTGATACAAATTATAAAAATGCTAAGAATGTAATAACAAAAAGTGGTGATAGAGGAGCACTTCGTGCACTAGTATGGGGTGAAAAGGCAACTAATATACTTAGTTCAGTTATAAAGCGTTATGACAAGAAAAAAAATGAATTATTAGAAAATACAAATATTTATGTTTGTGAGATTTGCGGATTTGTATATATCGGGGATGAAGCTCCAAAAATATGCCCAGTGTGCAAAGTTCCAAACATGAAAATAGTACAGGTTAAAAGGAGGTAGTTAGATGCATGCAGTAAGAAATATTAGATTATGTACTAAGGATTGTCTTTGTTTATATGTTTGTCCTACAGGAGCTACAGATACAGAAAGTGGACAGATTGATGCTACAAAATGTTTAAGTGGATGTAGAGCATGTGTTGATGCTTGCCCATCTCATGCAATCTTTCTAATCCCAGATGAGTATCCATTGCAACAGAAAAAAACTAATGATGTAAAAAAAGCTTTATTAACATTATCTGAAAGTAAAACCCGACAAGAGCAGTTAGCTTTAACTATTACAAAAACTTCTGATGATCCGATTGTAAGGCAGCTTGCACAAGCATTAAGTATATCTAATAGATTATTAGCAGAAGATGTCTTAAGAGAAGCAGGATACATGTTGCCACAAAGTCAGAATGTTAAAGATTTTCTACAATCATTATTGGACACACCACAACCAGAAGATTTTCCAATAAAAACTGTTGAAAAATTACTAAGCATATTATAGGTTAATAAGATTTAGCTAAAATATCCATAGTAATAAAAAAAATGTCAGGTTAAATGACTAGAAATTAACCGAGTAACTAACGTACTCGGTTTTTTGTAATTGTTGTTAATGATAACAAGTAAATAAATGATATAATAACTTAAATGAGTAATATAAATATGTGAGTTTTAGGAGAGTAGTAGATGAAAATTATTCTTTTATAAGAACATATATAAAAGGTGATAAAAATGATTATTATTAGATTATTAGTAATGGCGGGGATTGGGGCACTTATTGGATGGTTAACAAATAAGATTGCACTAATTTCACTATTTAGACCATACCGTGCAATTAAGATACCGATAATAGGTGTTTGGCAGGGGATATTACCTAAAAGACAAAAGGTATTAGCAAAAGAAATTGGTAATTTAGTTGAAAAAGAGTTAATCAATATTGATGATATGATTAATAGTAAGAATACTAAGAAACATTGGTTTGCTATAAATATTGAAAACATAATTAAAGAAAATTTTCCAAAAGTTTTTGAATCAGTTAAAATAAAATCTATAATAATGAATGCTGTTTTAAAGGGAATTGATATTTCAGAAATAGTAGAAAATAAAATTTGTGAAATGGATATGAGAGAATTAGAACAACTTGTTATAAGTGTTATAAAAAAAGAAATGAGACATATTGAAATGTTGGGTGGAGTACTTGGGTTTGTTATAGGTTCAATCCAAGGAGTAATATCTATATTTCTATAAATTTATAAAAGAGAGGTTTTATACTATGTTATTATCAGCTTTAATAGATTTTCCAGATGATGCAGCAAAAATTTATAACGAAAGCACCATGAATAAGATGTTAACAAAATTAAAAGAAACAGGTGTTAGTCGTGTATATTTTCAATACTATGGCAATCGTGATTATGGACACTTTTGGGACCATAAAGCACCTTCTAATAGAGGAACCATAGAAACAGCTAATAACATACCAGAATTTAGCCAAGTATTTGTAAAAGCAGCGAAAGCAAATGGTATAGAACCTGTAGCTGTTATGAGACCACAAGAACAAGGGATATGGTTTACTTTTTCGCCATATTATAAAGAAGCTCGTGAAAATACCGGGATACAATACACAGGTGGTAAAATAATGATTGCATCTAAATTCTTGCTAGAAAATCCTCATCTTCGTATTAAGAGGAGAACTTGGGATATTGATAAAGATGCTATTAATAAGAAAATTTGTTCAATAAAACTTTATAAGCAAAACAATATACACAGTCGAATTACAAAGCAAAATATAACAATCTACGTATCTAAGAACAATGCAAATTATAAAAAATATGAAGGTGATTTTACTTTAACTTATTCAACTGAAAGAGCAAAAAGTGATGTTGTATCTTCTGGGTTTATTATAAATTATCCAACAAAAACTATTACGAGTTTAGGTGATTCCATCGAAGTTATTACATTAGGAGAATTATCTATAAACGAGCGATATGTGGCAGTAGCTATTAATTGTAAAGGTAAAGCAAGTGATGAAGAATTATTTATTAATACACCAATGAATGCTATTTCGATATTTGATGAAAATAGCGATATAATATGTGCATCTCCTGGTTCAGCTAATTGGAGGACACCAACACATGAACCACACTTAAAAGCTGGATTTAATTTTGATGATGGATTTGGTGAAAATTGGGAAGTAACCCTTGATGAAGAGGATAAAGAAGGATATTTAGCAATTTGTAAAGGAAAAGATGAATATGTTCATGGAGCATTGTGTATTGTTGAACCTAAGGTACAAGAGTATTTATTAGAGTGGCTTGAAAAAGCATTAGACGATGGTTATGAAATGGTAGGCAATCGTATTGAGTGTCATTCAGTTCACGTAGATGAGCCTTTTGCATATGGCTATAATGATTGCATAAAAGAAGAATATTATAATCGATACGGACAATGTAGCGAAGAAGAAATGAAATTAAGTAATATTGCTAAAATACGAGGAGATGCATATACGAATTTATTTATAGAGGGAGCAAAGAGAGTAAGAGCAAGAGGTAAAAAAGTTTATCTTACACTTAATGTTGAAATGCTTTATGATCCAATTCCTGTTGCTCGCCATATGGCTTACCCCATGAATGTAGAGTGGCAGTGGAAGCGGTGGATTGATGAAATACAACCAGATGAAATTAATATTCGTGCATATTATACTTCTCTTGATTTTATTCTTAACGATTCGAAATGTAAAAACTTCATTGAAACAGCACAAAAATATAATGTGCCTTTAACTTTAGAGCGATATGATTATTGGGATTTTGCTGCAGAATTTGAAATGATTGAAGAAACAGGTATCTTTTCACGCATGACCTTATATGAAGTAAATAATATTATACAAAGTGATGGAAAAGGTGGAATTGTTGAAATCAAACCTGAGCTATTAGCAAAACTTAAAACTTTAATAAAATAAACAATATAAAGTGTGCTATGCTAAGAATTAGTAAGATTAATAGGAGAGGATAGTTTACACATATGTGTAAATGATTAAATGTTAATATGAAAGAGAATAAATATGAAATTGGATTAGGTGGATATACTATATATCAAGCACCTAATATGACAAGAACTCAGATGATGTCTTATTTAATAACCACTCCAAATAATAAGTTAATTGTTATTGATGGGGGATTACGTGGAGATGCAGCTTATTTAACTGAGAAAATACATGAATTTGGATCAATTGTTTCCATGTGGATTATTACACATATGCACTATGATCATTATAATGCACTTGTAGAAATTCTTGAACAACCTAACATGAATGGTATAACTATTGAAAAACTTTGCTATAACTTTCCACCAGAAGAATGGGTTAGCCAAGCTGAACCTCGATTTATGGAAATGAATAAAGCTTTATATGATTTTTTACCAAAACTTATGAATATAACACAAATACTTGAAGAAAATGATAAGTATGATATTGATGGTGTTATAGTTGATATTTTAAACGTACCCAATGACTATAAGGATTATGATCCTGATTATAAAGGTGGCTCAACAGTAAATGATACATCGGTTGTTTTTAAATTATTATTTCCCAATGGGAAAACTGCACTGTTTTTAGGTGATTTAGGATTTAGAGCAGGGCAAAAATTAGCAGAAAAATATAAAGAAAAATTAAAAAGTGATATTGTTCAAATGGCACATCATGGACAAAATGGTGCAGGTGAAGATGTATATAAATTAGTTGAACCAACTCTATGTATGTGGACAGCTCCTCTTTGGTTGTATGATAATAATATGGGACATATAGACAAAGATGCAGTTAATAGATTTGACTCACATCATTTTAAAACTGTTACTGTACGACGATGGATGGATAAGCTAGGAGTAACAATGCATGCTGTTGAAGGAGAAGGTCTAGCTTTGATTAGATAATAGGAGAAAAAGACATGAGTAAATATGATATAGCAGCATATGTCTGGCCATCATATACAGGGGATGAGCTAAGAACGCGGATGTTTTGGCCTGATGGTAATGGAGAATGGCAGACAGTTAAAAATGCAATTGCAAAATTTGATGGGCATAGTTGGCCAAGAAAACCATTATGGGGATATGTTAATGAAGCTGATTCTAATGTTATGGAAATGCAAATTGATGAAGCATCTAAGCATGGTGTTAATGTGTTTATTTATGATTGGTATTGGTATGATAGACGACCTTTCTTAGAGAACTGTTTAAATGATGGATACTTAAAAGCTAAAAATAATGACTTGGTTAAATTTTATCTTATGTGGGCTAATCATAGTGCAAGATATTTATGGGATATTAGGAATTCTCATATTGATAGTGTTATTTGGGATGGTGCGGTAAATAGAACAGAATTTGAAATTATTGCTAAACGATTGATTGATAAGTATTTTAAACATCCATCGTATTACACAATTGATAATAAACCTGCATTTATGATTTTTGATGTTGAAACATTAATTCGTGGATTAGGTGGTATTAAACAAACAGCAGACGCATTTACATGGTTTAAAGAATTGGCAGTTAGTGAAGGATTAGCTGGAATCCATTTTCAATTAGCACTACGAAATGATACTAATTTTGATGTATATAAGAAAGCTGACGGTAGCGCATATACATTAAGTGATGTTGTTGATGAAATTGGTTTTGATAGTTTAACTCATTACCAAGTTAATATGTTTACTGATATTGACAGAGATTATAATGATATTATGAAAGATGTCGTAAATGAATGGGATGATATTGAGAAAAAATATAACATTCCATATTATTCACACATCTCATTAGGTTGGGATAATAATCCTAGGTTTAAAGATTTTAAACCAGGAATAATAAAAAACAATACACCTGAAAATGTTGCTAAAGCACTTAAAAAAGCTAAAGAGTATGTTGATAAACATCCAAATCAATGCCCATTAATTACCATTAATAGTTGGAATGAATGGACAGAGACAAGTTATCTTCAACCTGATGATTTATATGGGTATGGATACCTTGAAGCGGTTAAAAAGACATTTAAATAAAAGAAAACAAAGATAGTAATTATGATTAACAGAAAAGAAGAATTATATAAAGGATATAAGCGAATCAATTTTATCCTAGATGGATATACTGGTAGTGTTATAGTGCCAACAGAGGCAGAAAGTAAGAAGAGATGGATTTGGAGAGCTGAGTTCTTAGGTGATTTTGATAAAGCAGACATGGAGCTTGTTAGACTAGGATGGCATCTTGTGTATTATAAAATAAGTGATATGTATGGGAGTCCTAAAGCTATAAAACTAATGTCAAATTTTCATCAGTATATTATAAATGAATTTAATTTAAATGGGAAAACAGTTCTTTTTGGTTTTAGTAGAGGTGGATTATATGCAGTAAATTATGCAGTAGCATATCCAAATAGGGTAGCATCATTATATTTAGATGCACCTGTAATTGATTTACATAGTTGGCCAAGAGTTGGTCATAAATTAAGAAAAGAATATTTAAAATGTTATGGATTTGATGAAAATGATGCAAAAAACTATAGTTTGACACAGCTAGCAAGAGCTAAGAAATTAGCAGAAGAAAAGATTCCAATATTAGTAGTAATAGGAGACAAAGACCATACGGTACCATATGAAGAAAATGCAAAACTATTTATAAAAGAGTATAAAAAAACACATAACAACATGATGGTAATAATAAAAAAAGAATGTGGTCATCATCCACATTCTTTAGAAGATGTAGCTCCTATTATTAAATTTGTTACAGGAGTATAAGTTAGACATATTCAAAAGTAAATAAAAAAGATTTGACATACCACTAAAAAAATAGTAATCTACTATTAATACTTCTATACAAGATAGTATAGAAATAGTAATAAAGATAAACCATTGAGTAAGATTAGTAAAGCAATTAACTCCTTAAAGAAAGTTACAGGTGATGGGATTGTAGCAGGTAAGATTGTATTGAATGGACTTACGAGGGCAGAATGAAAGCAGCTGGATATCATGTGAGTAGTATCTGACGGGAGTTTCACCCGTTACAGTGAAAACCATATGTATGTATGGAATGAGTGGGTAATGACTATAAAAGAATAGTTATACCAAGTTAGGTGGTACCGCAGGAGATAACTCTTGTCCTATATTTTGGATAAGGGTTTTTATTATGGAAAAAAAACCACATGAGTAGAGGTATTGATTTATAGATAAGTCAATATAGAAGAGTAGAGAAGGAGCTAGACAATGTTAGAGAAAAATGTAGATTTTGCAGTATATGCAAAAACAACCCCAACCAAAGAAGGATTTTTTGGCACATACGGTGGATCGTTTATCCCACCACAATTAGTTGATGAATTTAAAAAAATAGATACAGCATATCAAGTTATATGTAAAAGTGCTAAGTTTATTAATGAATTAAGGCGAATAAGAAAAGAGTTTCAAGGTAGACCAACACCAGTAGGTCATTGCGAGAGATTATCAAATTCTATTGGTAATTGCCAGATTTATTTAAAAAGAGAAGACTTAAACCATACAGGAGCTCATAAGTTAAATCATTGTATGGGAGAAGGCTTATTAGCTAAGTATTTAGGTAAAAAGAAAATTATTGCTGAAACTGGTGCAGGTCAACATGGTGTTGCATTAGCTACAGCTGCTGCATATTTTGGATTAGAATGTGATATCTATATGGGTGATGTAGACATAGTAAAACAAGCACCTAATGTTTCACGAATGAAACTACTTGGGGCACGTGTTATTCCTGTTTCACATGGATTAAAAACATTAAAAGAGGCAGTAGATGCAGCATTTGAAGCATACATGGGAGAATTCGAAGATGCGATTTATTGTATTGGTTCTGTTGTAGGACCACATCCTTTCCCAATGATGGTACGTGATTTTCAAACTGTAGTTGGAGTTGAAGCTAGACAACAGTTTTTAGATATGACAGGTGAATTACCAGATGCAATTGTTGCATGTGTAGGTGGTGGGTCTAATGCTATTGGTCTTATGTCAGCTTTTTTAAATGATCCTGTGGAACTATATGGAGTAGAGCCTTTAGGTGTTGGTACAAAAATGGGCGAACATGCTGCTAGTTTAACTTATGGAAGTGAAGGAGTAATGCATGGATTTAACTCTATTATGCTAAAGAATGAAAAAGGCGAACCAGCTCCTGTATACTCAATAGCTAGTGGTTTAGATTATCCTTCAGTTGGTCCAGAGCATGCATACTTACATGATTTAGGACGTGTTAAATATATGACTGCATCAGACGATGAAACTATTGAAGCATTCTCTATATTATCAAAATTAGAAGGAATTATTCCTGCACTAGAAAGTGCACATGCAGTTGCATATGCTATGAAATTAGCAAAAGAAATGGGTACAGGTTCAATTCTTATTAACTTATCTGGTCGTGGTGATAAAGATTTAGATTACGTTTTTGATAATTATGGTGATCGCTTAGGTATTAAGTAAAAAAATATAGTATTTTCATAATTTCCCCTAAAATAATAAATGTAAGGATAGTTTTAAGGCACTTAACCACTTGAAGCTATCCTTATCTATATGTCCATGAAATGATATAAATTTGTAATATTTTATATGAGATGATAAACTTTTATAGAATTTTTTTTTAAAGGATTGTGATTATGATAAAAAAAGAATATTTAACTATCCCTAACATGCTTTCAGTATCAAGAGGTCTTTTTCTTCCAGTACTCTTTGTTTTCATATATATGGAAATGAATACAGCCTTTTTAATAGGTTATATAATTTTGGGATTAACAGATTATTTTGATGGTAAAATAGCTAGAAAATATAATATGACATCTGAAATTGGTGCATCTATAGATTCTGTAGCTGATGTATTATATTATTTAGCTTCTGGGTATTTCTTATTTGCATTATATAAAAGTTATTTAATTCCAAATATAATACCATTTATTGTTCTATTAGTTATAGTTGCAATTACTTTCACATATTCAGGTTTTAAATTTAAAAAAGTTAATTTACTTCACACATATTTGCAAAAAATCTGTGGTGTGTCAGTATTTTCAATAATAGTTTTATCTCACTTTTTTGATACAACTATTTTTATATTA
>JAUUZE010000044.1 GCA_030590175.1 Clostridia bacterium
AGAATATGGCACCTAAGGCCTGAGCCATTCCAACACCACCATCATTAGTAGCACTACCACCTATTCCAATTATTAATTTACGATAACCTTTATTAATGGCATCTAATATTAATTCACCTACACCATAGGTTGTTGTTAGTAAAGGATTTCTATCAACTTGTTCTAGTAATTGTAGCCCTGATATTTTTGCCATCTCAATGACAGCGGTCTTATTATCTCCAAGAACACCATATGTAGTATCCATTAATTTCATTAGTGGGCCATGGGCTCTTGTACTTATAATATGACCGCCACTTCCTTGAACAAAGGCATCTATTGTTCCTTCACCACCATCGGCAATTGGAACTTTTGTAATATTAATTGATTTATTAGCAAGTAAAATCCCCTGTTCAATACAGTTTGCAACTTCCATTGCAATTAAACTATCTTTATATGAATCGGGGGAAATTAATACTTTCATAATTCTAATTTATTAATATACATTGATGTTATTAATAATATCACCAATTAATGCTGCACTTGTTATTGCAATAACAATTGATAACCCAATAGCGATGACGCTAAGTAGCAATGTTGCTTTACAGAAGTTTGATTTACTTTTAGGTGTGCTATCTCCAAATCCCCATACAAATAGCATAATAAATCCTACTAGTGGAATTGCCAGAATAATCATGGTCAAAATCCAATTACCTACTGATACATCTTGATTGTTTTCACTCATATTATAACCCCTTTTTTTTGATGTGTTTATTATACAATATTTAACTATTTTGTAAAAGAGGACGATTTATTCAATCGTCCTCTTAGTATTTTTAGTTTTTTTGTTTTATGATTTATATATGTATCTATTAACAATATCTTCTAGAAGTTCTTGTCTACCTGAAACATTTTTTATTTGGTCATGTTCTAGAGCATAAGTAGCTAGTTTTTCAAAATCAGTAGTTCCATCAATTATTTCTTTTCCAACACCCTTATTATATGATGCATATCTATTAGTAATAAAGTTTTCTAATACTTTGTCTTCTAATAAGTTATTTGCAACTAATAATCCTTTGGCAAATGTATCCATTCCCACAATGTATGATATGAATAAATCATCTGGTTGGAAAGATCCACGACGTACTTTAGAATCGAAATTTAATCCACCAGGAGCAATACCACCTTGTTTTAATACTTCATACATACAAAGAGTAGAATCATATATATTAGTAGGGAATTGATCTGTATCCCATCCTAACAATAAGTCTCCTTGGTTAGCATCAATTGAACCTAAAGCATTATTTATTCTAGATGTATAAATTTCATGATGAAAAGTATGACCAGCTAATGTGGCATGATTAGCTTCAATATTTAATTTAAAGTCATCTTGTAAGTTGTATTTGCGTAAAAAACTTAAAACAGTTGAAGCATCAAAGTCATATTGATGTTTAGTAGGTTCCATTGGTTTTGGTTCAATTAGTAATTGTCCAGTAAACCCGATTTTTTTAGCATAGTCTCTTGCCATTGTTAGAAATCTTGCTAAGTTATCAAGTTCTAAACCCATGTCTGTATTTAGTAAAGTTTCATATCCTTCACGACCACCCCAGAATACGTAATTTTCCCCACCTAATTTTTTAGTAATTTCCATTGCTTTTTTTACTTGTGCAGCTGCAAAAGCAAATACATCAGCATTAGGAGATGTAGAAGCACCATGTACAAAGCGTGGATGTGAAAATGCATTAGTAGTTCCCCATAAACACTTAATCCCAGTTTCATCCATTTTTTCTAAGATTAAATCAACTATAATATCTAAATTATCATATTTTTCTTGTAACGATTTACCTTCAGGAGAAATATCTAAATCGTGGAAGCAAAAGTATCCAATGCTTAACTTATCCATTAATTCAAAAGCAGCTTTTACTCTAGCTTTAGATAATTCCATACCACTTAAATTATTATATGGTCGCTCCATAGTTGGACTACCAAAAGGATCTTGTCCTTGTCCTGTCATAGTATGCCAGTAACTCATGGCAAATCTTAAATGGTCTTTCATTTTTTTACCAGCAACAATTTTGTTAGCATCATAATATTTAAAAGCCAGTGGGTTATTAGAGTCGCTTCCTTCAAAGGAAATACGACCAATGTCTGAAAAATACTTATTCATGTATAATTCCTCCTTGTGATTTTCATTACTATTATATGTTCTATGAGCTCTTCCTTCAAATGAAATTTTTAATTTTTTAAATGTACTAAGAAATTAAATATATTAGTGTATTTATATGTTAACAATTTGTGAACATTTTTGACAAATGTAGTAAGTTGAAAGAATAAGTAATATAATTGTAATAGGGAAATTAATAAAAAAAATGGTGCGCCCAAGAGGATTCGAACCTCCGGCCTACAATTTAGGAAACTGTTGCTCTATCCTACTGAGCTATGGGCGCATATATCGGATAAATTATAGCATTGACATTATTAATGTTCAACTATAAAAAGGGGACTTATGAAAAAAATACTTAGTATTACTTTAATAATTTTATTTATTTTTTTATTATGCTCATGCACAAAAGATAACCTTGAAGAATCAGTAAAACCAACTATAGCTTCAAATGTAGAAATAATTGACCATTTAAAACCAACTATAATTTACTATGGAAAAACTAATCAAAAACATGTTGGAGATGATAAATTAGAAGATTTTAATCAATTACTTTTTACTAATTATGGTTTACGCTATAAATTAGAGTATGTTGATATAGCATATCAAGACTATTACGCTGCCCTGCAAAATGCTCCAAATGGAGGAATGTACTATTTAGAGAGAGCAAAATATTATAATTTGAGTAAAGTACAAAATTTATTTTATAATATTAGCGAATATTTAAATAATAATCCAGTAGATGATGACCAGTATAACGAAATAAGTAGACATTTAACTACTAGCGATAACAAAAATTATGTTTTACCTTTAAATCCAAAAGTATATTATTATCACCGTAGTTATTTAAGTGATGCATTAGCAAATTTAAAGCAAGAAGTACCAGTGACATTACAAGAATTTACAAACCTTGCTAAAGTTGTAGCAAATAGTGATTATAATAAGAATGGGATAAAAGATGAATATATTTTAGCTGCAAGTTATAAAAGATTATTAGTTAATTTTAGAGATATATTTGCAGCTTATGGTTGTTATTTTAATGATCAATCTAAGTCACCAACTATATCGTTTAATCCAAATTTAAAATCTTTTGAGGATATTGTTCAAACTAGGCAATTTAAAGAAGCTATAACATATATTCGTTATTTGCAAGATGAGAAGCTAATTTATATATCTGATAACATAATTAGTTGGCGAACGGATTATTCTATTGGAGAATTTGAAAAACCTTTTATTTTATCTGGAATGGAGAAATATAGTTATTCATATGAAGAAGAAGGATTAAGTAGTAGTTATTACTTAACAAACCAAGATTATAAGCCAGTAATATATAAAGAATATAATTTTACAGGATTTATGTTTTTAAATGGAAGTGAAGATATTGAAAAAAATATAGAAACTTTTACAAAGCGCGTTTTTAATGATATTGATTTGATTATATTATTTAGAACAATTGGGATTGAAAATGATAAGTTTGATTTTTTGATTAGATACCCTAATATTACAATAAAACATTATGGAGCTCCAGCATATGATATTACTCCTAGTGGTATGGAAAATCTTTATTATCATACTAGTGATTTTGTGTTTCATGAGGTACCTTATCAATATGAAACTAAGATTAATGAAGCTTTTTCACAATTTATAGTAAATTATTTAATTTTGAATCAAGATTATGATACTGCTTTAAGAAAATATCAAAAAGTTATTTCTTCAATTGATATGGAAAATTACATTCAAATGTTAAATAGCTATATAAGGGGAGAATAAATGAAAAAAATATTAGTCATTATATTAATTATTACATTGATTCTTAGTAGTTGTTCTACTTCTAATGAAAAACCAAAACCTTCCTTGGATAATAATGAAGAACCTTTTAATAGTGAATCAAACAGTCAACAAACTGACAAGTCAGAAATTATAGTGATTGAAAATAAAACATATGAGCATATCAATTTATATCTACCTATTTTTAACAGAGAAAATAAAATGACAGAAGAAGATGAATTAGCATTTGAACTATATCTATTATATAAATTCAACTTATCTGTTAATATTATTTATCTTAATATGTCTGAAGGAAATTGGATTAGTAATATAGGAGATGATGGAATAATCTATTTTTCTGACATTAGAACCTATGAAAAACTAAAAGAACAAGATTTTTTGTTTTTACTTAATGATTATACTAATAGAGATTTAATTAATGATGACACATATCAAAGCGGAGTAAAAGTATTAGCTAATCCTGGACAACTGCTTTTTGGAATACCAACTTTATATTATGAAATCCACAAACTAAGAATATATCAAAATGAAGCATTAGAAGAAACAAGTCAATCAATTCCAACATCAATAGAAGAATTTAATACATTTGCACAAGCTGTACATAAAACTGGAGGATATGTTGCTTCATACAATGATAATACAGAATCGTTTTTTATAAGTTTTATAGATATATTTTCTTCTTTTGGATGCCAATTTAACAGTAGGGATATAACAAATATCTCATTTAATCCATTGACTCAGAAATATGAGTTACCTATTCTTAATGACTATTTTATTGAGGCTATGAGCTATCTTCAATCTATGATTGAAGATGATATGATTTTTCCATACCAAAATAAAGACCAACTAGATGATAAAAAAATTATATCAAAAACCAAATTTCCATCGTCTAGTGAGATGCAAACAAGTTCATTGTCCTTATATTTAAGAGGAATTAATGATGAAGCAATTATTAATGTTGATAGTTATGTAAGTGGGTTTGCTATTATAAACAGTTCAAAGAACGTATGGGAAAAATTATCGTTTTTATATGATTATTTATTTACAAATGATGAGTTGATGTACTCATTTTTATACGGGCGAGAAGGATATAATTATACATATGAGGACGAGAATATAATAATTACTTTACATAATGATAAATTTGGTATGCAAGCTTCACCTTTTATCAGAATTGATTATATTTTAAATCCATTACCTGTATATTTTTCCCATATAGAAAAGAAAAATGTTCGTGATGAAGCTGTTACTGATTTCCTTTATCAAATAGATAATGCAAGAGAGCTAAACCCAGAAGTTATATTCTTTGATATAAATCAGTACTTTAATAGCGAAATGCTTGATAAGTACAGTGTAGTATTATATAAAGCTGCAAATGATTTTTATAATCAGGTAATGCATCAAAATGTACCAATTACAACAGCTTTAGAAGTTTATAAAGAAACAATTGAAAAAACAGATATTATTGAATACATACAATATTTAAATAGTGATAAATAAAGGAGTTATATGGAAAAAATATATAAGATTATTATAGTAATTATGATATTGGTATTAATATTAACTAGTTGTCAACCATCGAAAGAAGTAGCTTCACCCAAACCATCACTAATTGACAATGCATCACCATCTGCTAGTGCAGATGTAATAAAGTCTGAAAGTGAATCTCCCTTAGTAAGCGAGACAGCTAAACCAATTATTGTAGTAGATGAAGCACAGCTTGAACATATTAATTTATATGTAACTATTAGTAGTGAAAAAAATAAAATGAGTGAAGAACATGTTTTAGCGTTTGAACTATATTTAAAAGATGCTTTTGACTTATCAATTGATATAATTTATGTTGATATAACAAAAAAAGATTGGGTAGATTCATTTTCAAAAACTAATGGTGATGGAATAATATATTTTTCAGGATTATCTGCATATCAAAATCTAATTGTTGCAGAAAAATTGCTATTAATTGATGAATATATTAATGAGAATTCCTTTGATGATGAGCGGTTTTATAAAGGAGTTTCTTTGTTAAGAGATCAAATAGAGCACTTATATGGGATTCCTACTAGTTATTCTGAAAGTTTTGAAACACGACTTTATCAACAACAAGTATTAACTGAGTTTGATTTAAAAGTTCCAGAAACTATAGAAGAATTTTCTTCATTGGGAGAAGTTATGAGAGAGAATAACGGCTTCTTAACTATGTTTGTGGATAACCCTCACTCATTTTTTGGAGATTTAAGTGATATTTTTATGTCATTTGGGTGTTATGTAAATGGTCGTGACCCGTTGAATATTGCTTACAACCCTGATATACATCAATATGAATTGCCAATTTTAAATGCTAATTTTGAAAATGCTATGAACTTTATCCTTCCTTTAATTGAGGATGGTGTTATTTTACCATACCAATCTGGCACACAAATTGGTGATAAAATAATTGCATCATATACAAGCATGCCAATGAATGAAGATTTTCCACCATATTTTGAGCATGATGTTGGATTGTACCTTTTAGGGGAAAATAAACATCATGTTGTAATGACCAGAAGTAATGGAAGCGGATTTGCAATTTTAAAAGGCTCATATAATATTATTGGGAAATTATCTTTCATTTTTGATACTTTATTTAAAAACGAAGAATTGATGATGTCTTTTTCCTATGGACAAAAAGGAGTGAATTTTGAAATTACAGATGAAGCTTATGTTTTGAATTACTATGATGAGCAGGGAGAACGATTAATATCACCTTGGATTAATATTTCTTATCTTAATCCAAGCAAACCTATTATTTATTCACATCATGATAATAATATTATCTTAGAATCAAAGTATGCTCATATTGATGAAACAATAAATACTGTTAAGGAAAATTTCTCTGATGATATGTTTTATTATAACGAGATGTATGTAACGTTAGATACATTAATGATGTATCGTGGTGAAGTTTCCAGTGCAGCTAATGATTTTTATCGAGAACTTTTTAATAATAAAGTAAGTCTTGAAACGGCAATTGCTAACTATCGTAGTGAAGTAACTAGGTCAGGTGTAATTGACTTTATAAACCAACTTAATAGTAAATAAATATTTTGTTTATTCATAAAATATATTAGTTTTATTAAGTGCTTATCTACAGAATTAATATATCTAAATATGATATAATTATTTCTAAGATTAGGAAATGATAAATATAGGAGTATTTTACTATGAAACCAAATGTATTGTTTATAATGGTAGATCAATGGGGAAGTAATTTATTAAGAGAAGCTGGTAATAATTCAATATTAACACCTACAATTGATAGACTTGCTAGGATGGGAGTAAGATTTTCTAATGCATATTCTGCATGTCCTACATGTATTCCTGCTAGGCGTGCCCTTATGACTGGTACAAGTGCAAAAACACATGGTGATCGTAATTTTAATGAAACTCTTGAAATGAATAAAAAATTACCTACAATGGCAGAGGTTTTTAGTGATAATGGATATCAAACTTTTGGTGTTGGTAAATTTCATGTATATCCACAGCGAGATAGAATAGGGTTTGATGAGATTATATTAAATGAAGAACAGCGGCATCATCTTGGAATGATAAAAGATGACTATGAGATATATCTTTCAGATTTAGGGTTTAATGGTGAAGAGTTAACACATGGAATGGGTAATAATATGTATGAAACCAGACCATGGCATTTACCTGAAAAAGCTCATCCTACTTATTGGACCACAAAACAAATGTGTCGTACTATAAAAAGGCGAGATAAGAGAAAACCTGGATTTTGGTTTTGCTCATATAACGCTCCACACCCACCAGTAACACCAATTAGTGAATATCTTAAAATGTATGATGATATTGATATAAATTTACCAAAAATTGGAGAATGGGCAAGAGATATTAAAAAAATGCCACATGCTCTTAGAAAAATAATAAAACGAGACTTTGGGATGAAAAGTGATATAGAAATAAAAAATGCTATTAAAGCATTTTATGCTCAATGCACTTATGTGGATCATCAAATACGATTACTATTAGGTACACTTAGAGAAGAAGGTATTCTAGATGATACAATAATTGTTTTCACATCAGATCATGGAGATATGTTAGGCAATCATAATTTGTGGGCTAAAGGAGTTATGTATGAAAGTGCTAATAAAATCCCACTAATTATTGTGCCTAGTAAAAAAGATAAAATAAATAATTTTGGGAAAGTAGATAATAGATTATCAGAACTTAGAGATTTAATGCCTACTCTTCTAGATATGTGTAATTTGAATATTCCTAAAACAGTTGAAGGTGATTCGTTATTTTCAATTGATAAACGAGAGTATTTATATGGTGAGCATTATGAAGATGAGAGAGCTTCTAGGATGGTTAGAAAAAGCGATTACAAATTAATCTATTACCCTGTGGGAAATGTTATGCAATTTTTTAATGTTAAAGAAGATGAGTTTGAAAACATAGACTTAGCAAATGATGATTACTATAAAGAATTAATAGATAAATACACAAAACTTCTTATTAATAATATGTATGGTACTGATGAGCGTTATATTAGCAATGGTAAATTAGTAGGTTTACCAGATAAAAAGGTTGAAAAGTTAATTGATAGAGGATTTCTAGCACAGCGTGGCTGGAGAATCTAATTTTTTAATGAAATAAAATAGGTAAAACAAATATTAGAAATATTATATATTTTCATATATAATGTTTGTGAGGAAATAATGTTTAAAAATATTATGTAACTCTAAAATTTCTATACAAGATATCATTCTTGTGTGACAACTTGCATTAACTAAATTAAAACCAAAAGATAAAACATAAACTTATTTCCTTAAAGTTATAGAGAGTTATTTTGACTTTCAGAAAAAAGAGGTGAATGTTTTGAATAAAAGGACAAAAAGATTTGTGAAAATAGGTGCTTTAATACTAAGTCTTGCAATGTTGTGTACAATACTTCCAAGCTCTAACATAATTGCTGCAAATAAACCATCTGTAGCACCTACAACAGCACAAGAAAATGTTATGAAAGAAGCTGCTGATTTTCTTGAGGCTATGGGCATGAAGGATATGGCCGATAATGTAAGAAAATGGCTAACAGATAAGAAAATTGAGGTTGACCCTGATATGAGAGCATTTGGGGAAGCTGATAGAAAAGGAAGAATATATATAAGAGAAAATCTTGTATCGCCACTTCCATCTGATGAAGTAGCAAAATTTAAAAGGTTAGCTGAGTTAGCCGCGATATTGCTTCATGAGAAGACTCATGCACATCAAGCACCAGATGGTGGTGTATTATCGGATAATGTCCAAGCAGGAGATTGGGTTGCCACAGCTGATGTTATGAGAGAATGTTTAGGGCCAGAAGCTACAGAGGTTGAAGCATATTACAAGCAAATTAAAGCTTATCTTGAATGGGCAAAGAAAGTAAAAGCAGAAGAAATTCCAGAAAGCCTATCTACAGAAGATAAAGCTGCTGCACAAACAAAAAAAGATAGTAAAGTTGAATGGTTACTTCAGCAGGTTACTAGATGGGCCTTAATTTTAAAAACACATAATTTTGAAAAAGCAAATAAATTTGAAGATGTAACTCCAGTTGCAGATAAACTTAAGGAAATAGAAGATAATACAGAGTTAACTGAAGATCAAAAAATTGACCAAAAGATTGCTCTATTAAATGATTTAATCAGTAAATTATTTGATGAAAATGGTTTCTATGATAGAGCACGAGATATTTATGCAGAAAAGAAAGGTGAAACAAAAACTACAGCAATAACACCTGTAGCACCTGGAATTGTAATTACATTAGAAATGCCAACTGGTTTGGGACTATTAACATTTGATGGATTACCAGAAGGAATAGTTCTTGACGAAGCAGAAGAATTTATAATTGAAATATATGATTTTCTTATTCCACCAGAGCCAGACCCTGGATATTCAATTATTAGTCCAGTGTATTTAGTTGAGTGGAATGCACTTAGCCCAGTGCCATTTGAATTGTCTCTTACTGTTGAAAACATGGGACGTGATGATTTAAAAATTGCTGCATTTGCCATGACAAAAACAAGCGTTGAAGCAGCCTGGACATTCTTAGATACAACAACAATTATGGAGGGTGGAATGAGCATACTAAGTGCTACATCAGATACTGCAACAATGTATGCAGTTGTTATACCTACTCCTACATTTAATGATTTACCAGGAGACCATTGGGCATATGATTCAACTGAACGCTTAGTTGATAAAGGGGTAGTAGATCCAGAAGAATTATTATTACCATCAATGCATGTAACCAGAGAGTTATTTGTTATGTATTTAGTAAAATCTTTAGGATTAGAATTAACTAATGCAAGTTTACCATTTACAGATATCGATCCATCAAGTCCATATTTTGAATATATTAGTACAGCCTATCACAACAATTTAACAATGGGAGTAGATAGTGATCGCTTTGGAATGGGTGAAATAATTTCAAGAGAACAAAGTATTACATTCTTAATAAGGGCTATAGGGATGGAAGATGAAGCACTAGAATTAAGCGAAAACGAAATACAATTTTACTTATCAGTATTTGTAGATCTTTTAACAGGAAATTCTAGTTGGGCATATCCTTATCTTACACAAGCTGTTTTAACTGAAATAGTAGAAGGGTATCCTGATAGCACAATGAGAGGAAAGAATTTACTTAATCATGTTGAAGTAATCACATTGATTGATAGAATTATGATCCACATAGCATATAACGGGAAATAAAAATATATTTTATTAGTAAATAAAATGGAGCTAGAAAACTAAAAGCGTTTACTAGCTCCATTAATTGCTACAGACTAATCAAAAATAGATTAATATAATATTATGTTGTACACTTAATATGAGGTATAAATTATGAAAACAATAATAGTCATGTTTGATTCACTTAACAGAAGAATGCTCCCAAACTATGGTAATGATGAAGTCATTGCACCCAATTTTGAGAGGTTAGGGAAAAAGTGTGTTACTTTTGATAATTTTTATGCAGGAAGTTTACCTTGTATGCCTGCAAGGCGTGAAATGCATACAGGACGATATAACTTTTTACATAGAAGTTGGGGTCCTTTAGAACCATTCGATTTCTCTATGCCTGAATTACTAACAAGTAAAGGTATTCATACCCATCTTGTTACAGACCATTATCATTATTTTGAAGATGGTGGAGCTACATACCATAATAGATATAAGACATGGGAATTTATTAGAGGACAAGAGGGAGACCCATTTATTGGACAAGTAAAAGATCCCATATATCCACCTATGGATTATATAAATAAGAATTATCATAATACTCATTTTAGGCAAGACTTAATTAATAGAAAAGCTATTGATGATTTTTCTAAGCACCCTCAATCAAAAGTTTTTAAAGGTGGAATTGATTTTATAGATTTAAATAAAGATGAGGATAACTGGCTATTACAAATTGAAGAATTTGATCCACATGAGCCATTTTTTGCAGATGAGCAATTTAGAAATCTATATCCACATCTTTATGATGGAAAACATTTTGATTGGCCAAATTATCAAAGAGTAATTGAACCAGATGATGTAGTAGAACATTGTAATTATGAATATAAATCATTAGTAAGTATGTGCGATTATCATTTAGGTAAAGTACTAGATAAAATGGATGAATATAACCTTTGGGAAGATACTATGTTAATTGTAAATACAGACCACGGATTTTTCTTAGGAGAAAAGCAGTGGTGGGGGAAATGTCGTATGCCAATGTATAATGAAATTGTTCACACTCCATTCTTCTTATATGACCCTAGAAGTAAAGTGTGTAATGAGAGACGCTTAGCATTAGCACAGACAATTGATATTGTGCCAACAATCTTAGATTTTTTCAATCAAGAAATTCCTTCATCAGTAGAGGGTAAATCTCTTAAAGAAACAGTTGTTAATGACAAAAAAATAAGAGACACAGCGTTATTTGGTATTCACGGAGGTCATGTGAACATTACAGATGGTCGCTATGTATATATGAGAGCTATGGAAAATGAAGATAATCAACCATTATATCAGTACACTTTAATGCCTACTAATATGAGACACTTTTTTACAAAAGAAGAATTTAAATCAGCTTCATTAGTAAAAGAAAATCATTTTTCATTTTGTGATATTCCACTTGTTAAATATCAAACAGAAGGTATAAGCTATTTACATGAATTTGGAAGCAAATTATTTGATTTGCAAAGTGATCCTTTACAAGAAAACCCCATAAATAACCATGTAATAGAAAACGAAATGATTCAAAAATTAGTAGAAAAATTAAGAGAGTGTGAAGCACCTGAAGAGCAATTTTCACGATTGGGTATTACTATATAAATTTGAACTATTGTTAATGGACAAATAACAACAACAACTATATATTTGTCTTGTAATAATGTTTTGCAATACATCAAAAATGATGTATAATGGAGGCGAGAATGCAGATACTAGCATACTGTACTAGTGGTGGGAAGAATGTAATTACCCAGTTTATAGATCAATTACCAGAAAAAGAGAGACTTGAAGGTTATGCAATACTTGAAGAACTGAGTAAAAACGGTTTCGATAGAGTTTTGACAAAAAA
>JAUUZE010000085.1 GCA_030590175.1 Clostridia bacterium
CCACCTTTAATCCAACCGGCTCCATCCCCTTGAATATATATTCTTTTAACCGATGTTAGATCATAGTTTGCTTTAATATATGCAAAAGCTTCTTCAAATAACTCTTTTCCAACACGTCCCGTTATATAATAGGGATTAATGAGTTCTTTTCTAGTTCCCTTAGTTGATTTTCCTTCATAGACATAGACTAGATTTTGGTTCTGTGTCTTGTTATCTACCACCGAAACATGATCTTCATCAGCATCAATATATAGATAGGGTACTTTCTTCTTTTCCTTTGGTATCACTACCTTTTTAATATCTGCTGGTTGGTATTTATGAAGTAAATTTTTAACAGTTTGTCTAGATAATTTATCTTTTCCTACTGTTTGTGTTGTTTTCTCATATGATTTTTCAGTTGCTTCTTGCAGTAAATGGTTCTGGTATCCATTATCTAATCGTTGATGTGGCTCAATTTGTAATAACTCATCCAGTAAATAACAATACTCTTTTTCTCTTTTATGGCTGTAATAGGTTCTTGAATAAGATAAGGACCCCATTTCAGTTAATATAGTTTTCTTATCATTGCTTCTTTCCACATACCAGTCTTCTTTTCTCTGTGAAGCTTTTTTTATCTCCTCATCTAGTAATTCTAGATGCTCTTCAAGAATATGCAACCCTAATAAATCGGTATTTTCACGAATCTCTGGTAATAAATCCTCTAATGAATTTGAGTTTTCTAAAACTTCCCCTATACTTTTTGTAAACTTTTGTAGTAAACTTGTTATATCGAATGACATAAACCTCTCCTTTTAATGTTGATGTAGTAACAACATTATATCAATAGGAGGGGTTTATTAATATTCTATTTTCCTATAGTATCTTTACACTAACCTAGCTTAGTTCTCTATAAAACAAAAGTTACTTGTCCATTATCCATTTTGCTAATCCTAGCCAGTGATTCGATATGTAAACCAAATTTTTCAATTTTTTCTCTACCAGGTTGAAATGATTTTTCAATTACAATTCCCACACCTGCTATTTGACAATTAGCTTGGTGGCATATGTCTATTAAAGCTTTTAGAGCTTCTCCATTAGCTAAAAAATCATCAATTATTAATACTGTGTCATCACTAGTAATATATTTTTTTGAAACTTTCATAACATATGGCTGTTTTTTAGTAAAAGAATATGCTTCACTTTCATATAAATGATTATCTTGGTTATGAGAATGTCCTTTTTTAGCAAAAACAGCTGGCACTTTAAAATTAATAGCAGTAACTGTAGCAACAGCTATTCCTGAAGACTCTACTGTCAGTACCTTAGTAATCTTTTTATTATTAAAACGTTTTTTAAACTCGTTTCCAATTTCAATTAAAAGTTTGACATCAATTTGATGATTTAAAAAGCTATCAACCTTTAGTATATTGCCAGGTAAAACAGTTCCATCTTTTATTATTCTTTCTTGTAGTAATTTCATTTTACACCCACCCTACTTACTATAAAATAGTTTATCTAAAAATCACGACTAAATCAATAGACTTATTTATATTCAAAATTTAAAACTTTTTCTTTCACCTTGTTGTATTCATCATAAACAAACTATATAATATTATATGGAGGCAAAATTATGGAAAAATTTGACGTAGCTATTATTGGTGCTGGACCATCTGGAATATTTTCAGCTTATGAACTAAATCATTTACGCCCTGATACATCCATTGTCTTACTTGAAGATGGTAAAAAAATTCAAAACAGAACTTGTCCAATTATTGATAAAAAAGTAGATCACTGTATAAACTGTAAACCTTGTTCAATAATGCATGGTTTTGGTGGTGCTGGTGCTTTCTCTGATGGTAAGTTCAATTTTACAACTAAATTTGGTGGTTGGTTACATGAATTTTTACCTGAGAAAAAAATCATGGAATTAATTGAATATGTAGATTCAATTAATGTTGCATATGGAGCTACTAAAAAACGCTACTCTACAGAAAATGATGATGCCCTACTATTAGAAAAAAAAGCATTAGAAAATGATTTACATTTATTAAAAGCACAAGTCAAACACTTAGGTACAGAGCACAACTTAGAAATTTTGACTAAGCAATTTGAATATATAAAAGAAAAAGTTGACCTTAGATGCAATACTCATGTTGAAAACATAGAAAAAACTGATGGTGGTTTTATTTTAACCATTAAAGGAAAAGAAAAAATTAAGTGTAACTATTTAATTGTTGCCCCAGGGCGTTCAGGCGCTGAATGGTTTAAAGAAAAATGTACTAATCTTAATTTAGGCATGATTAATAATCAAGTTGATATTGGTGTTCGTATTGAACTACCTGCTAGGGTATTTGAGCACATAACAAATGCAGTGTATGAAGCAAAACTTCTTTATCGCACAAAACAATATAATGATATTGTTAGAACATTTTGTATGAATCCTTATGGTCATGTTGTTGCAGAAAATGTAGATGGTATTGTTACAGTTAATGGACATAGTTATTCAGATAAAAAATTGAGAAGTAATAATACAAATTTTGCATTACTAGTTAGTAATCGATTCACCTACCCATTTGATCAACCATATCAATATGGTAAACGAATTGCTTCCCTTTCAAATATGTTAGGTGGTGGTGTGCTTGTACAACGTTTTGGTGATTTAATTCATGGTAGACGAACTACTGAACATCGTATGGAACAAAGTTTTATGACTCCCACATTTAGTGCAACCCCAGGCGACTTAAGCCTAGTACTGACAAAGAGGCATTTGGATAATATTATTGAAATGATTTATGCATTAGATAAAATTGCCCCAGGAACTGCTAATATGGATACCTTATTATATGGTGTTGAAGTAAAGTTCTATTCATCTAGGTTAAAATTAAGTGATCAACTTGAAACAGAAATAGAAAATATGTTTGCCATTGGTGATGGTGCTGGTATTACACGAGGTTTATCACAAGCTTCTGCTAGTGGAATTCATGTAGCCAGGGTTATTAGTGATAGATTATAGGTAATTAATAATTTTAAAATATATAGTAAGAGAGCACTTAAAAGTGCTCTCTAATAATTTTTTTTTACTAAATTAAATTTTTACCAATTTCCAAGTCCACTACGAAGTGGTGAATTATATATAGCTTCTCCATCTGCAACATCTTGAATAATTGCAAAAGCACCCCAAATTACAGGTCCAATTTCAACGCCATCTGCTGAATACCAGAAACCACCATCTTTATATGCATCAGTTGGAGGTGCAATAATCTTACAGAAAGATTCATATACAACTTCTCCTGCTTCATTATAATGAACTTCATGATTTGTAAGCCATGCACCTGAACCTATATATGAATCAAATCCATAATGTCTATCTAATAATCCATCACTATCTCTATCCATATTAGATAACCATGCATCATTCCATTTCATCATTAACTTAATATCACGATATTCCCAAGTCCAATGATCTTCTGCATCTGGATTAGCTAATAAATATGTCTCAGTATCACCTGTATATGGTTCAAATCCATCTCCGCCCAAATAGGCATTTGCATAAAATCCATTAAACATATGTGCATTATAATTATAACCAAAAATGTCATAACCTAATGTTAATGGTTGACCTGATAAGAAATGTTTACTTGAATATTTTAATACACCCTCTTTGATTCCTGTACCTTCTGGTTTAACTGCTATTGCTGAACCACAAAATGCCATTAACAATGCTACAACCAGTAAAACTACTACTATTTTTTTCATTTACTTTCCCCCTATTTTTATTATAAAGACCGGTTGCACTATTAGCTTCATTCACACCACAAAAGTGCCCAAATAAGATGTGAACTTCATAGCATTCTTCACTACAAAATAAATACTTGATGCTTATACAATTTTAACTTTTTATATTTCCCCTAAGCAATAATTTTTTATCGCTATATGTATTATAATACAAAAATTGTATTATGTAAAGTTACTTTTTGAAAACCAAACTATAATAAAAGCCACCTGTTTGTAAAAAACAGATGGCTTTATTTTTAATATTTATTATTATTTTTTAGTTGTTATCTCCGCCATCATCAGCTGGTACTGCTATGTCGTCAGATGAGTCATCTCTCATATCTAGGATAACAGTTCCCGCTTCTCCTGATACAACATCTGGTAATTTACCATCCCAAGCAGACCATTTAATATAGTCTACATATTCAGGTGATTTAGCTAATTGTTCTTGAATTAAGCTCATGGCTTCTGCTTGTGCTGTTGCATCTAACAGTTTTGCATTAGCTAGTGCTTCAGCTTCTAAGATTAATACTAATTTAGCTGTTTCAGCTGTAATTGTTTTTGACTTTTGATCTTCTTCTGCAATTGCAATACGCTGAGTAGCTTGCTCTTTTTCTTGTTTTAAAATACCTTTAGTGATAATAGCATTTTCAATTAATTCACCTGCATCAATATCAATAAAGTTCATTGCTATAAGATTTAACCCATTTTCAAGCATAACTTCTGCTAAATAAATTTCTACTTCAACACGTAATTGTTCAAATTGTCCACCTAATATGTCATAAATATTATATCCAGGTGCCTTAGCTTTTATGGCATTTTGAATATCCATCTGTAACATTGAATCAGTTGGCATACCTTTATAAGCATTAAATACTTTATAAGCATTTTCTATTGTCATATTATATTTTAATTCAACAATAAATGTTGCATACTCAGAATCTAATGTCTGAACTGAAAACTCTTGGAATCTAATAAGATTATGTGTTGTTTTCAATTTATACACTGTAACAAATGGATGTGTAAATTGTATTCCCTGTCCCAATGTTTCCTCTTGAACTCCACCTCTGAATGGGTCATATTTAATTCCCACTTCACCAGCATTTACAATTCTTACACAACTTGCTGTTATACTAATGGCTAAAATAATTATAGCTACTGTGATGTTAAGTCCATTAAACTTTTTCTCTCTACCAAGTAGTACCATTGCTGCTATGGCGCCTACTATTCCTACTACTAACATTATAATCATATTTTCCTCCTATAATTTATAAAATTATTAACTCTTTTGATGATGATGTTAAAACCTTTGGTAAATCATCATTAACTACTGCCATATCTTCAATTCGTACTCCACCGTAATTTGGGACATAAATTCCAGGTTCAATAGTCACTACCATCCCATTTTCTAATACGATGTTTCCTGATGTTGATAATCTAGGTTCTTCATGTACTTCAATTCCCACGCCGTGACCTAAGCCATGACCGAACATGCCTTCATACCCTGCTTCATATATAATATCTCTGGCAATTTTATCTATTTCTACACCAGTTTTCCCTCTGTGAACAGCCGCTTCTGCTATAGTTTGTGCCTCAAATACAGTTGCATAAATATCTAATATTTTCTGTTCAGGCTTACCAACAAAAACTGTTCTGGTCATATCTGAACAATAACCATTATATATTGCTCCGAAATCCATTGTAATGCCATCTCCTGACTCTATTATTTTTTCTGAAGCATGACCATGTGGTAAACTTGAACGCTTTCCTGAGGCAACTATGCTGTCAAACGACTGTTTTTCTGCCCCATTTTTTCTCATAAAATGCTCAATTTCAGCTGCAATATCAATTTCTGATATTCCCACTTTAATATATTTTAGTATATGTGTAAATGCTTGATCCGCAATATCAACTGCTTTTTGAATAATTACAATTTCACTATCTTCCTTAACTAACCGTAATTTAGTAATAGAATCTTTCATTCTTATTAACTCTATTTTAGGTAATTGTTCGCTTATTGTCATGTATGATGAATAGCTAACAATTTCATCTTCAAACCCAATTTTCTTTATCCCATCATTTTTAATTTGTTCCATTAAAAATATCAGTGGTTTTTTTTCATATAACATGACTTCATAATCATTACCACAACGCTCTTTAGAAAATTCTATATAACGAAAATCTGTTAAAAATATAGCTCTCTTATGTGATATGAAAATAGTTGATGCACTTCCTGGGAATCCAGATAAATATAATGTGTTTGGACGTGAAGTAATTAACACACCATCTAAGTCCTTATCTATTAACACTTTTCTTAATTTGTTAATTCTTTTATTCATTGTTTACCCTCCAGCGCTTGTAGTATTGATTTTTTAAAAGTAATTGCCATCCTATAAAATCCTAATGTATTTGGATGAGTATTATCTACTGTGCACATATCTCTATTATAATCTTTAAACATTTCTTTACCATCTACAAAATAAATATTTTTATCACCTTCATTAAGCGCTTCTACATAAGTTTGCATGATTATGCGCCGTCTCTTGTCATTATCTACTAAATTATCATCCACATCACTCCTGCTAGATAAAATAATTGGTAAGTTAGGTTGTTTCATACGAATTATTTTAAAAAATGGTTCATGAGTTATTGCTAAATGTTCTACACTTGGTGCATTGTGATCATAATCAAAAACAAATGCTGCCATATCTAGAGTCGCAATATATTCAGCCATTTCACGTTCTCCTTTAGCCTTTCCTGAAAATCCTAAATTATATATAGTAGTGTCTAACATCATAGATAACATATTAGTATAATTAAGTGAATTTCTAGAAGCACATGCTCCTTGTGTAATTGAAGAACCATAAAATACAATTGGTTTATTATATCGACTTTTTGTATTAGGGCTAACATGAGCCAAATCATCAATAATAATATTTAATTCTTTTACATCACCATAAAGCGGAAAATATATATCTATTAATTTTAATTCATTAGATGAAGGTAAAGAAACTTCATATACTAATTTATCCTTTCTTTCTTCTAAAGCCTCACACCCATATAGTTGCTTATCAACAAATACATCGAGTCCTTTATAAATCATTGCACAAATATGTTTGTAATATGTTATATTCAAAAATGTTACATTTATGGTAAAGGTTGTAGCATCTGTGTAAAAAGATAATCTGATACCAGCTGTATTTTTAGCCACATCGAATAAATGGGGTAACTTCTTTGTTACTTCATCTGGTAATCGCTTAAATTCATTTTCACCCACATTTCCTGTTAATCGTAATCTTGGATCAAATGCGTTTATTATCATGTTATTCTCCTAGTATTTCGCTAATAGCTTCAATATAGCCATTAAATCCTTTTCCAGATATGATTTTGTCACAGACTTGCCCAGTAATCAACTGTTTTCTAAAATCATCCCTATTAGTTACATCTGATATATGCACTTCAATAACAGGAATCTGACAATCTACAATTGCATCCATAATTGCATAACTATAATGCGAATATGCTCCTGGATTAATAACAATACCTTGGCAAGTCTCATCAGCTTCTTGAATAAGATCTATAATCGTTCCCTCAGAGTTGCTTTGGTTGATTAACACTGTATGACCAGACATAATAAAAGAATCAACAATTAAACTCTTTAATTCATCATAAGTTTTACTACCATAATGTTTTTCATCTCGTTTTCCTAACTTATTTAAGTTAGGACCATTAATGACCATTACCTTCATTGTATAACTCCTTCATTCTAAGGGCATCCTTTGCCATTGTTCCAGCAGACTCACATATTATAGTAGGTTCCATATTATATTTGTGCAATATGGGAACCAATTGAGTAAAATCAGGGCCAAACTGTACATCTTCAAAGGTCCAATGTCGTTTTTCACCTTTTTTAGTAAATTCAATCCGGCTAAAATGGACATGTATTTTTTTTGTTCTCTCTAATCCAATTCCATTTATTAGTTCCTTGATTACTTGTTCAAAGTCATCACTATTTTTTAGAGTACCTAATCGTCTAGCATTTAAATGACCAAAATCAATTGTAGGTATTACCTTCTCGTCCACATTAGATAGTTGTATTATTTCTTTTAAATTACCAATCTGTCCATGTTTTCCCATTAATTCTGGACACAGTGTTACTTCATCATCAGTTTCATCGCATACTTCCTTAAAAACCACCAAAGCTCGAGCCATGGCATTTTCTCTTGTATCTTTCATGAGAGATCCAGGATGTATAACAACTCTTGTTGCTCCCATCCATTTAGCCGCTTGTACACTTTTTTCAATATGTATTTTGCTTTTTACCAGTTTTTCTTCATCTTGTCCTGCTAAGTTTATAAAGTATGGAGCATGTAGTGATAACATAATATTATGCTTTTTAGCATGTTCTCCTATTTTTCTTGCTGTATCTTCTTTAACGAGTACACCTCTACCACATTGATATTCATAAGCTGATAGCCCTTTATCTTCAAGCCATTTCATTATTTCAAATGTTGACTTGTATCCTTGATCATAAAATGCTTTAGGATTTCCTCCTGGTCCAAATGTAATCATATTCTTTTCACCTTTTCCAATGATGATCCCACAATTATTTTTTCAATAACTCTTTTTAAACGAACAAACCAGTGTTCTTTTTTGTCAAGCACTTCACAAAGAATGGTCATCATTCCAACTTTGTTGCC
>JAUUZE010000101.1 GCA_030590175.1 Clostridia bacterium
AAGCACTAAAACGAGAATTATATGAAGAGTTAGATATTATAATTGGTAATACTACTCATATAGGCACCTCTACAAACGAAGCTATTATCCTACATGCATTTGTTGTAAATGATTATAAAGGACAAATAACTTTAAAAGAACATAGTGACTTAAAACTAGTCAACCAAGATGAGATTTATAATTATCCATTAGTAGAAATTGATAAAGAAGTAATTAAAATTTGTTTTAGTGAAGAATATCTTATTATGGACACTCCTTTAGGTAATCTAAAAATAACAGGTAATTATATTAATATTACATCAATTAGATTTACAGATGAGCCTTTAATAGGATCAAGCATTTCTCAATTACTTAATGCTAAAAATCAATTAGATGAATACTTTAATAAATTGAGGACAACATTTAATTTGCCATTATTTATAAAAGGAACAATTTTTCAGCGAAAAATTTGGGATGAAACACTAAAGATTGATTATGGTCATACAAAAACTTATGGTGAATTATCATATGGAGCACAAGCTGTAGGTAATGCATTAGGTAGTAACCAACATGTAATTGTTATACCATGTCATAGGGTGGTAGCTAAAAATAGTATTGGTGGTTATAACGGAGGAGTTAATAGAAAAATAAAATTATTAGAACTAGAAACTCTTCACTGCTAATTGTATAATTTATACAGTTGTGTTATAATACGGCTATATAAAATATAAAAAAGGGAAAGAAAATGTTAAAAAAAGTCACAATACAAAATATTTGGGGTATTTATAAAGAAAGCACCTTTGATTTTTCTAAAAGCAAATATACTTATAAAAATGAAATGATTTATCATGAAAAACTAGTAAATCCGATTGCGATTTATGGAAAAAATGGATCAGGAAAAACTGTTTTTCTTAGAGCGATTGATAGTGTCTCTAAGTTAATGAATAGTAGCGCGGAAAAACTTCGTATTTTTTATCCAAATTTCTACCAGGGTAGGAAAACACCTTCAATGATTACTCTGTATATTTCTTTAGAAGGTGATGAGTATGTTTATAATTTGAGCAGTATTCAAGATGAATTGTTTGAAGAAAAGGTTACTGTTAATAAAAAGGAAATACTCTATAGAAAGAAAAGCACGTATTTATATAAAGGAAAAGAATTTAAATTAGAAAGTAATAAATATCCTGCATTAAGAAAGATTGGAAGAGAAGGGCTAACAAAAGAGCGAACTGATGATTATATAGTTTCACTATTTGAATATTTATCAAACATTACAATGATTGATGTTAGAGGAGATGTTTTTGGGAATATTACACAACAGAAAAGCATTGATGAAATTATTGTTGAAAAATCAGATGCAGTTAAGAAAGAATTAAAAAAATATAATGATTTTCCTTTATACAAAATGCACATGAAACCGATTATACCAGATGAAGAATATATGTTTTTTACATTGGATGGAACTTCAATAGATTTACCAGTTGAAGGATTAATGTCTTCAGGAATGAGAGCACATAGCACAACATTATCTACATTGCTAAGTTTAAAAAAAGGTTCATTATTGTTAATTGACGAATTAGAAAGAAGCCTACATCCATTTATTGCCCAGAAATTTATAAAAAGATTGAATGATTATAATATACAAGTTATTTTCTCAACACATAATACTAGTCTTATGCAAGTTCTTAGACCTGATCAAATTTTCTTTGCAAAGTGGGTTGATAATGGCGCTGAGTATAGTAAATTAAGCGATATTTATCCTAATATTAGAGAAATTAATAATATTGAAAAAATGTATTTTGGTGGTTTGTTTGATCAAGCATAAAATATTATCATTGATTATAACAGAAGGCGAGAAATTTGAACCTAATTTGTGTGAATACTTATTAGTAAAAGCCGGAATGAAAGTACATAAACTAGATACAATTGATGAATTTAAAAGAACTGAATACACAAGTGATAATGCACAAGTTTATATAGTTCAAGGACCAAAAAATCGGATTAGTTCACTGGTAAAGACTTTTCATGATTATGATGATTTAGCTGTTTACTATGAACTTGAAGGTGTATTTGCCCATAACTATTTATTATATGATGTTGATTATACAACAAATGATGAATTGAAAGATTTTTACAATAAATTTCATTCTCCTCAGCTAGGATGGTTGATTGTAAGTAATCCTTGTATTGAAGTATTAGCAGATAAACTTTTAGAACTACATGATGGGAAAAGTAGTGAATATAAGAAAATAATACAAGGCTTTTTACAAAAAAATAATGGAAATAAGAGAAGTATACAAAATTATATAAAAGAAAATATTGAAGATTTACTAATTTTCCATATTCAAAAGAATGTTGATAGATTTCAAAACACTAATATACTTGAACATCCAGATAAAGCAATTGATGAGATTATAAGAACAAATAAGATGAATGAGAATCCAGAAGAAAATGGTCAGAGGTTTGAATATCTTATAACAGTTTTATATGTTATTTTTGCTGAAATTATGGAATTAACAAAACAAGTGGACAATAGTCAGATAGTTATTGACTATTTACTTAAAATGAAGATAAAAGTTTAACCCCAACCGTTGTTTTTGGCAATTTTTATTAGATTACCAATATGACAATTGGTTTTTTTTTGTTTTTCTCTAATGAAATTACTAGCATCTAATAGCGAATCATAACGACCAGCATCAAAATATTTTAATTGGCTACATTGTTTAACCACTAGTTGGTTATTATTAAGATACATTTTATTAACATCAGTAATTTCTAGTTCACCTCGTTTAGATGGGTGAATACTTTTAGCATAAGATATACATTTGTTATCATAAAAATATATACCAGGAATAATATGATTACTTGTTGAGTTAACTGGTTTTTCTTCAATAGATACAATATTTCTATCATTATCAAAAGTTGCTACACCAAAATACTCTGGATGTGGGTGATAACAAGAGATTAATAAGCAATTGGTTAATTCGTTTGCGTATGTGGCAATATCTGTAGCCAGTGTGGGTGAATATAAAATAGTATCACCTAATACAAGGCAAACATCATCATCACCTATAAATTCTTCTCCTAAAAGTAATGCTTGCGTAACTCCATTTGGATTTGGTTGAATCATATAAGTAATAGTAAGTCCAAAAGAACTACCATTGCCAAGAATACACTTATAATCATCTAAATACTTTTCATCTGTAATGATTAATATTTCTCTTATGTTGGCATACATTAAAAGAGAAAGTGAATAATAAATCATAGGCTTATCATACACAGGTAATAAGTGCTTAGTAATGACTTTAGTAGTTGGATATAATCTGGTGGCTTTACCACCTGCTAATAGTATTCCCTTCATAATTTATAAATCTTTCTTAATTGTTATTTCATAACAACCATACCCTAAATGAACTAAGTACTGCAACAAGTATTGTTGGTCATCATAACTTTTAGCTACTAATTGAACACTACCATCTCCATGGGAACCTACTCCCTTACCCCCGTAGGTATAATTAATTATTGTGGGATCAGCTAGGAGTTTATGCATCTTAGTTGAACGTAATTGTTCAAAAGAAAATGGTGTAACATATTTATCAAAATCTTTTTGATGTGCACTCATTAATTGTCCAAGAGCAATTGCGTTACCTTTCTTAATATACTTAATAGCTTTTTTTATATATAGTTGGTTTCCTTTACCTAAAAAATAATGTAAATCTTTTTCTTTTTGATTTTTAGGAAAAGGATAAACAGAATTTAAATCATGCAAAATAACTCTAGTGTTTTTTTCTCCTAATAAATCAACTAGAACTAAATAGATAGGTTTTGAATGTTTGATTTTAGAAAATGATACATTTTCATTTTTAAAAGTAGTTAATAGTAAAGGGTAATCATAAGCGCTTGCAAAATCCATTTTTCCACAATGTGAACCAGTAAGTAGTTCACAATGAAAAGCAATGGAAACTTGTTTTTCAATAGATAGATTAAGATTATAAACCATATTATATGCTTTAACACATAATAAAGAAAAACTAGCACTTGAAGCTAATCCTTTTTTAACAGGCAATGTGGTTTCATCGTTACTTATAGTAATTCCACCTGTATCATAATGGGTTATCATGTAATGACATACAGAAGCTGCATAAGAGAATAAATCTGACGCAGTAATAAGTGGTTCTAGTGAAGATAGGTTAGCTTCACAATCTAAATGATAAATTAATCTATTTAAATCTTGACCAATAGTTGAAGTAATATGGATTTTTGTGCTTTTTTTAATTGTGGCATGAATACCTTGTTGTAATAATAGTACAATTGCTTGTCCATTTGGAATGGAGCGGTTAGCTTGTTGATAAAGACTAGCCCAATCTGAATGTTCGCCAAAAAGGCACAATCTGCCAGGTACAAATAACTCCATACTATTGTTGACACCTCCTGTTTATCCAAATAATCATATCTCCTGGTTGTCTATTAGCAAATAGAGCATATGGAATCGCTTTTATGGTGGTGCTTTCATAGGTTAAAGGTGTAACCTTATTATATAGTTGATGGGTAGAGACAACTTTTTTTATAGTTCCCTTTAGATAAGCACATCCACCTAATAGGGATTGATCATAGTGGATAGTAAATTTATCATCTTTAGACATGTATAGGGAAAATAAATCATCTTTATTATCAACTTGTTCAAGGCAATATACGATTGGTCCACGTTGTAGGGCTAACTTATTAATGTTTTGCCTAACTTGTGGATTGGCCATAATTTTTTCTACTGGCATGGATAAGTTTAATGTAATCAAATCACCTTTATGCCATGATTTAGTAATTTTTAGAAAACCTTATTCTAAAGGAACTTCTATAATTTCCCCATTTACCTTTATTATGTATTTATTACACCAATCAGGAATTCTAAGATATAGAGTGCTAAAAGAATTGCTTACTTGGTTCATGTTTATATTAATAGTCTCATCAAAGGGATAGTTTGTTTTTACTAATAAAGTTGTTTCTTTATTAGTAAAAGTTGAACTTGTATAAAGATTTATATATATGTCATGATTATCAGTAGCATATACATATTGACCAAGAGATGATAGTAACCTCGCAATATTAGGAGGACAACAAGCACACCCAAACCATTTTTTTCGGTTATAACCCATATGAGATTTTAATCCAAGTACATCCATATCCACAGCATGTTTATTTACTTCTAATGGATTAGAATAGAAAAAGGAAGTGCCATCAAGGCTCATGCCACTTAATAGGCCGTTGTATAAGACCTGCTCTAATGTATCAATATATTTACTATCTTTTTCATATAAAAACATTCGATATGCAAAAAAGATTAAAGCAACAGCTGCACAAGTCTCTGCATAGGCTGTATCATTTGGTAAATCATAGTCAAAAGAAAAACTTTCTACTTTTAATGAGGAACCAATGCCACCTGTTATATACATTTTCTTTTCCACTAAATTAGAATATAGGCGATGACATGCATCAATTAATTGTTGATTATTAGTTTTATAAGCCACATCAGCTACTCCTGCTAAATAATAAAGGGCTCTAACTGAATGACCTACAACTTCGCTCTGTTCTAAAATAGGCATATGAGCTTGTATATAGGCATAGTTTTTTAGTGTGGGAATTTCATAGTTGTTAAAAGTAATATGTGACTTAGCATTTTTAATTTCTAAATCATAGTAATTTGGTTGCCTACCTCGCTCTAGTACAAAGAAACTAGCTAAATCAAGATAGTTTTTCTCATTTGTTATTCCATATAGTTTTACTAATGCTAATTCAATTTCTTGATGACCAGGATAACCATGAATTTGTCCTTTTAAAGGACCAAAAATACTACAAAGCAAATTGGCATATTTACACATAATATTAAGAAACTTATCTTTTTTTGTTGTCTCGTAATATGCAATAGAAGCTTCTATTAAATGCCCTGCACAATATAACTCATGATTATCTTTTAAATTTGTAAATCGATCACCTTTAGCTACAGTTTGAAAATAGGTATTCAAATAACCATCTTCTAATTGAGAATTTTCCATTATATCAATTATTTCATCTACTTTTTTTTCAAGTTCAATATTAGGGTGAGTGGCTAGTGAATAAGCACATGCTTCAATCCACTTGGCAATATCTGAATCATAAAATTGATGGGGACGATTAGGCATGTTTTCTTTCCAATCCATTTTCATGCAATATAGCCGACCAGTTTGTAATAACTGTTCATATTCTGTTTGCAAAGTAATTTCTCGATTAATTTTAATACGATTGTATAAAAATCCATCTATAAAAGATACACTTTGTATGGATGCCTGAGATAGCATAAAAACCCCCTGATTTTTTTTGTTTTCATCTATCATTATATCTTTCACACATTGATATTTCAACTTGAATAGTTAGTAAAATAAAGGTATGATATACAATGTAACAAAATAATTTATATGGAGTGTAAAACACCATTGATTACAGAAGAAAAACTAATTATTACAGGCGGTAGAAGGCTTGAAGGTACAGTCGCCATTAGTGGCGCGAAAAATGCAGCAGTTGCAATTATTGCAGCAGCATTATTAATTGAAGGGCCTGTTACTATTGAAAACATGCCTAAAATTACAGATGCATTAATTATGTTAGATACTATAGAAGACTTAGGTGCAGAAGTAGTTAGAATTGATGCAAAAACCTATAGGATTAATGCTACATCTATACACAATCATCGTACCCCTTATGGTAAATTAAGTACAATTCGTTCATCATATTACTTTGTAGGTGCTCTTTTAGGACGCTGTCACAAAGCTGAAGTCACTTTTCCAGGTGGCTGTAATTTTGGACAACGCCCAATTGATCAACACATTAAAGGATTTGAAGCATTAGGAGCTAGTGTGGAAATATCTGGTGGATATATTAAAGCTAAATGTAGAAAATTAGTTGGAACAAAAGTATATTTTGATGTAGCAACAGTTGGAGCTACAATTAATACTATTTTAGCTGCAACTTTAGCAGAAGGAACTACCATACTAGAAAATGCTAACCGTGAACCACATATTGTGGACATGGCTAACTTTTTAAATATGATGGGAGCAGATATTAAAGGTGCAGGAACCAATGTGGTTCGAATTACTGGAGTGAAAAAACTAGAGGGTGGCAAAACTTATACAATATCACCTGATATGATTGAAGCAGGAACATTTATGATTGCAGCTGCGGCCACAAGAGGAAATGTTACTATTACTAATATAATCCCAGAACATATGGAATCGCTAAGTGCAAAACTTAGAGAAACAGGAACAATTATTGAAGAAGGTGATGATAGTATTACAGTTAAAGGTTGTAAGAAACCACAAGCTGTAAATGTTAAAACATTACCTTATCCTGGATTCCCCACAGATTTACATC
>JAUUZE010000180.1 GCA_030590175.1 Clostridia bacterium
AGATATGAAAGATATCAATATCCTTAAAGGTAATATTATATTTACAAAAGATAAAAATTGTTTTGAAGTATATGAAAATAGTTATATTGTTATTAAAGAAAAAAAAGTTATAGATATTTATAAACAGTTACCTGATAAATATAAAAATATAAACGTAACTGATTATGGCGATGCAATAATCATACCATCATTTGTGGATTTACATATTCATGCACCACAATACTTGCAAATGGGAATAGGATTAAACCTTGAACTAATTGATTGGTTAAACCAATATACTTTTAAAAATGAAGAGCTATTTGAAGATGTTAATTATGCCAAAAAAGTATATCCACATTTTGTAGAAGCATTATATCAAAACGGCACATTGCGATCATGTATTTTTGCAACGATTCATAATGATAGCACACAGGTTTTAGTTGAAGAACTAAGGAAAAAAAGATTATCAGCTTATGTGGGAAAAGTGAATATGGATCAAAATGCCCCATTAAAATTAATTCAAAGTACTAAAGATTCAATTAAAGAAACAATTTCATTTATTGAAGAAAATAGTAATGATGATTTAATTAAGCCAATTATTACACCTAGGTTTGGACCAAGCTGTACAAAGGAATTATTAGAACAACTTGGAAATATTTCAAAAGAAAAAAAGGTACCAGTTCAAACCCATTTAGCTGAGACAAAAAATGAGGTAAAATGGGTGAAAGAATTATTTCCAAAATGTAAAAACTATTCTGAAGTATATAAAAAGTATCAACTATATAATACTATGAAAACATTAATGGTACATGGTATATATCTTACTGATGAAGAAATTTCTTTAGCGAAACATGAAAATGTTTATCTTGTACACTGTCCTAATTCAAATATGAATCTAGCAAGTGGAGTAATGCCGTTAACACAATATTTAGATAAGGGGATTAAAGTAGGTCTAGGTTCTGATGTGGGTGCTGGTCATAAAATAGGTATGCAACATACAATTGCTAGCACCATTCAATGTTCGAAAGTTAGACACACAATTAACCCTACGGAACGTATTTTAAATGAATGTGAAGCATTTTATATGGCCACAAAATTAAATGGAAGTTTCTTTGGGAAAACTGGTAGTTTTGAAAGTGGTTATTCATTTGATGCATTGGTAATAAAGGATAATCACCCATTAATCAATGGCTTAAAACCTCTTGAGAGATTACAGCGATTTATTTACTGTGGTAATGAAAATAGTATTGTAGCTAGATATTTAGAAGGTCAATTAATATAATCTATATACATAATACAAAAAAAGTATTAAAATATATAAAAGCAATATTACTTTTAAGTAAATGCTATGAAATATTATTAATAAGAAGGTAAGAAAATGAAAGCAAAAACAGAAATAAATCCAGGAATATGTGGGTTACCATCAACTATTGAAGTAGAAAGTGATGACATGCAACAGATTACAATAACAGGAACATCGAAATGTCCTGCTATTGTAAAATTAATAAACGATTTAAATAATGGTGAACTTGACGCTTATGAGTGTTGTTTAGGAAAAATGGACGAATCACCTGTATACGTTAAGTCTTTTAATACAGTTACACATGTGGCGTGTCCTGTACCAAGTGGAATAATAAAAGCAATTGAGGTTGCAGCAGGTCTAGCATTACCAAAGGATGTAGAAATAAAATTAAGCAAAATTGATTAATGAAAAATATTAATAAAAAAATGTCTAATAGGTTAAAAATGATTGCTGAAAATGTCAGTAATTGTACCACTATATACGATATAGGAACAGATCATGCATATGTTCCTATTTCTTTATTACAAAATGGTGTATGTATAAGTGCCTTTGCTACTGATGTAAAAGAAGGACCATTAATAATTGCTAAAAAAAATATAAAAAAGTACCACCTAGAAGAAAAAATAACTACAAAACAAGGTGATGGTTTAGATGTGATTGATGAAAATTCTGATTGTATAATTATTGCAGGTATGGGTGGAATATTAATTACAGAACTAATAAAGTCTAATATAGAAAAAGCAAGGAATATAAATCAATTAGTAATTCAAGCCATGAATGCAGAAGAGATTCTAAGAAAGTTCATGCTTAACAATGGATTTACCATTGAATTTGAAAAACTGACTCAAGAGGGAAACAAAATATATAATCTAATATCTTTTACATATACTAATTCTATTAATAACTACCTAGAGTATGAGTATTATTCATCACGTTATTTAGTTAGTAATCATAATCAATTATTAAGAAAATATTTACAACCCAAAATAAAGAGATTAAATGATATAATTAAAGGGCAAGTTTTAACCAATAATATTGATAAGAATATTATCCATGTAAAAAATAAGCTAGAGGAGATTGTTGATGGTTGTTAAAGAAATAATTGAATTTATAGATAAAATTGCTCCTTTTAAATATGGTGAAAGTTTTGATAACAATGGTCTTATAATTGGTAGAATTAATGGCACTGTTTCAAAAACATTAGTTACAATTGATGTTACTAGCGATGTTGTTAGTAAGGCGATTAGCGATAATGTTGATTTGATTATTTCACATCATCCATATATATTTGAACCAGTTAAAAAGATTACTGACAATATTATATTAGAATTAATAAAAAATGATATTGCATATATTTCAGCACACACAAACTATGATAATGGTCGGTTACGAGATTTATTTTCAAGAAAATTATTAGTTCATGATGTAAAAAAAATCCATGAAGGAGACAATGGAGGCTTTTTTGGAGGGATTGGACAATTAGAAAATGAAATTAGTATAAATGATTATATTAAACTTATTAAAGAGAATTTTGATATTCCTTATGTTAAATTAATAGGTAAACAAAAAAAGAAAATAAAAACTGTAGCATTTGGCAGTGGAAGTACTTCATATTATATTGATGAAATATTAAACTTAGATTGTGATGTATATATTACAGGAGAAGTAAAATACCATGATGAATTAACATATAGTAATAATAATTGCGCTGTAATTTCTTTGGGACACTATGAAAGTGAAAAAATATTTTCAAAAGACTTGAAAGAATTATTAAAAACAAAATTTAATAAAATTGAAATTATTGCATATAATGATCAAACATCTAAGATAATTTGATTTAATAGAAGTGATAATATATAATACTTGATGCTGAGCAAGCCAGATGATCGCATGTAT
>JAUUZE010000007.1 GCA_030590175.1 Clostridia bacterium
AAAAACAAGAAAGTAAAAAACGTTGGCCAAGTCATCTTTTCATTTGGCTTATTGTTTGTTGGATTAAACACAATGAGTGCTGTTATGAAACCATTAGCCTATAGTGAAGCCTTTCAAAACATTATATTACAAATGCAATCTATGCCAATTGTAGGACTAATAGTCGGAACTGGTATGACAGCAATTGTTCAAAGTTCATCAGCTTCTATTGCTGTTTTACAGAATTTAGCTTCCACAGCAAACCCTGATGGAACTGCACTAATATCGCTAACTGCAGCATTACCATTTTTATTTGGTAGTAATATAGGAACAACAATTACAGCCATATTTGCATCTATTGGATCTGGAATTAATGCAAAACGAGCAGCATTAGCCCATTCAGTATTTAACATTGTCGGCTCGCTAGTCTTTATGTTTTTGATACCTGTACTAGCTTATGTGGTGATGAAAATCTCCCCGGTAAATGAGGCCGCAGATGTATCGCGGCAAATTGCTAACTCACATACAATTTTCAACATTATTAATACCTTATTATGGCTTCCCTTCATTGGTATCTTAGCCAAATTAGTTAAAGTTGTTTTTCCAGGGGAAGATCGTATTATTGAAAATCACCCCTTATACATTGATGATAAAGTATTAGGTACTCCATCAATTGCCATGGATTTAGCTACTAAAGAATTGGCAAGAATGGCTTTAATCACAGAAGAAATGATGGAAACTGCTGAAAAAGCATTTGTAGAAAATGATATGATTGCTGCAAAAAAAGTACATGATATAGAAGATACTGTTGATAACTTACAAAATGAAATTGTAGAGTACTTATCCAAACTACTTTCTACTGCTATGTTAACAGAAAATCAATCAAGACGATTAACAGGATTAATGCATGTAGTAAATGACATTGAACGTATTGGTGATTACTGTGACAATATTGCAGAAAGTGCAGAAATAAAGAATAGTAAAAAATTACCATTCTCTGAAACCGCTCTTCATGAAATTGAAAGTGCATTTGTTGTAGTAACAGATATGGTAGATAAAACAATTGATGCTTTAAATAATTATGACGATGTCCTTGCTAAGCAAGTACTTGCTAATGAGTATGTTATTGACGATTTAGAACGTGATTTACGTGAAGCTCATATCGAACGGTTAAACAAAGGGCTTTGCCATCCTCACTCAGCAATTACTTTCGTTGAGTTAATTCATTCTCTTGAAAGAATTGGTGACCATTGTAATAATATAGCTGAAATGGTTTTAAGTGATGTCTACTCAGTTACTAAGAATTTAAGCGATAAATAAATTAATAATAAAATTTCACAAAAAAAAAGGTTACATTAATTTGTAGCCTTTTCTATGTTTTCTAATATTAATATGAACTTGCAGTTCCATCACATCCAAGTACATTGACTAGTTTATTTTTAACTAATTCTTTAATTAGGTCTCGTCCAGGTCCTAAATATTTTCTTGGGTCAAATTCATCTGGTTTAGTGGCAAATACTTCTCTTATGGCAGCTGTCATAGCTAAGCGTAAGTCAGAATCAATATTAACTTTACAAACAGCCATTTTTGCAGCTTCACGAAGCATTTCTTCTGGAACACCTTTAGCACCTGGCATTTTTCCACCATATTTATTAATTGTTTCAACGTAAGCTGGAATTACAGATGAAGCACCATGTAACACTATTGGAAATTCTGGTAATCGTTTCTGTACTTCTTCTAATATATCAAATCTCAATTGTGCTTTTCCAGTAAATTTATATGCGCCATGACTTGTACCAATTGCAATAGCCAATGAATCAACTCCTGTTTTTGCAACAAATTCTTCAACTTCATCAGGTTTAGTATATGAAGCATCTTCAGCTTTAACAGAAACTGCATCTTCAATACCTGCTAGTCTACCTAATTCAGCTTCTACAACCACACCTCTTGCATGAGCATATTCAACTACTTGTTTTGTTAAAGCAATATTATCTTCAAAAGAGTGATGAGAACCATCAATCATTACAGAACTAAATCCACCATCAATACATGCTTTACAAATTTCAAAAGTATCTCCATGATCTAGATGAACAGCAATTGGTAGATTAGTATCTTCAACTGCTGCTTCAATTAATTTCATTAAATATCCATGTTTAGCATATTTTCTAGCCCCAGCTGAAACTTGTAGAATTAAAGGAGCATCTACTTCTTTTGCAGCTTCTGTAATTCCTTGAATAATTTCCATATTGTTAACATTAAAAGCTCCGATGGCATAACCACCTGCATAAGCTTTCTTGAACATCTCTTTAGTTGTAATAATAGCCATTAAATTTTCTCCTTAAATTTTATTCACACTTATTCTATCAGAAAACAATAAATAAGCAAGATAAATACCCCCCACTTTCTTTATTTTTATCATAGTCAATGATACAATTAATTAAGGTAGGTGAATTGTATGAAAGCAGCTGTTTTATTTAAACCATATGAATTAAAAATCATTGATAATTTAATACCAACGCCAACTTCAAGTGAGATGCTAGTAAAAACAGCTTATTGTGGTGTTTGTGGCACTGATGTACATCTATTTCATGGTGATGAGGGTAGTGTTCCTATGATTCCAATGACCATTCCTGGTCATGAACTCTCGGGTATTTTAGTAAAAACAGGTGAAAAAGTTGTAGTTGATCCTAACTATTTCTGTAAAAAGTGCAAAGCTTGTTTAAATAATAATCCAAATTATTGTGAAAATATTAAAAATACAGGTGTGACTATTAATGGTGGTTTTGCTGAGTATCTAATTGCAGAGAATTCACAGATTCATAAACTACCTAAAAATGTATCACTATTACAGGGAGCTTTTGCTGAGCCACTCTCCTGTTGCCTACACGGATTATCTAAAATATCAATATCATCAAATGATAATGTATTAATAATTGGTGGCGGTACCATAGGATTGCTAATGTTACAATTATGTCGCTATTATGGTGTGAAAAAAGTTTCTTTGATTGATTTAATCAAAGAAAAAAGAGAAATTGCCACTTCCCTTGGTGCTAGTAACACATATGAAAGTATTAATATGATTACTAATGAAAAATATAATAAAATTATTGAATGTGTAGGAAAAAAGAAAACATGCCAAGATGCTATTAAAATTTGTGAAGAAACAGGTACTGTATTATTATTTGGGTTAACCAAACCAGAAGAAGAAATCACTATAAAACCATTTGACTTATTTAAACGAGATTTAACAATTACATCTTCATATATTAATCCTAATACAATAAAAAAGGCTATTGATATTTTGGCAACAGGTGCTATTAATGTAGAAAAATTAATTGGTAAAATTATTTCTCTTGAAGAATTACCTAAAGTTTTAGCTAACAGCCAATTAAGAGTAGATGGAAAAGTAATTGTAAGTTATTAATAATTAGATTGATGGTTTCAATTCATTCATTGTCATTGATTTTATTCATATCATATGTTATATTTTTAACTGAAAAATTAAGCAATATTTAAAATTTAGGAGGATATCATGGCAAAATTAACAGGTGCTGCCGTTTTTGGTCAATCAGGAGGCCCAACTTCAGTAATTAATTCATCAGCTTCTGGTGTATTTCAACAGGCTCTTAAAGAAGAACTTATTACTAAAGTATATGGAGCTGCACATGGAATAAAAGGAATCTTAGATGAAAACTTTTATGATATGTCAAAAGAATCACAAGAAGAATTAGATTTATTAAAAACTACACCATCATCTGCATTAGGATCCGTTAGATATAAATTAGCTGACCCATCAGTTGATGATACAGATTATAGAAGAATCTTAGAAGTATTTAAAAAATATAATATTAGATACTTTTTCTACAACGGTGGTAATGATTCAATGGATACTACCAATAAAATTAGTAAATTCTTAGCAAAATCAGGATACGAATGTATTGTTATAGGCGTTCCAAAAACAATAGATAATGATTTATTTGGTACTGATCATTGTCCAGGTTATGCTTCTGCAGCACGATATGTTGCAACAACCATCATGGAAGTATATCAAGATGCTAGAGTATATGACACACCAATGATTACTGTTATAGAAATAATGGGCAGAAATGCAGGTTGGTTAACCGCAGCTTCAGCACTAGCAGCCCATAAAGGTGCTGGCCCTGATTTAATTTATTTACCAGAAGTTCCATTTACAATTGATAAATTCTTAAGTGATGTACGAAAAGTTTTTGATAAATCTGGTAAAGTAATTGTAGCTTTCTCTGAAGGTTGTAAAAATAATGAAGGTCAATATATTGCTGAAATGGGTTCCACTTTATCAACTGATGCTTTCGGTCATGCTCAATTAGGTGGTGCAGCATCTGTACTAGCTGATATTGTTAAAAATGAGTTCAAATGTAAAGTTAGAGGAATAGAATTTTCTCTAATGCAACGATGTGCTGCTCACATCGGATCTAAAACTGATGTTGATGAAGCATATATGGCAGGGCGTGAAGCTGTTATCGCAGCTGTTTCTGGTGTTACTGACCACATGGTAGCTTTTGAGAGAGTCATGGTTGATGGTAAATATACTTGTAAACCTAAACTAGTTAACCTAAGTTATGCTGCAAATACCGAAAGGACTGTTCCAATGGAATGGTTAAATGAAGAGAAAAACTTTGTAACAAAAGACTTTATTGACTATGCATTACCTTTAATACAAGGTGAGTCTCACCCACCATACGTAGATGGATTACCTAGATTTGCAAAATTAAATAAAGTATTAGTTCCTAAAAAATAGATATTATTTATATACAATTTAGAGTTCTTGCAAAAGAACTCTTTTTTTGTTGACTTAAATACTATAGATGATATAATTAAGAAAAATTGACCGACCAGTCAGTTCTCATAGAAAAGAGGAACACATGAACTTATCAAAATTTAGTGTTAAAAGACCTGTCACAACATTCATGATCATACTTATTATTATTTTACTTGGGTTTGTGTCATTTACAAATATACAGACAGATCTTTTCCCTAGTATTAATTTACCAATTGCTGCTGTTAGTATTAGATATCCTGGAGCAAGTCCAGAAGAAGTTGAAAATATTGTAACAAAAAATGTAGAAAACGCTTTAGTTACAGTTAGTAATGTAGAAGAAATATCTTCTACCTCTTCTGAAGGTAGCGCTCTACTTATCATTGAATTTAATCAAGGTACAGACATGGATGGTGCCATGCTTGAATTAAATGAATCACTTGATTTAGTTATGAGCTATTTGCCAGATGATGTATCTAATCCATTAATCATACAATTCGATCCTAACATGCTCCCTATTATGAGTTACTCAATTACTATGGACGGTCACGATATGTGGGAAACCACAAATTGGATGGATGATGTGTTTTCAACAAGAATTGAAAGCGTTGAAGGTGTTGCTAGTGTAAATGTGTCAGGTGGAATTATTAAAGAAATCCAAATTACTCCTGATATGGAAAAAATGGCAGAATTAGGTATCACCTCACAAATGTTATCACAAATATTAATAGCCAATAATGTTAATCTTCCTAGTGGTTCGGTGTCAGAAGATACCATTGATTATTCTGTTAGAACTTTAGGGTCAATAACGTCTATTGAAGAAATTAGTGATGTAACCTTTGTATCACCTACTTTACATATACCTGTTAAGCTAGCTGATTTTGCATCTATTGATTTTGTTAATACAAATACAAAATCATATAATAAGGTGAATGGTGTAGATGCACTTACCATATCAATTCAAAAACAAAGTGGTTATAATACCACTGAAGTTGCACATAGAGTTGAAGATGAGATTGCTAAGATTTTAGATGATTATCCAGCAGTTACAGTTACAACAATTTTTGACCAATCAGACTATATTGATCAAATGGTTGGTAATGTATCATTAAGTGCATTAATTGGTGCTATTTTAGCTGTTCTTATACTATATATTTTTCTTAAAGATATAAGACCAACATTTATTGTAGGAATTGCAATCCCCATAAGTGTTATTGCTACTTTTGTATTATTATACTTTAGTAATATTACTTTAAACGTAGTATCTATGGGAGGATTAGCCCTTGGAATTGGGATGTTTGTGGACAACTCAATTGTTGTCCTCGAAAATATATATCGTCTACGTAGTGAAGGCATGAGTAAAAAACAAGCTGCTATTATAGGTAGTAAGAATATTACAGGTGCCATTGTTGCATCTACATTAACAACAATTTCTGTTTTCTTACCTGTTGTCTTCTTACAAGGGATGACTGCAGACATTTTTAAAGACATGGCTTTGACTATTGCATTCTCATTATCTACTAGTTTATTTATTGCATTAACATTTGTTCCAATGATCTCATCTAAAATTCTTAAAAAAGATGTTTCAACTCATCACAAATTCTTAGATCGTATGAAAAAAGCATATACACGAGTTTTAACATGGTCATTAAAAAGAAGAGCTGTTGTACTGTTTTTAGCATTATCAATATTTGCAGGTAGTGTTTATGGTGTTTTAGATATGGGAACTGAATACTTCCCTCCTACTGATGAAGGTCAAGTTTCAATTAGCGTAATTATGGAAAAAGGAACTTCTTATGCAAATACTGTTGACGAAGTAAAAATTATAGAGCAAGCACTAAAAGATTATGATGATATTGATATTATTAACGCAACTGTTGGTGGGTCAAGTTTCTTTATGAACTTTGGAGCTTCATCATTTGACTCTGGAAGTATAACAGTTAATTTGGTTTCTTCTGAAGACCGTGAAAAGACTACTTTAGAATTTGCCGATATGTTACGAGAAGACTTGCAATCGTTAACTCAAGCTGAAATCGTGGTTAATGTTGTTGAACAAAATGGTATGGCCATGATGACAGGTTCAGGGGTTTCAGTTGAAATTCTAGGTTCTGACCTTAAGGTACTTGAAATGATTGCCAATGATATTAGAGATCAAGCATTAACTATTGAAGGTGTTCTAGATGCTGAAACGTCACTTGAAAAAGGATCACCTGAATTAGTTGTTTTACCTGACAATACAAAAGTCGCAATGAGTGGATTAACTACCTATCAGATTGCAAAACAGGTATCTACAGTAATACAAGGTTCACGATTATCTTCAGTGAGAATTGATAATGAAGATATTACTCTTAGACTTATGAACCCAGAAGAAATTACCAAAGAAACACTTGGTGATATTGAATTTAATACTCCATATGGAACTATTGTTGCTTTAAAAGACTTGGCAGAAATTAAAGAACAAGTTGGATATACATCAATTTCTCGTAAAAACCAGACCAGATTATTGACTGTTTCTACAACGATTGAAGAAGGTTATGATACTGGAACTATTGGTGATGAAATGAATGCAATTATTGATGACTATGATATTCCCGAAGGATACCAGATTAATTTAAGTGGTGAAGCTGAAGAAACAGCTGCTGCCTTTAAAGATTTGTTATTTGCTATGATTATTGGTGTTGTATTAGTATACATGATTATGGCAGCTCAATTTGAATCACTAAAACATCCATTTATTATATTATTTTCTGTTCCATTAGCTTTCACAGGTGCTTTCTTAGCTCTATTAGTTGTTGGTTCCCCATTAAGTGTACCAGCCTTCCTAGGTATGATAATGCTAACTGGAATTGTAGTTAATAATGGAATAATACTAGTTGATTATATCAATCGATTACGTCGTGATGGAAATTCTGTTAAAAATGCAATACTTATTGCAGGACCAGTTAGATTACGTCCAATCCTAATGACATCAACAACCACAATATTAGCATTAGTTCCCCTATCACTTGGAATCGCTGAAGGAACTGAAATGTTAATACCATTAGCTGTAACTGTTATTGGTGGGCTGCTTTTCTCAACTACACTAACTCTTATTATTATTCCTGTCCTATACAGCTTATTTAATAAAGATAAAAAGAAAAGCAAAAATAAGAAAAAGGGAAAAAGAAATGAAAAATAAGAAAGAATTAATTATGAAATCTGTGATGTCATTAGTAGAAAAAAATGGCATCACAGGCTTAACAGTTTCTGACATTGCCAAACATGCTGGAATTGGTAAAGGAACAATTTATGAATACTTTAGTTGTAAAGAAGATATATTCTTTGCAGCTATGGAGTATGGCATTGGAATTTGTGTTAAAGAAATATCTGAAAAAACTTTAGAAAATCAACCAGATTATAAACAAGCTATTAATAATTTTATTAATATCTCATATGATATTATTAAATCTGGAATATTTTTATCATTTACTAATGATTCAAAATTATTTGCATTTGACTCAGGTAAATTTGATGAAATAAGAGAAATGATGACTGAACAGTTTAAACCTGTTTTAATAGTAAGTGATAAGATTAATAAAATTGGTATAAGTGAGAACCTTGTTAAAGAACCAAGCAATCCTTTAACACACTTTGTTTTTGTTAATATGATTTTTTCTACAGTAATGCAAACAGTTCATGGAACAATAAAAAAAGGTAATGATACCAATGACTTCTTATATCAAATGGCACTAAAGCTTTTTAATTAGATTCATCATATATATATAATCTTCAAGTGCTATTTCAGGTGGAATAGAATGATCACTATGATAAATATATCCCCCATTTTTCATGGCAGGAATAATTTTTTTTAATACTTCAGCTTTGATTGCTTGTTTTCCTTTTACTAATTCTCGAACATCTATATTACCCATAAAACAAAGATCTTTCCCATATTCTTTTGAAAGTTTTGCTACATCTTGATTGGCTTTAGATTCAATTGCTTGTAACACATCTAATCCTTCATCAATGAATAACGGAATCAGTTCCTTTACTTGTCCACAACTATGCATGAAAAAATCAAGATTTTGGCTGTGTAAATAGTCACCTAGCTTTCTGTGTTGTTTATGAAGGGTTCTTTTATATACATCTGGTGAAATTAGTAATCCACCTGAATGTCCTAAGTCTTCAACTAAAAAATAGCCATCAACCTTCATCCCTAGTGAAAGAGCTTTTTTCATAGTTTCAATAATTAAATCAGTATGTGAAGAAAACATTTCTTCAAGAAATTTTTCATCAAGAGCACTATCCATTAATAATTGAGTAAATCCCCTATGACGCCAAGCGGCCTCAAAAGGACCATATGAGTTGATAAATACATAATTATTATTATTATATACTTTATTTATTCCATTAATTGACTGCTCCCAAGTTTGATCTTTCTCATAACGCATGAAATATGATTGTTCGCTTACACGACTTAAATCATCAATATCAACTGTTAATCTACTCTTTAGTTTATCCCATGTTTCTTTACTTGTTGTTACATGATTATACATATGCATAGTTCGTGATTTACCAATAAATTTATCTGCTGTATAACCACATCGGTCTTTTACTGTTATCATTTCATTTTCACTTTTAACTAATTTTGTTGACTGTCTTAGTGAATTATCAAGATAAACCATTGAAAAATCAAAACCAAAGTGCTGTTGTAAAGACAAGTTAAGATCAAACTTGTCTTTTATATAAACTTTATTTTTATTTTGTAGTATATTTATTGCGCCCTGTTGCTCCCACGAAGTAAGAGTATCTTCCCAGAAGCTATCATATAAAGGGATTTTTGTTGTTTTTTTTGTAGTAATTACCTTCTTAACTAATTCTCTACTATTCATCATTTTGCCCATAGTATTTATTAGCTCCATGTTTTCTAAGAAAATGTTTATTAATTAGAAAGTCATTTATCCCTTTAACATTATCATTTAATACATAAGTACGATAAGCCATTTCAGCAATTGTTTCAAGAATTTTTGCATTTTTCACAGAAGAAAATGCATCTTTCCCCCAAGAAAATGGACCATGGTTTGCCACTAGAACTCCTGGTAATTCATTTTCATCTAAATTATTAAATAACTCAACTATAATCTTGCCAGTATTTTGCTCATATTCTTTTTCAATTTCTTCATTAGTTAGAGTACGAGTACATGGAATCTCTCCTCTAAAATAATCAGCATGTGTTGTTCCTAAAGCCATAATAGGCCTTTTAGCTTGTGCAAAAGAGGTTGCCCATATTGAATGGGTATGTGTAATTCCACCGATTTTAGGAAAATTGTTATATAAATATAAATGTGTTGGTGTATCACTTGAAGGATTAAGTTCTCCTTCAATTCTTTCTCCATCTAAGGACATAACAACTAATTGTTCGATTTTTAGTTCTTCATATGGTATTCCACTTGGCTTAATAACCATAATTCCTTCGTCTCGATCAACTGCACTAACATTTCCCCAAGTAAAGGTTACTAAACCATATTTTTCTAATTGTTTATTTGCTTCAAGTACTTGTTTTTTTAACGTATATAGTAAAGCCATAATATCTCCTATAACTTAATTGGTCGTTCTAACAAATCACTTTCTATTAGATTGCCATCTTTTATAACATAAGTTTTTATTGCAAATCCATTTAACGTTACAAATTCATTAATTCCAAATGGAATAGATATAACAGTAGTTTCTTTAGAAGTATCAGTACTGTTATATAGTCTTATTACATAATCGTTACTATTTTCACTAAGCTTCATTGCTTGTAATAAAATTGCTTCATTTGATAAAGTGATAATTGGATTAATGAATTTACCCTCCCCTGCTGGATAAGCTGTTATTACATATGGTTTTTCATTATAAACCAAGGCTACCTTATCTATAGTTTCTTTTATCTTTTCTTCTTCTCCAGCCATTAACATAAAGGAATATGTTCGCTCCCCTTGATCAATTCGTGGATAAATCCTATCATCAATCATCATAGGTTTGATTCCTTTTGGATGAGCTGAATACCCAGGAGATCTAACTAGACTTAAATTAATGGTTCCTTTGTTATAAAATGAGCCATATAAACAATCGTTAATAATTACAAATGCTTTATTTTGATTACTATCAAAAGCACCACACCATTTTTGAGATACACATTCTGTTCCATCTTCAAATAATTGTTCATATCCATTAGCTGTCTGACCTAAATAAGAAGCTTTTTCCATTATAGTTGGAATAGATAAACGTAACATTTTTTCTTTTTCATTCCAATATACTCTAACTTTTACTTCTACAGATGTTCCTTTTTTAGGAATTAAATAAGTAATAATTGCAGCTGAATCACCATATTTAAAATAAGCATCAACAACAACTCTTGAATCACCATCTTCAATTACTCTAACAGAGTCAAAATCTTTTCTTGTAATCTGTCCAAAAGCTCTAGCTTCTTCTGTAGTCATTAATCTAAAATGATCTAATAAATTAGTAATTTTTGGTGTTTCCATAGCCCATGCATCAGATGTATCATTATAAATTGCCAATCTAAATGCTGACTTATCTAAATAGTTTTTCCCATTTACTTTGTAAGTATCAACTAAACCTGTTAGCTTAGAAATTTTTATATCTAATTGCTCTGTTTTAATTGCTACATTTCCATTTTTAACATACTGTTTAAATTTATATGTAATTTTCTTTTTGGTAATTGGTGTAAGTGTTAAATCAAAGCGATTCATGGCTGATGGTTTTAAAGTGGCTGTAAACACTACTTTTTTGCGCCAGTCAAGTGCATGTAATCCTGATGCTTCTCTCTCATTTTGAGAAGGTATTATCTTTCCATCTTGTTTAACTATAGGTATAGAAAAAACTTTAGATGAAACAAATTCATTCATGAATTCACATTCAAAAATACCTTTTACTTCATAAGGATGATGGTTGTAAACAAAAATTGGTAACACCCCCTCTTCGCCTTTATCTTCACCTCTTAATAACATATAAAATGCCTTTGTTTTTAATTTATTAGTAATCTCTAAACCATGATCTAATTGTCTTAGAGCATCTTCTTCTACTATTTGAATGGAAGAACCAGGTAAAATATCATGAAATTCACAAAACATTAAGTCTTTTAATGCTTCTGTAGCTTGTTTCTTATCATAGTCCATAACTCCATTCACACATGCAGCAGTCATCATTTTTTCTGTCATGTATAATTCATTTTCTAATAAACGATGTTTTTGTTTTAACCTGATTTGTGAAGTATAACAACCAACTGCAAAAGGCTTAAGTGATTTATCAAAACTTTTAAGTTGCTCAGTAGCTTTAAGATTTGTAAAATAGGCTTCTGGTGTAGAGTGAATTACATCTATATCAGTATTTTCTTTTCTAAATGCTTGAATGGCTTCTAAGTCTTCTCTAGATGGTCCACCACCATGGTTACCAATTCCCCACAAAACCATACATGCTTCTTTTTCAGGATATTCACGTAAAAAATCATTAATTTTTTTAACAGATTTACCTTTTCCAGACAAATAATGATGAAATGATCGAGAAGCAGTTACACTAGAGTTATTAAAACCAACCCAAGTAAAATCTTCACCTGGAAGTTCTTTTAATGCTTTAGATGGTCGTGAGAATATATATGAATCAAATCCTGCTTGATTCATTATTTGTACCATTCCTTTTGAATGACCAAATGAATCAAAGTTAATAGCAGTTCTAGGTTCAACACCAAATTTTTTCATAAAATAATTTTTTCCATAAATCATCTGTCTAGCAAGTGATTCACCAGATGGCATTGTACAGTCTGGTTGTAAATACCAACCACCCATAATATGCCATTTTCCCTTGGCAACTAGGTTTTGAATCTTTTTAAATAAGGCAGGTTCAAATTCTTCTACCCACTCATATAAAACAGCTTCATTATGATTAAAAACAAAACCATTATAATTTTCACAAAAATCTGCAGCAATTCTAAATGTTGATAGTGCTTCTCCCACACCTTCTTGACGTTGCCATAACCATACTGGATCTAAATGTGCATTACATACCAAATGTATTTTCTTCATTGCTTTACCCCTTGTTTTTCCTATGATTTTTTACAAGTGCATTATACCACATTTTTTTTTTATCAAGGAACTTTTTTTACATTTATACGTTTAATAAATATAGACTTCTATGTTATAACTTTTGACATAGCCGAAAGTGTTAAGTTTTGATATAATAGCCTTATAAATTCAAAAATTTCAAGGAGTAATTTTATGAACAACAATCTAATATTTGAACTACTAAAGGACATCGATGTATCAGGAAAAGTCATTATTTATATCATATTAGGTGTCTTTGTAGCTGCCTTGATTATTAACATAATAATCAAATTAAAATACATGTCTATTCGCAAGCAACTTGCCAGTAGACAACAAAGACGTGCAGGTGTATTTAAAAATGAATTTTTAAATAAAATTGTACAAGAGTACAAAGCTGCAGCTAGTAGTAGTTACAGCGAAGTTAATACCCAAGCAACTATTGAAAAAAGTTTTACTGACCATCTATATTATTATCAGATAGGTGAAAATTTTGTTTCTAAGAGTATATCCACTTTAATTGTTCTTGGTTTATTAGGAACATTTATAGGATTAACAATTTCAGTTTCTGAACTTGTTGATTTACTAATGAGTGGTTCTACTACTGCATCTGGACTTGACTTAACTAACCTACTTTCAAACTTAGCAAAAGCTGCAAGTGGAATGGGTACAGCTTTTATCACAAGTCTATTTGGAATATTCTTTTCCATAATTATGACTCTCTTACTTGTTGTAGTTAATGGAACTGATGAAAAAGAACGCTTAATGGTAAGCATTGAAGAGTATCTAGATAATACTATTGCAATATTAATTGCTAAAGACAAAGAAACAGAATATACAATGTTAAATAGTATTTTACGAGACACATTTATTGAGTTTGGTGAAAAAATCGAAAGTTCACTTAAAGATACTGTTAATGAGTTTGGTAATAAGTTAACAAATGTTGTAATGGATGTTTCAGTATCATCTAAGGTATTGGATAATACAGTAGACCGTTTTGATGCTAGTTTACAAGATTTTGCTAATAACATGAAAGACTTTTCAAGTTTCAACACTAATTTAAGTAATAATATTGAAAAAATGGATGTTAGCTTTATAAAAATGGCTCAGTCACTGTCTGATTCATCTAGCTTAATTGAAAACAACTTTAATGCCATTCAAACATTTTCTGAAGATGTAAAATCAGCTGCTACCGAAATGTCTTCATTAAATCAGAAAGTTGTTACTGATATGCAATCACTTGTATCTCAAGTAGATAAATCAGTTAATGCAGTTAACACATTGAGTTTATTGTTAAAAGAAAGTTCTGAAACTAATACAAAAACTGTAGCAGATATTCAAGAAACCTTTAGCAAGTCATTATTAGAAGTTAATAAAGCAATTGCTGATATGGCTAAATCAACAGGAGAAACTTATTCTAAGATTATGTTAGATAGCTCCAAAAGCATATCTAAAGAACTTAACCAAGGTATTTCTAAAGCGATGAAAGATTTAGAGGTTATTGTTAATTCTTTTGATGATAATCAAAAAGTTGTGGCCCAAACCATAGCTAGTTTACCTGAGCAGACACTGACCTATAATAAGTCAGCTACAGGAGAAATCAATAAGAAATTAGACGATATTAAGCAAGCGCTTACTGACTAATTATGAGGTGAAGCAATTTGAGAAAACGATATATTAGAAACACAAGAAATAAACAACAACAAGATAACTTTTGGCCTTCTTTTGCTGATGTTATGTCAACAGTGGCTTTAGTTCTACTTTTTCTAGTAATGATTGTATTTATAAAAAATATTATTATTTCAATTAACTTGGAAGATGAAAAAGATGCTCTAAATTCCACACAATTAGAGTTGGAAAATAAGATTCTAATTTTGACAGAAACCCAAGATGATTTAGAAAATTTAGAAGATATCAAAATTATGCTTGATGAACAATTAGCTGCATTAGATGATCAGTTAACTAACGCAAAAGAGCAAAAAAATGCCATGGATCAGTTAATAATTGTATTAGGCGATAAACAAATGCAACTTGAAAGCATTATTGCCATTAACTCAACTGAACTAGAAGATTTACGAATGAAATTACAAAGTATTTCTGTGTTACAAGCAAGTATCTTTGAAACTGTTCAAAAATCCATTGAAAGCACCCTAGGTGAATATAATGACCAGGGAGAAAAAATGGTTGTTATTGGAAGCAATGCTAATCTATATATTACAGCTAGTTTAGTATTTGATACAGGCTCTGCTGAAATCAAGTCTGAAGGAAAAGCATTATTAACACAATTAGCTGTTGCCTTTGAAGTTATTTTAAATGATAGTGAAGTTAGAGACTACATTGATTCCATCTCTGTAGAAGGCCATACTGACTCTCAAGGCTCTGTTTCCTATAACCGTGAATTATCATCAGAACGTGCAACAAATGTCTTAAATTATATTATGTATGCTAATCCAGACTTAGAGACTAAATATGGTAGTTACTTTGCTGCCACAGGTTTTTCTGAATTACGACCTATTTCAAGCAATGATACAACTAGTGGAATGGCAGATAATAGACGTATTGAGTTTTCTATTAAAGTAAAAGATGATAATGTTCAAAAAATTATTGAAGAGTATTTAAATAGTACACCTGGAATTGGAGGAAATAATTAGTGAGTGAAAACAAAACTATTAGTGAATTACAGTCACATTATGCTTTTTCCTACCTCTCTTTAAAAGATGGAGATTATAAACAGGCCATTAGAGGTTTTAATTATTCTTTGAAAAATAATATTGAAGTAGAAAAATCTGTAATTGGTTTAATTTGTGCATATTCTTGTTTAGGAAAATATCAAAAAGCCATAACAGTTTTTGAAAAACATGAACATCTACTTATTCTTAATAAAAGTTACAGGCATATGTTAATACACGATTTATCTTTCCTATTATTTAAAGATCAAAGTGCTTTACAAAAATTACGTGATGGATACTTTTCATCATTTCTATTAGGCCTGTCTATGAAGCGAACTCTAGATGAATATGAACTAGATAAGGCTAATGTGTTAGCAATTATTTTTCTTTCATATTGGTATTTTGTTACTGGAAGACGACCAAATGGAGCAAACGAGATTTTAAAAACCTGTTTATTCTTCCCCACTTTAGATAAAGATTTTAGATGGAAGTTATTAAGAAGAATGGCAATTACCAACAAAGAATTATTAAATGACACACAAATTGCTTCAAAGTTTACTTCAATACCAAAATCAATTGATTCACCTGAATATGTTAATCAGTTAATCTTATCATCAATATTCTCAAAAGACCTTTTAGGTGCTCAAGAGAGAATTGAACAGGGTAAAGAACTTGATCAACCATTTTCAAATGAAGTTATGTGGAATTATATAAAAACAACAGTTGAATTAAAAGCTATTGATGAAACATCCATATTTTTTGCAAGGGCTTTACTTGATACTGGTTGGATTGACTCTTATGTATCAACTGTTATTTCATTTGGTTATGAAAATAAGTCTCCATATTCGGTAAAAAAAGATATAAAAAAATTACAATTATTTGGATTATAAGCAAAAGACCTCATAAAGAGGTCTTTTTTAAAATCAAATTATTTTATTAGATTTCTGGCATAATATTCTTATTTGCTTTTAAAAGTAAATTATATAAAACTAATGCGATTATTGCATTTCCAATTCCTTGTATCAAATTAAATGGTAATTCAGATATGGCTACTACCATACCAAATGCAGGATCTAATAGAGGTAACAGTAACCATTCGGCTAGAAAATAACCAATAGCCATAAATACACCACCAGTTAGTGCTGCAATCCATCGTGCTTTTTTACTTTTTCTTTTTGCAAGCATTCCAACAATCAATCCTTCAATCCCTTTTACGAAAAAAGTAAATGGTGCAAAAATTGTGTACCCTAGGGCAATATCTGCTAGTGAAGCACCAATGGCTCCTGCAAATGCTGCACTTTTCCCACCTATCATTAAAGCACATAAAATAATAACACTATCGCTAAAATTAAAGTAACCTCCTGGTAATTTAATAGGTGGTAAGAAATATGTTACTAAAAATACCAAAGCAGTAAAAATTGATGTATAAGTCATCATCCTTAATTTTTTATTGTCCATTATATAACCTCCAAATAAGCATACCCTTCATCATTAACAACGATTTTTGCTAGTTTACCACTTTTAATAGAGAAACGCCACATATTCTCTTTATCTAATTGTAATAACTCTGCTAATAGGTAGCGTAGAACCCCTTGATGAGAAATTATCAGTATATTTTTTTTATCATTCATTAATTGATTAACTACTTTTGTACAACGTTTATAAAGGCCACTAGCACTCTCTCCCCCTGTCATTTCATAACCATACCAATCGTTTAACCATAACTGGCTTTCTTCTGGATATGTAGAGAGAATTTGTTTAAATGTCATACCTTCAAAAATCCCAAAACTTTTCTCAATTAATAGTTCATTAATTTTATATGATTTAACTAATTTTTCACAAATAATATCAGCAGTTTGTTTAGTTCGTGTTAACGGACTACACCATATCTCATCAATAATTTCATTTTTTAAATAATTTGCAGCAATATATGATTCTTCTTTACCACTATCAGATAATGGATAATCTAAAATACCATAATAGGTTCCATCAGCTACATCAACTGCCCCATGTCTTAATAAGTAAATTGTAAACATAGCATCTCCTTATAGCATTAATAAAACAATTATTAAAAATGCTACCTGGTTAAGTTCGCAAACTGCTCCTAAAATGTCACCAGTAGCTCCTGCAAGTTTTTTAGTCAACATAAGTGTTAATATCAAGGTTGTTATATGGGTTAGAAATGCAATTGCTACACCAAGTAATCCAAGAAAAATATAGAAAATAATAAAAGCTATTACAATTCCAATAGTAATTTCTTTCATTGTGCAATAGTCAATAAATGATTTTCCAAGTCCTTGCTCTCTAGCATATGATGATAAGCCTGCTGATAATAGTGAACCAATTCGCCCTGCAACAGGAAATAGTAATATTGCATAAGGTATATTCAAAGGATTAATTGATGCTAATAGCCCAATATCTGCTAACACAACACCTACTAAAGCTAATACTCCAAATGTTCCAATACGAGAATCTCTCATTATTTCAAGTATTCTCTCTTTACCTCTCCCTGAAAACAAACCATCAAATGTATCTGCTAACCCATCAAGATGTAGACCACCTGTTATAGTAATGTATAATAATATGATAAAGATTATTGTGACCATAAGAGGTAAAAACAGCATAAATAAATAGTAAAATCCTAATAAAATTCCACCAATCATTAATCCAATAATAGGAGCAAATACTAAACCTTTACCAAAATCTTCATTATCACTAGGGATTTCTACTTTAATGGGAATTCTAGTGAAAAACTGGATCATTAATATAAATCGTTTAAATAGTTTTTTCATAATTCCTCACTTTAATGTAACTGGTAATGATGAAACCAATAAATACGCTTTATTGGCAGCTGTTGCTAATAGTTGATTAGCTCTACCTGATACATCTCTAAAAATTCTAGATGAGTGGTACATTGGTACAATTCCACTACCTGTTTCATTTGTAACAACAACCATTGTTACATTGTTTTTTCTTGTATAATTAATTAGCGATTGTACTTCGCTAATAACTATCTCCTCAATTAGATTAATTTCTTCTCTTGTAATATTCTCCCAATCGTTTATTTCATCCATCATCACATTATTAATTAATACTGTAATACAATCTAGTAATATTGTTTTCACATTAGGATTTAATAACAATAATTTTGTAGGGATATCCAAGTAAGCTTCCAACGTTTTCCATGTTTTTGGGCGTTGTGCTTGATGCTTTGCTATACGATTTGTCATTTCTTCATCAAATGCAATAGCTGTTGCCACATATATCACAGGTCCACCTATTTTTTTTGCATATTCTTCGGCAAAGGTACTTTTCCCACTTCGCGCTCCACCTGTAACAAATACTAATTTACCCATAGCTCTCACCTAATACCTTAATCATCTTTTTAATAATTTCTATTTGTACTTCAATTGGGATATATGGATCTATCTTATTATCTTTTGATAATGGTACATGTATAAATCCCCCTTTTGTAAAAAGTTTCATTAAGTCTATATATTCCATCAAACAATAAAAAATGTTATTACAAATATATGTTCCTGCACTAAATGAATAAGTTACTAAATCATCAACTTTTACCAAATCCTCATATGGTAATGTTGTAAAATAACCTGTTTTTCCATTATCACTAATTAGGGTTCCATTATAATGATTATTCATATTATCTGCAATTAAACCCGCCATCATATTAACAGCAATTCGCTCAACTGAGATTGATGTTCGTTTCCCTGCTAAACCAAGGCAAAGCACAAAATCAGGTTTTTCTTCTTTTATCACTGGTTTTAACAAATCAAAACACTTCTGATATATCACTGGCAATGTTTTTTTTATAATTAAATTCTTACCAATGTTTGCTGGCAAGGCATCTAGTATGTCCATGGTTGGGTTAGTTATATTATTGCCAAAAGGCTCAAATGCTGTGATTAGTATCTTTTTCATAAAGTTATTAACTTCCTTTTATTAGAAGATTCATATATTGCAGTTATTAACTCAACGGCTTTCTTGCCCTCATATTGATCTACATATGGTGTCCTATCATCTATGATTGCTTCAACCATATCTGTTATTTGCATAACATGACCTTCAATAGTAAATCCCATAGGGTCTTTAAATGATTTAGAACTTTCTGAATGGCTTATTGGTTGTTTAACATTTGGAACATCCCAAATTGTAATATCCCCTTCTACTAATGTAATACTTCCAATCGTTCCGTTAATTTCAACTTTTCTTGGATAACCAGGTGATACACTGGTAGTTCCTTGAATCACACCAATAGCTCCATTTTCATATTCAACAATAGCAGAAGCTGTATCTTCTACTTCAATATCCCTAGCTAAAGTTTTCGTATGTCCAAAAACACTTTTTACATCACCAAGCATATATAACATAATATCAACACCGTGGATTCCTTGATTCATTAAAGCTCCACCACCATCCATAGCCCAAGTGCCTTTCCAATTACTAGTTGCATAATATTCAGGGCTTCTATAGTACTTCATATATATATCTGCTAAAACGATTGTACCAAGTTTTCCATCTTCAATAATCTTTTTTACAAAGCGGAAAGTATTTTTAAATCGATTCTGACAAATTACCTCAACTTTTATATTGTTTATTTCACTAGCTAAAATAATTTCATCACATTGTTTAACTGTTAGTGCCATTGGTTTTTCAACAATAATATGCTTTTGATGATTAGCTGCCATTACTGCAAATTTGGCATGAAGACCACTAGGTGTACATATACAAATAACATCAATTTCTTTGTTAGATAGCATATCTTCTACATTTTCATAGCCAACAATGTCATACTTTTCACTAAAAACACCTAATGCTTTTTTATTTACATCTGTACAAGCAATTAATTTAGCATTGCCAATTATATTAATGGCATCTGCATGATTGTATGAAATTGCACCACATCCAATAATTCCAAATTTAATTGTTCTCATATATTCGCTCGCTTTCTAATCAAGTGGTACTAATTTTAGTGCGTTCTTATAATACAACTTATCAAGAACTGACTGCTCTAAATCTAATGAATCAATAAATTCTCTATGTTGTTTATCAAAATAGTCTCTAGCATATAATAACCTATCTTGGTATTTAATTATAAAAGTTTTAGCAAATTCGCTATCTCTTTTTAAAGCATTACAACCTGACCCTGCAGATATATCACCATATAAATTAGGATAAGTGTCCATCATTTCAATTACTTTACCTCCTGGTAATACAGGCCCTTTTGGATATGATACTTTATCAAATTGATCATCTCCTGATATATGTGCCCAAAAACCTGGTGCATGTCCTAAAAAGATAGTATTAGGACAAGCTTTTATAGCTCTCTCAAAAGCATCAATTCCTCCACCATACCAATAGTTTGGCCATGGTGCATTGGTGTCTTTATTAAACTCATAATCTATATGTACAGTTACTGGAAGGTTAAGCTTTCCACATTCTTTAAAGAACCTAATGGCATCTGGATTATCATACATCATTCGTAATTTTAATTCACCAACAATTTTTACTCCATAAATTTCAACAGCTGCTCTTAATTTATTAATTGCTTCTGGATCTCTAGGGTCTGGACAATAACCTAAAACAAACTTATCCGGATACTGTTGTTTGTAATATAACGCTCGCTCAAATGGTATTGGCCCATTATCATACATCAGTGGTAAAGCACTGCCATACCCACTATCAAACTCATCAGCTGGGCATTCCCAAGTAAATAGCCATGTAACATCAATATCATTGTCTTTCATGTTTTGTAAAAACTTATCCAAATCATGGCCATGCCAGTCTGGATGGTTGTGTGCGTCAATAATCATAGTAATCTCCTTATAATTTTCTGTTTTTTCTAACTTGCATGGGTGTTAATCCCATTTGTTGCCTAAATATTCTATTAAAATGATTTACATTGTTATATCCCACTTCAAAACAAATATCAATTATTTTTAAATCAGGTCGTTCTTTTAACATCTCAATGGCTTTATTAATTCTAAGGTTGTTTACATATTCAGTAAAAGTCATATGTGTCATATGTTTAAATAAAAATCCGAAGTATGATTTAGATAATAGTGATACTCTCACTGCATCATCTAAACAAATTCCTGTATTATAGTTTTCTTTAATGTATTCAACTGCCCTCATTAATGAATCTTTATGTTTAGCAAATAAATAGTTCTCATCACTTTTATCATCTGTATGATGATATTCTCTAGAAACCAATATTAATAATTTTAAAGTTAGAGCTTTTATCATCAATTCAAAATCTTCATTTAAATCTTCATATTCAAGCAGTATTTCTCTAAAAACCTCTTCAACCTCTAATTGAGCAGCCCCATATAAATTTAATCGTGGTTTAATCATATTTTCAATAACTAGAAACGGTTCTAAATATGCAAAATCCATAAAACTATTTTCTGTAAATGATTGTGAAAAACGCTCATTAATAAATTCAGGAACAAATTCATATTCAAAAATTTCCACATCTCCATTTTCAATAAAATAGTGTGGTACAAATGGAGGCATAATAAAGATGTCACCTTTAAAAATCTCAAACTCATTATCATTTAATACATGCTTACAACTTCCTTTTGAAACATAAATAATTTGCACAAATGCATGTCTATGTTTAACACAGTTAAGAGTTGTTCGCTTTGCGATAAAAAAAGGCAAACCATTGTTATTATCTTCAATTTCAGCAATGGGATACTTCTTATATTCTTCTTTATCTAAATAACTGTAATCCAACGAAAAAATCCTCCTATACAATATCATGTTCATTATATAAGAGGATAATATTTGTGACAAGGTCATATCTATTTATATTTAATATATTTATCTATTTTTCCATTATATTGTTCTTTGTTCCTAAATACCTTAAACTATCCGTGACTCATTTGGAAATATATTGTTATCTAATTATAAAATACCATTCTTCTAAAAATCAGTTTTATATTTAAATTTTCGTTTTTGGGCTTCCTTATAACTTTTGTTATTAGCCCTTGCAGAAGTAACTACTATTATCATTTCTTTTTCGTTTCTTCTTAATATATAAACAACTCTAATTCCTATTCCTCTGTATTTAATTTTAAAAAATCCAGCTAAGTCATTTCCTCTAATATTTCCAAGAGGATTTCCATAACCACCTTCAGTTTTTGGTAGAGGATTTTTACTTACTTTATTAATTCCTACTAGAACTTGATGCTTAATACTATTATCAATTTTTTTTAAATCCTTTATTGCTTCAGGAATAAATTTTATTGTCCACATTAATCAATTTCCACACTATCGATGCTTTTTTCTAGTTCTTCTTTATTTATATTTAATTCTTCTAATATTTCGTCAAACTTAATCATTTCTTCATCTTTTAAATTTGATGAACGTTTTGATGCAATTAAAAGTAATTCTAGATTTTCCTTTACTTCAACTAGTTCTGAATATTCTTCGATAGACATAATTATTGCTTTTGGTTTATTGTTTTTAATTACAACAAATTGGTCTTTATTGTCATCTACACTTTGAATAACTCTAGATGCCTGCCCTCTACCTAAATCAGAAACAGAAATAAATTTATCTAATGCATCTTTCAAATTTATACTTTTGGTTATCATTTTTCACCTCTTAATAGAATTATATCACACTATTATTTGCATGTAAATATACATGTGTAAAGTGAATTTATTTTAGATATCTGCCATATTTATGAGCAGCTTCATACATAGCTAATACATTTTCAAGTGGTGAGTTATCTTGAATCGAGTGTGTTGGTGACAACATGTACCCTCCACCTGGCATCATAATTTCTAATGTGTCTTTTACTTCTTTTATTACATCGTCAACACTTCCATAGGCAATTGCTCCAGCTGTTGAAATTGAACCATGAAAAAATAGTCGTCCACCAAATGTTTCTTTTAAGTATTTAGGGCTCATATCAGTAGCTTCTGGTTGTAATGTATCTACACCATTTAAACCAATTTTAATATAGTCTTCATATGACCAACTACTTGATCCACAAGTATGTAACATAACAGGAAGATTATATTCTTTTGCTAAATCAAAAAATGGTTTTTGCCTTGATATTATATGTTTATAAAAAATTTCTTTTCCTATGATAGGAGTATGTTGTGTTCCTAAATCTTCTCCTAACCACATATAATCTAATTTATCTCCTACTCGCTCTAAAATTCGTTTTGTTTGTTCATATTGAATTGCAATAAATCTATCAACTAATAATAACCCAGCTTCATCATCTAAAGCTAAATCAACAAAATGTTGCTCCATTCCCCTAAAAAATCCTGCTGTATTCATTATACAAGCCAAACCTGGGTCACCAATATATAGTGCGTAGTCTTTATACTTTTCACATTTTTCTTCTAAGGAATCATAATCATAATCATCAGGACTTGGCATTGGCCAATTCATTACTTCATCATATTCTGCAAATTCCAATGGGAAATCACAAAAATCCCAGTAACCACCAGTTGCATGTTCAACCCATCTTGTTCTCCATCCCCATTCAGCGCTTACTCGTCTTTCTTTAATTAAATCATGAAGCCTTGGTCCCTTATATGGAGCTTTTATGCCTCTCATGTCAACACCTAAAGCATCTCTTATACCATCTCTATCATTTGCATCTAATCCAAAATGTTTTTTTAGTTTTAAATCAATTCCTTTGTTAGCATCATAATCTATTGGAACTCTATCAGTTTCTTGAAAGTTCATTGTAGCTAAAACTCGCTCTTTTGAGGTCATTTGTTCATCACTTAATTTTCTCATTTTAATTACTCCTTAGGTACATACAATATCAATATTATATGCTTTTTATGGTATAATTCATATACACAAAAACGAGTAATTATAATACAAAACAGAGGTAAACATGAAAAAAGAGAGAAATATCAGTATTTTACATATCACTCCCAATTTACGCTATATTAATCTCTATCAGTGTGAAAATGGATATGATAGTGGTTTTAGAAAGAATCATGACCACTATTTTCTCTATATTCACAAAGGTAAAGGAACTATTATCATTGATACTACATCTTATGAAGTTACTTCAGGTGATTTACTGTTTTGTAATCCAAATGTAATAAACCGTATCATTGCAGATGAATATGATCCGTTTTTATTAACAGGAATTAATTTTGATTTTACTAATAAATTTATAAATCAAGAAAACATGTACCCTCTTGATATTAATCTTTTTGATGAACAATATTTAACTGAAAATATTCACTTTACTGATTTTAAAGGTTTTCCACCTCTTATACAATTTACAGATGACCTACTTTTTAAGAAACAAATAACTGCACTTGTACAATTATTTGATAATAAGAAGAAATACTGGAAAATTATAGTTAATGGTCAATTACAACTATTAATTGCGTTAATTATTGATCACCTCCAACAAGGTAATATGATTCATCCTCCCCATAAATATCAAGAAATCATTACTTATATTCAAGAAAATTATACAAGTGATTTATCAAATGAATTAATTGCAAATAAATTTCATTATAATCCAGATTATATTAGTAAAATGATTGATGCTTACACAGGTTTATCAATTAAGCAATATATTATTGACCTTAGAATTCGTAAAGCTGTTGACTTATTAATTAATAGCGATTGGCCAATTAATCAAGTATCTAGTTTTGTGGGTTATAATAATACTTATTATTTTTCAAAAATTTTCAAAAAAAAGACAGGTTTCTCACCCACCCTATTTCGTAGCCATATCTTATAATTGATAATAATTAACTACATTATCCTTTTAGAGTCCAAACATAAATAGCGATATAATCACATACACTATATAACCAAAAAGCCCTGTAAATATTGCTAAATCAGCTATATTTATATATAGTTTACCAACTTTTATAAAATCAGTAACACCACCCTTTTTAACATGCTCATACTCATTTGAAACAGCGCCACCTATCATTAAGGCAAACATTAATCTTTGAATAAATATATTATCACTAAAAAACAAATAAATTAGTACTCCAATTGCTAAAAACTGACAGAATAAAAGGAGCTTAGGTTTATGTTTTAAAAATCCCAAGAAAGCTCCTTTGTTTATAACTATCTTTTTACCACTGCTAGTAGCATGTTTTTTACTCATTTGATCAATGAATATTACACTTATTAATATTATGATATAAACTAACCAATACATTTATTTGCCACAACACTTTTTATATTTTTTACCACTACCACAGGGACAAGAGTCATTACGACCTACTTTTTGACTAATCGCAGTATGGTCAACATTATATTGTTTTTTTACAGATTGCATCTTTTCAACTGTTAAGATATTATCCCACTCTGGTAAAGTATATAACCAATTAGCTTTAGCAACATACATGTTATATAATAATTTCTCATAATCGATTTCTAGTGTTATATTACTATCTTCAGTTAATTCTTCTAATAAAAGCGGTTTTTTTATACTACTATTAATACCATCTAAAAAGCCTGTAAAAGTAATAACATCCATTGAAAACTGTTCTGCTAATTCACTTATAATACCAGTTATTTTACTCATATCTTTTGCAAGAATATTAGCATACATTACTTTTTCTGCTTCTAAATAGTCTCCAAAGAAATCACTGCTACCTTGATTTGATATTTTCTCTGTCCATTCACTATAAATTTTCATTTTTCTATATAACCCTTTCTTGGTTCTCTTTAATAATTTTAGATAGAACATCCTCAACTGACATGCTACCTAAATCTCCCTCTCGTCTGTTCCTAGCAGATACACTATTAGCTTCAATTTCTTTATCACCAACAGTTAAGATATATGGGATTCTCTCATTTCTAGCTTCTCTTATCTTATATCCTATTTTTTCATTTCTAGAATCAACTTCAACTCTAATACCCTTTTTAAGTAATTCATCTTTTACTTTATTAGCATATTCATCATGTACATTTGCAATTGTTAACACCTTAACTTGAACTGGCGCTAACCATAAAGGCATTGCACCTGCATAATGTTCAATTAATATTGCAATAAATCGCTCAATACTACCAAATACTACTCTATGAATAACAACTGGTCTATGTTTTTCTCCATCACTACCAATGTATGATAAATCAAATCTCTCAGGTAAATTCATATCAAGTTGAATTGTTCCACATTGCCATGTTCTACCAATTGAATCTTCTAAATGAAAGTCAATTTTAGGTCCATAAAATGCTCCATCACCTTCATTTACTTTATAGTTAATTCCTCTTGTATCCAATGCATTCCTAAGTGCTGTAGTTGATTTTTCCCATAATTCCTCTGTTCCTATGGATTTTTCTGGTCTAGTTGATAATTCAACTTTGTATTTAAATCCAAACACTCTATAGAACTCATCAATTAAATCTATAACATTTATTACTTCGTTTTCAATTTGCTCTTCTGTCATAAAAATATGGGCATCATCTTGAGTAAAACATCGCACTCTCATTAAACCATGTAGTGTTCCTGAAAGTTCATGTCTGTGAACTAAACCTAATTCACCCACTCGTAATGGAAACTCTTTATATGAGTGTAATTTTTGTTTATATACCAACATACCACCTGGGCAATTCATAGGTTTAATAGCAAAATCATTTTCATCAATTTCTACTGTATACATGCTATCTTTATAATTTTCCCAATGTCCTGATTGTTCCCATAGCTTTCTACTAAGAATCATAGGTGTTTTTATTTCTTGATAACCTCTTTTAACATGCTCAGCTCTCCAATAATCTTCAAGAAGATTTCTAATTATCATACCTTTAGGTAAGAAAAATGGAAAACCAGGACCTTCTTCTAATATTTCAAATAATTCTAATTCTCTACCTAATTTTCTATGATCTCGCTTTTTAGCTTCTTCTAACATAAATAAATATTTTTTTAATTGTTTCTTGTCAAAAAATGAAGTGCCATAAATACGTTGAAGCATTTTCTTATTACTGTCACCTCTCCAATATGCACCTGCAACTGATAACAATTTAAATGTTTTTACTTTTCCAGTTGATGGTAAATGTGGTCCTGCGCATAAATCAACAAAATCACCATGTTTATAAAATGAAATTTCTTCATCTTCTGGTAAATCATTAATTAATTCAACTTTATATGATTCATTTAAATCACTCATATATTTAATAGCTTCATCTCTTGGTAATACAAATTTTTCTAACACATAATCAGCTTCAATGATTTTTTTCATTTCTGCTTCTATTTTTTCGAAATCTTCTTCACTAAAAACTCCATCAAGATCAAAGTCATAATAAAATCCATTATCAATAGAAGGTCCAATAGCTAACGCTACATCACCATACAGTCTCTTTACAGCATGTGCTAATATATGACTTGTTGTATGTCTATATGTAGATGCTCCACCTTCATCATCAAACTTTAATAATTCTAATGTAGAATCTTCTTTAATATCTTCTGTTAGTGATATCACCTTATCATTAACTTTAGCTGCTACACATTGTCTAGCTAACCCTTCTGATATCTCCATAGCAACATCTAATGCTGTTACTTTTTCATATTCTCTTACACTTCCATCTTTTAATGTAATTTTCACCATTTGGTTATCCTCCTTTTTCTCCATATAAAAACCCGCCACTGGTACTACCCAGGGGCGGGATAATTTCCCACGGTTCCACCCTGATTAACTAAAATTAGTTATCTCATTTGGATTATATCGGAATCACCGGTTTTACTTAAGTTAGGTGGTTTCATTAATCATTTATCAGTTACTACTTTCAGCCAAACGGTAGTGACTCTCTAAATTATTTAAACTAATTAA
>JAUUZE010000122.1 GCA_030590175.1 Clostridia bacterium
GGAAAAGATGTTGTAATATTACTTGATAGTATTACAAGGTTGGCTAGAGCATATAATATAACTATGACACCTACAGGTAGAACCTTATCAGGTGGATTAGACCCAGGTGCCCTTCATTATCCAAAGCGATTTTTCGGAGCAGCTAGAAATATTGAATTTGGTGGTAGCTTAACTATTATTGCTACTGCACTAATTGAAACTGGAAGTCGTATGGACGATGTAATTTATGAAGAATTTAAAGGAACTGGTAATATGGAATTACATCTTGATAGAAAACTATCTGAAAAAAGAGTATTTCCTGCTATTGATATTAATCGTTCAGGAACAAGAAGAGAAGATTTACTCTTAACACAAAAGGAATTAGAAAGTATTTGGACAATTAGAAAAGCAATGAATAACATGGGAACTGTTGAAACTACAGAATGGTTTATTGATAAATTACTACGAACTAAAAATAATGCAGAATTTGCAAATAGTATTAACGTTAAACCAATAAAGAATCCGAACGATTATTTATAGGATTTATACTTGTAATCGTAAAATTCATATGTTATAATACTTCTTGCGTTAACAAGAGATAACTAACAGTTAACAGCGAAACACTATTGAAAGAGGTGAAGCGGATGAAAAAAGGTATCCATCCTGAATATAAACAAGCAAAAGTAACATGTGCCTGTGGTAATACATTTGAAACAGGTTCAACAAAAAAGGAAATTCGTGTGGAAATTTGTTCTAGTTGTCACCCATTTTTTACAGGTAAGCAAAAGTTAATTGACACTGGTGGTCGAGTTGACAAATTTAAGAAAAGATATGGTATCAAATAATATGCAATGTGGGGCTGATGGATATCAGCCCTTTTTATTTTAAAAAGAGGTAGAAATGAAAAAAACAAGTATCGGTGGAATGGCATTATTAGAAGGAATCATGATGATAGGTCCCCATAAAAAAGCAGTGGCCGTTAGAAAACCTGATAATGAAATTGAAATTCAAATAGAAGATTTACCACATCGTAATAAAATGAGAAAAATTCCTTTTATTAGAGGAGTAGTTGGTTTGTTTGGCCAAATGATAAGCGGAATGAAAGCATTAATGTATGCAGCTTCTTTTGCTGATCTAGAAGGCGAAGAGGAACCATCTAAATTTGATAAGTGGTTAGAAAACAAGTTTGGTGATAAATTAATGACTGTAATGATTTATTTTAGTGTAATTATTGCACTGTTCTTTTCAGTAGGATTATTTATTCTTTTACCAAACTTTATTATAAGTATGATTTTTAAAGATCAAGTAGTACTAAACAACTTGTTTGAAGGAATATTAAGAATAGCTATTTTTGTAGGGTATTTGGCTTTAGTATCTAAAATGAAAGATATCAAGAGAGTGTGGATGTACCACGGTGCAGAACATAAAACAATTTCAACTTATGAAAATGATGAAGAGTTAACTGTAGAGAACACAAAAAAGTATACAACTTATCATAAAAGATGTGGTACTTCATTTATGTTCATTGTATTAATTATTAGTATTATTGTTTTCTCTTTTACAGGTTGGCATTCACCATTATTAAATGTATTAATTAGATTAGTTTTAATTCCTGTTGTTGCAGGTATATCATATGAGATAATTAAGATAACAGGGCGAACTGATGGAATATTTTCAAAAATTGTATCTGCCCCTGGATTATGGTTGCAACGTTTGACAACAAAGGAACCAGATGATGATATGGTAGAAGTGGCTATTGCAGCATTTAAAGCTGTTATTCCTGAAATAGAAGGCGAAGATAAATGGTAATAAAAAACCTGCTTAGATATGCAGAAAAGCAATTATCAAACATATCAAAAGATGAAAGAATAAATGAGGCATTTATTCTTTTGTCTTATATCATGAAAAAAGATAAAACCTATTTGTATACTCATATGGATGAATTAGTATCCAAAGCTCTTGAAGATGATTATAAGGCGGTTATTTTACTAAGGAATAAGTTAATGCCAATTGCATATATAACTAAGAGAGCCTATTTTATGGATATGATTCTTCATATTGAAAACGGGGTGTTAATTCCAAGAGGTGATAGTGAGATTGTAATCGAGGTCTTATCAAAACTACCAACACATCAAAAGGTCCTAGATCTTTGCTGTGGAAGTGGAGCTCTAGGAATTGCATATGCAAGAAAATTTAACAACTCAAATGTTACATTAATTGATATTGATGATACGTGTATTAGTATAGCTTCTAAGAATGTAAAAAAATATCATCTTGAGAATAGAATGACAGTTATAAAGAGTGATCTTTTTAGTAATGTTGCAAATAAGAAATATGACCTTATTATTTCTAATCCTCCGTACATTGCAAGCAAAGAAATAAATGAATTAATGGTTGATGTAAAAGACTATGAACCCCTTTTAGCGCTTGATGGAGGAGATGATGGACTTTTCTTCTATAAACAAATAATTTTAGAAAGCAGAAATTATTTATTAAAAGGTGGTCATCTAATTTTAGAAATAGGATATAATCAAAAAAACGCAGTTACTAAGTTATTAGAACAAAATAAATTTACTAATATTTCCTACTATAGAGATTATCAAAAAAATGACAGAGTTTTGTTGGCTACTTACTAAAACATCTAGTTATTATTTTATGGTATAATTGTGAAAAGTGTAGGGAGGACAAATGAGAAACGCTGTTATCTTAATTGCAGCTCGTTCTGCAGATATTGCCAATAAAATAAAAAGCGTATTAGAGCAGGAGTTTTTTGTTGTTTCTGACATTTGTATCTCTGGAAATGAAACCATTAGAAAGGTTAGAACTTACCAACCTGATTTGTTAGTATGTGATTATGAATTAGGGGATATGACAAGTGTAAATATAGGGGATATTATTATAAAAGGTGGACTATGTTCTATGATTATGCTGTGCAATCAAGTACAAAAAGATTATGCAGAATCACTATTTTCATACCCATCATTAATTTGTTTAGGAAAACCCCTTAATAGATCTGTCTTATGTAATTCAATTGAGATATCATTAAAAAGCCGTAAAGGAATACAGTTACTTGAAAATGAAATTAATAAATTAAAAGAAGATATTGAAACAAGAAAAATAATTGAAAAAGCAAAAGGGCTTTTAATGGATAAGTTACACATGACAGAAGAACAAGCATATAATCGATTGAGAAAACAAAGTATGGATTCACAAACACCGATGAAGAAAGTGGCTAGTATAATTGTTGCCACAATGGAGTAAACATGGAAAAGAAAACTTACAATATTTCTGATTTTGAAAAAATCATTGAGCAATTACGTGGTGAAAATGGCTGTCCTTGGGATAAAGAACAAACTCATCAGACATTGAAAAATCATTTAGTTGAGGAAAGTTACGAAGCTATTGAGGCTATAGATTTAAAAAATATGACCAAATTACGAGAAGAATTAGGCGATGTTTTATTGCTTATTATGCTTCATTCACAAATTGCAAAAGAGGAAGGCGATTTCACTATTGCTGATGTAATTGATGTGGTTTCTAAAAAGATGATTTCTAGACATGCACATGTTTTTGGTGATGTGATTGCAAACACAAAAGAAGAAGCGTTACAAAGTTGGAATGATATTAAAAACAAAGAAAAAGGACTAAAAAAAGGAATTCATGTACTAGAAGATATTCCCACAACTTTACCAGGCCTTATGAGAAGTTATGAAATTCAAGATAAGGCGGCAAAAGTAGGTTTTGACTGGGATAATAGTGATGGACCTTTTGATAAAACACGAGAAGAAATTGAAGAATTTCTTCAAGCTGTTAAAGAAATGGATCAAGATAAAAAAGAAAGTGAAATGGGAGATATTTTATTTTCATTAGTTAATGTCTGTCGATTTATGGATATTGACCCAGAGATTGCAATACAACGAACTAATCGAAAATTCATGAAGCGATTTGAATTTATGGAAAACAAATGTGAAAAAAGAGATTTATCATTAAAAGAAATGAAGCTAGATGAAATGGATAAAATATGGGAGGAAGCCAAAGATGAGATTGGATAAATATTTAAAAGTTTCTAGGTTGATTAAAAGACGAACAATAGCTAATCAAGCTTGTGAAAATAAACGAGTGACAATCAATGGGAAGGAAGCAAAACCATCAGCAAAAGTAACTGTTGGTGATATAATTGCCATAACTTTTGGAAACAAAGTATCGACTGTCAGGGTAATAGAAGTAGCAGAACATGTGAAAAAAGATTCAGCAAAAGAATTATATGAGATTGTATAATATAAGAATTATTTTTCTGCCCAACTACTAGCTATTTCAATATCTGCAACTAGTGGAACATTACTTAAAAAGGTTTGACCTGCATTTTCCATTACAATCTGTAAAGTTTCTTTTGTCTGTTTTGCAATTTCTTTTTTACATTCAATAATAATTTCATCATGAATTACAGCAACTATATGGATATCACCATATTTAATTTTCTGATAAAGATTTCCTAAAGCTATTTTTAAAATATCAGCTGCACTACCTTGAACAGGTGTATTACAAAAACTGCTAAATCCAGTAGTATCACGGTAGAAGTATCTACGACCTGTTATAGATTTTGCAGATGTTGGTGGGCTACTCTTTAGATGGTCATGCCATTTTTTAATACCTGTATATGCTTTAAAATATTCATTTCTAAATAAGTCCGCTTGTTCAAGTGTAATGTCAATCCCATAGACATCTCTAGAATAATTCATTAATCCTCTAGAACCCATACCAAATATTAATCCAAAATTAACAGCTTTAGCAGATTGTCGTTGTTCTTTTGTTATTTCACTAATAGGTGAATTAGTAATTAATGATGCAGTTAACTTGTGTAAGTCTTCATTTTCTTTGTATGCTTCAATCATTCTAGGATCATTTGCAATTTCTGCTGCTATTCGTAATTCAACCTGAGAATAGTCAGCTATAATAAAGCAGTTTCCCTTTTCTGGAATAAACATTTCACGGAATTTTTTATCTCGTGGTACTTGTTGCATATTAGGTTTATGACAGCTCATACGACCACTTGATGCTCCAATTTGAGAATAGCTTGCATGAATTCTACCTGTTTTGCTATTAATATCTTTTGGCAATGGTTGTAAAAATGAACCATATAGTTTATATGCTTTACGATAATTTTTTAGTGCAATGATTATGGGGTGATCAGCATATGAAGCTAAAGAAGCTTGTGATGTATCATCTACAAAAATGTCATTTTCATTAAGAAAGGTTAAAACTTGTTTTTGAGAATTAAAATTAATAGAGTGGCTTTGTTCAATACCAAAGAAAGTTTGTTGAATTACTTTATTTATAACAAAAGAATCCAATATTTCATGATATTGTTGCACCTGTTTTTCAATTTGAAGTGTATAGGTAGATAAAAGTTGTTCATCAACTTTCATACCAGTTAATTCCATATCCATAATGGCATATATACAAGAAAATTCAATAGTAGCAATCTTTTCTAATTTAGCTTTTCGAAGATCACTTTGTATTGCTTCTCTAAGTTCTAATAAAATATAAGCATCTTTAGCAGCATATTGTAATTGAGAAGTAGTTAATTCACCAGAAAAATCACTTTTTTGCTCTTCTTTGTTTAATTCTTTTCCTAAATAGAATTTTGATAATTCTGCTAAATTAACACGAAAAGGACCACTATTACTTCTTAGTAATTGACCTGCTATCATTGTGTCAAAGAGTGTACCTTTAACTATATAACCATTGTGATACAAAAATTTTAAATCGAATTTAGCATTTTGAAAGATTTTTGTATTGTTTAACTTCATAATTTTTTTTATAATATTTTGATCTTCACTTGAAACTTTAAAAAGGTCAATTACAAAAACAGGGGTGTTATAAGTAGCAATTTGTAATAAACGTAATTGACTATTAAAAACATCAAGTCCAGTTGTCTCTGTATCTATTGCCATTACATCTTGTGTAAGGAGTAAATCACTGTATTCTGTTAATGATCCCTGTGAAGGAATTAAAATGGTTTTCATAATAGCTCCAATCGTATATCTATTATATCAAAAAGTTGCTAAAAAAGAAGGAAACCATTACACTTATTATGTGTAGTAAAGGAGGATATGATGAGATTAACTAAAAGAGATTTCCTTGACTTAGGAATATGGATGGTTATTTTCGGTATATTAATCGGTGTAGTATTTCCGTTTTTTAGTATTGCGCTAGGAGTGGATAAAAGTATTGCCCTTAA
>JAUUZE010000178.1 GCA_030590175.1 Clostridia bacterium
ATAATTATTTAAACGCTAATGATTTGGCAATTTATGCAAAAAAATTAGAAAGATTTGATAATGTAACTGTTGAAATAATTGAAAAAGAACAAATAGAAAAAATGAATATGGGTGCTTTTCTAGGTGTTAACTTAGGATCTATTGAACCACCAAAATTAATATTCGTTAAATATCAAGGTAAAAAGACTTTTTCTGATCCAACTGCACTTGTTGGAAAAGGAGTTATGTATGATACTGGTGGGTATTCAATTAAAACAGCTGCCGGAATGCCTGGTATGAAAGTGGATATGGCTGGTTCTGCTTCTGTTATATCAGCACTTGAAGCAATTGCCAGACTTGAATTAAAAGCTAATGTAATGGCTATTGTAGCCGCTACAGATAATAGAATAGGGGATAACGCAATTGTACCTGATGATATTTTAGTTGCTGCAAGTGGTAAAACAATTGAAATTATCTCTACAGATGCTGAAGGACGTTTAACTTTAGCTGATGCTGTATGGTTTGCACAACAACAAGGAGCTAAAAAAGTTATTGATACTGCTACTTTAACAGGAGCAATGGTTGCAGCACTTGGACATGAGTTTACTGGGGCTTTTACTAATGATACAGATTATTATAAAAAGTTCTATAAAGCTAGTATAAAAGCTAAAGAACAAGTGTGGCAAATGCCAATTTCTAAAGGGTATAAGAAACTTATAGAAAGTAAAGTTGCTGATATTAAAAACACTGGTGGGCGTCTTGCTGGAGCAAGTACAGCTGCACAGTTTATCGCAGAGTTTATTGAAAAAGATACTAAATGGATTCATTTAGATATCGCAGGAACTGCTTCTAATGAAAAGAAAGAAGCTACTGGAGTAATGGTTAAAACATTTACTGAATTATTCTGTTAATAGTAAAAAGGATTCCAAATGGAATCCTTTTTTTTATAAATTTTCTTTAATATCTTTAACAAGGTTCATAAAGTATTCTTCGCTAAATTTACCATAATTATTAATTGTAGATAACTCCATACCATCATTTTCATATCGTGGAACTAAGTGAATATGGAAGTGGAAAACGCTTTGTAGAGGCTTTTCATTATTACTTATGATGTTTATTCCTATTGGATTAAATGTAGTTTTTAAAGCCTTTGCAATTTTTGGAACCACCTTAAAAATATTTTCTGCCATTTCTTCTGTTAAATCATATACATTCTTTATATGTTCTTTAGGAATAATTAAAGTATGTCCTTTAGTTCCTTGTGTAATATCTAGAAAAGCAAAAACATTTTCATCTTCATAAACTTTATAAGAAGGGATTTCTCCTTCTATTATCTTACAAAAAATACAATCCATTAGTTATTCCTCCTCTATTCTTTTTATTACTCTAAATACATCATTCATATCTGCTAACATAAAATCAGGGTTAACTTCCATTAAATGAGCGCTACCTTTCAAACTCCAAGCAACTCCGCCACTATATATTCCAGCGTTTTTACCTGCTAAAATATCACCTTGATTATCACCTATCATTATTGCTTCGTTTACACTAGGGAAACGGCTTAGTGCTGTATCTATAGGTTCTCTATTTGGTTTTGGATTTTTGACATCATCAAGAGCAATGAATACTGTAAAATAGTCATCTAAATTATAGTGAGTAAAACTTGGCCATGCTGCTTCTTTAAATTTTGAAGTAACAATACCTAAGTTATAGCCATTTTTATGTAGTTTTTTAATTGTGTCTATTACACCAGGGTATATTTCAAAATTACCAAACTCATATTCTACATAATATTCTCTGTATGATTCAATCATAGCTTGAATAGTAAAAGGATCATTAGTATATTCACTAAAGGTATCATGTAAGGTTGGACCTATAAATGTCATTATTTTTTCTCTAGTTAATGGTAGTCCTGGAAAATGTGTTTCAAATGTTGATTGGAAACTATCAATAATAATTTCATTTGTATTTATTAATGTACCATCTAAATCAAATAATATTGTATCTATCTTTTTCATAAAATCACCTAAAACTATTTTACCATATTTTGAAAAAATTCAATAACAATGTAAAAAGAATTGAATTATTTATAAAATGATGTAGAATATATATCGGTTAGGAGTGATGTAATGTCTAATATTATAAACGATTTAAAAGCAAAAATCACTGGTAAAGCGCTAAAAATAGTATTTCCGGAGTCTGATGACATCAGAATTTTAGAAGCTGCAGAAAAACTTTCAAAAGAAGGTTTAGTTAAACCAATATTAATTGGAGACCCAAATAAAATATCAAAAGAATATGACCTTACTGGATGTACAATCATCAATCCACACGATTGTAAAGTATATGATGAAATGGTTGAATCATTTGTTACTAGAAGAAAAGGTAAAGCAACTATCGAAATGGCAAAAGAATTAATGCATGATATGAATTATTTCGGTACTATGCTTGTATATATGGGACTTGCAGATGGCTTAGTTAGTGGAGCTACTCGCTCTACAGGAGAAACAGTAAGACCCGCCTTACAAATTATTAAAACAAAACCAGGAATTTCAAGAACATTTGGATATTTCTTAATGGTTAGAGACGAATATAAATTCATTTTTGGAGATTGTGCAATCAACGGTAATCCTACAGCTGAGATGTTAGCTGAGTTTGCAGTAGAATCAGCAAAAGCTGCAGAAATGTTTGGGATAGAGCCTAAAGTAGCTTTATTATCATTCTCAACAAATGGTAGTGCTGATACAGAAGAATCTAGAAAAGTTAAATTAGCTACTAAATTAGCTAAAGAAATGAATTCTGGGTACATAATTGATGGAGAAATGCAATTTGATGCGGCATTTGTTGAAAGTGTTGGATTAAAAAAATATCCTGGAAGTAATGTAGCTGGACAAGCAAATACATTTATATTCCCAGATTTAAACTCTGGAAATATTGGATATAAAATAGCACAAAGATTAGGTGGATTTGATGCAATGGGTCCAATTCTAGCGGGGTTAAATAGTCCTGTTAATGATTTATCAAGAGGATGTAGTTCAGAAGATGTATATAAAACAGCTATAATAACTGCTTCTCAAGTACTATTAAACTAAAAAAGCTGATTTTCAGCTTTTTTTTATTGCCTAAAATATATATTGAATATATGGTATAATGTTTATCTAGTGAAAAGAGGGGTATTATGAAAAGATGTTTAGTAATTTATAACCCAGTAAGTGGAAAAAAGAACTTTGTTAATCATCTTGATTACGTAGTTAAAAGACTTGA